>NZ_JARJBD010000240.1:0-2632 GCF_029269925.1 Rhodococcus sp. T2V
TAAACGAAGCGGATTCCGCAAGGGCGGCTTGACAAATAGAGAGGCACCCCACCCTCGGGGCGTGTCGGCCGGGGTTCCGGCGCTGCTGCAGGTTCGCTCCTGACTGGGCCACCGACAACGGGCCCGGGAAGGGGCCTGACGGTGGCAAGGAGAACGTGGACGATGACCGATCTGATGGAGTTGTTCCGGCACTGGCATGCCGGCCGGTCCCAGGTGCAGATCTCGACGGCCCTGGGGATCGACCGCAAGACCATCCGGAAATACCTGGCACCGGCGTTGGCGGCCGGGCTGGCGCCCGGCGAGGGCGGCAAGTTCGATGAGGGGCTCTGGCGGGAGCTGATCTCGGAATGGTTTCCGGAGGTCGGAGACCCGGCGGCGCGGGCGGTGACGTGGCCGGCGATCGCCACGCACCACGACTGGATCGACGCACAGTTGAAGGCGTCGGTGACGGTCGCGACGATCGCGCAACGCCTGCGTGACGACCACGCTGTTGCGGTGTCCGAGTCGACGGTACGTCGTTATGTGGCAGCGCAATTCGCCGATCAGGTGGCGGAGTCGAAGGTGACGGTGCCCCGGGGTGCGGTCCCGCCCGGCGACGAGGCCCAGGTCGACTACGGCAAGCTCGGCATGTGGCGCAACCCGGCCACCGACCGACGGGTGGCGGTCTGGGCATTCGCGATGATCCTGACCTGCTCGCGGATGCTGTTCGTGCAGCCGGTGCTGCGGATGGACCAGACCTCGTGGTGCGCCTCGCACGTGGCCGCGTTCGAGTTCTTCGGCGGCACGCCGGCCCGGATGGTGTGCGACAACCTCAAAACCGGGGTGGACCGGCCGGACCTGTACGACCCGAAGATCAACCGCGCCTATGCCGAACTCGCCGCGTTCTACGGGCTGTTGATCGACCCGGCTCGCGCCGGGAAACCGAAGGACAAACCGCGGATCGAGCGGCCGATGCCGTATATCCGCGACTCGTTCTTCAAGGGCCGGGAGTTCATCTCACTGGCGCAGATGCAGGACGCCGCCCTGACCTGGTGCACCGACGTCTACGGTCGCCACAACCACCGCGGCCTCGACGGAGCACAACCCGCTGCGGTGTTCGAGGCCATCGAAAAGCGCACTCTCACAACACTTCCACCCAGACCATTCGAACCGGTCCGCTACCAGATCGGCAAGGTCGCCCCGGACTGCCACGTCAAGGCCGGCAAGGCCCTGTACTCGGTGCCCTGGCGGTTGATCGGTCAGCAGGTGCTGGTGCGCACCAGCGGGGATGTGGTGCAGATCTTCCACACCGAGCAGGTGGTCGCCACCCACGTGCTGCACCTGTCGGGGCGGTCGACGAACCCCGAGCACTACCCGCCGCACAAGATCGCCTACACACTGCAGACGGTGTCCTGGTGCCGGGCGCAGGCCGAGCAGATCGGTCCCGGCGCGGTCGCCGTGGTCGCCGAGTTGTCCCAGGTCAACGCGCTGCACCGGCTGCGGGCGATCCAGGGCATCATCCGGCTGCGGGACCGCTACGACGACGCCCGCCTGGACGCGGCCTGCGCCCGCGCCCTCGAGGTCGGGGACCCCAGCTACCGCACCGTCAAGGGCATCCTCGCCGCCGGCACCGAACACGACGGACAGCCCGCCCCGGCCGCCGCGCCGGCGCCGGCGTTCCTGCGCGGACCGGACGCCTTCGACGCCGAACGCACCGCCTGAAGTGTCGAACGCTGCCACTGACACCTGATGCACACCAACTACTTTCACCCTTAGGAATCGTCATGACCATTCACGACCCCAGCCTGCGGGCTGCGCTGAAGACATTGAAGCTGACCGGGATGCTCGACACCCTCGATGCCCGGCTCGCCCAGACCCGGGACGGACAGCTCGGACACCTCGAGTTCCTGCAAGTGCTGTGTGAGGACGAGATCGCCCGCCGGGAAACGGCGGCGCTGGCCCGCCGGCTGCGCCGGGCCAGGTTCGAGCAACAGGCCACCTTCGAGGACTTCGATTTCACCGCGAACCCGAAACTCCCGGCGGCGATGCTGCGGGATCTGGCCGCGCTGCGCTGGCTCGACGCCGGCGAGTCGGTGATCCTCTACGGACCCGTTGGTGTCGGCAAAACTCATGTGGCACAAGCACTTGGGCATCATGTCGCCCGCCGTGGCGGGGACGTGCGGTTCGTCAAGTGCTCCCGCATGCTCGCCGATCTGGCCGGCGGTCACGCTGATCGCACCATCGGTCAGCGGATGCGGGAATACACCCGGCCGCTGGTGTTGATCATCGACGACTTCGCGATGCGCGAGCACACCACCACCCAGTCCGACGACCTCTACGATCTGGTCTCGGACCGGGCGATCGCCGGAAAACCGCTGATCCTGACGAGCAACCGCGCCCCGAAGGACTGGTATCCGCTGTTCCCGAACCCGGTCGTCGCCGAGTCCCTCCTCGACCGGCTCATCAACACCAGCCACCAAACCCTGATGGACGGACCGTCCTACCGGCCCCGCAAAAGACCCGGACATCGCACCGCCGGCGCAACCTGATCCGCACCCCCGCCGGTTCGGGTTACCCTCGACTCAGCACGCCCGATCATGGGGTGCCTCTCTATTTGTCAAGCCGCCCTTGCGGAATCCGCTTCGTTTAGTCG
>NZ_JARJBD010000241.1:0-2611 GCF_029269925.1 Rhodococcus sp. T2V
GGACGCGTCGTCGGCGATCACGATGCCGGGAGCATCGGCCGGGATTGCGGCCGTGGCGAGGAGGCCGCGACCGGCGGTCCATGCCCCGATCGCCTTGCAGTGCCGGAACGCCTCGGTGAGCAACACCTGGACCCGCGGGTCCGACGCCGGTGCCGCGATGAGGATGGCGTCGAATTCCACCGACCGCATGGTGAGGAACGTCCGGGACACCGGCACGGCGCCCTTGCCCGATCCCAATTCGCCGCCGTGGGGTCCGATGACGAGCGGCACCATGCCGTCCTTGTCGATCTTCTCGACCGCGTCGGCGACCTCGGACAGGTCCGACTCGTCGTCGGCGACGATGCCGATGATCCGGCCGTCCAGCGGCCACTGGTCACCGACCTGCGACAGGGCCGGGCTGGGCGTCGGCGCGACGTCGTAGGCGACGGTCGGCTCCGGTGCCGGCAGGCCGAGCCCGTCGGCGACCGTCACGCACAGGCCGGGGTCGACGTTCGCGAGCACGCCGAGGGCACGCTTCTTGATCGCCGGCTCGTAGCACTTGCCCAGTTCGAAGGTGTAGGCCTGCGCGACGTGGGCCTGCTCGACCGGGCTGAGGCTGGCGTAGAACAACCGGGCCTGGGAGAAGTGGTCGTCGAAGCTGGCGGGGGCGGCGCGGAGTTTCGTCGACTCCGGCATCGGCACCGGCACCTCGACGAACGCCGTGTCGGCGCCGGCGAGGAACGGGCACCCGGCGTCGAGGGAATTGGGCCGATACGGCGCGACGCCGGGATGGACCCCGGCCTGGTGCATGCCGTCGCGGAGCATGTCGTTGACCTCGGCGTGGGGCCGGTTGATCGGGATCTGCCCGAAGTTGGGTCCACCGAGCCGGCTGATCTGGGTGTCGAGGTAGGAGAACAGCCGCGCCTGTAGTAACGGGTCGTCGGTGACGTCGATCCCGGGGACGAGGTGCCCGGGATGGAAGGCCACCTGCTCGGTCTCGGCGAAGAAGTTCGTCGGATTCGCGTCGAGCGTCATCAGCCCGATCGGTTGCACGGGGGCCAGTTCCTGGGGCACGATCTTGGTCGGGTCGAGCAGGTCGATGCCCTCGAACGTTTGGTCCGGGGTGTCGGGGAAAGCCTGGATGCCCAGTTCCCATTCCGGGTATGCGCCGGATTCGATCGCGTCGGCGAGGTCGCGGCGATGGTAGTCGGGGTCCATGCCGTTGACGATCTGCGCTTCTTCCCACACCAGGGAGTGCACCCCGAGTTTCGGCTTCCAGTGGAACTTCACGAGCGAACTCTCGCCCGCCGCGTTCACCATCCGAAAGGTGTGGACGCCGAAGCCTTCCATCATCCGGTACGAGCGGGGGATGCCGCGGTCGGACATGTTCCATAATGTGTGCGCGGTGGCTTCGGTGTGCAGGGACACGAAGTCCCAGAACGTGTCGTGCGCGCTCTGCGCCTGCGGGATCTCGCGATCGGGGTGCGGTTTGGCGGCATGGACGATGTCGGGGAACTTGATGCCGTCCTGGATGAAGAACACCGGAATGTTGTTCCCGACCAGGTCGAAGGTGCCCTCTTCGGTGTAGAACTTGGTCGCGAATCCCCGGGTGTCGCGGACGGCGTCCGCGGACCCCCGGGAGCCGAGGACGGTGGAGAAGCGGACGAAGACCGGCGTCTGGACGTCCTTGCCGAGGAACGCGGCCTTGCTGATCGGGTCGGCGGAACCGTATCCGCGGAACACCCCGTGGGCGGCGGCGCCGCGTGCGTGCACCACCCGCTCCGGGATTCGCTCGTGATCGAAGTGCGTGATCTTCTCTCGGAGGTGGTGGTCCTGGAGCAGGGTCGGTCCTCGCTCGCCGGCCTTGAGGGAGTGGTCGGTGTCGTACAGCATCGCGCCCTGCGCCGTGGTGAGGCGCTCACCGCGCTGGCCGCGGGCGGTGTCCGGGCCTTCGACGGGTTGCCCGGTCGCGGTGCTCAGCACCGGAGCCCGCTGATCGGGCTTGGACGGCAACGGCTCGGTGGGCTCGGTGGGCTCGGCGACCGTCGGAGTGCCCGCCCCGGGCGCCCCGGGAAGGACAGGGTTCTTCTTCGACACGGCGCGGCTCCTCGCTGAAAAATCCGTGGGATCGGCGCCGCATCGTTGCTGTACGGTCCGCTGTTCTCGGAGTGCCCAGACGTTCGCACAACAAATCAGAACGGGCGCGAAGCCACACCCTGCCGGCGCGATCGAGAGACCCGGTTTCGCATTCGCGTCCCAGGGCACAGCTACACCAGATGTCCACCACAACCGAAGCAGGAATCCGGCGTCTCTGGTGCGTCGGGAAGGAGTGATCATGAGTACCGAACCAGGCAAGCAGTTGCAGGAGGAACCACAGTCCGAACGCGGCCCGAAGGGCTCCCGCGACGCGGGCCCGGACCAGGCCGGAACAAGCCAGGCCGGCCGCGAGCAGGGGTCCCTGGATCAGGAGGAAGTCACCTCCACCGGGGAGCCGGGCAGCAACCCTGCGCCCGCCGGTGGCTCGCTGCCTCCGGGTGATGCGGAGCCGGCGATACCGCCCTACGAGGGCCGGACCACCAGCACGACGGAAGGACGTCCGGAGCACGACGAGCATGTCGATGCCAGCGGAATG
>NZ_JARJBD010000242.1:0-2553 GCF_029269925.1 Rhodococcus sp. T2V
GTGAGAATGACAACCCCATTTGGCCCCACTGTGCTGCTCTGATTTGGCCCCACCCCTGCTGGTGTTCGGTCACCGGCGGTGGGCCGGTGGGGTCAGGTGTTGGCTCCCTTCTTTCGGCTGGTGCTCAGGCGGTAGGAGGTGGTTCCGGTCTGGATGATGTGGGCGTTGAAAGTCAGTCGGTCCACGACGGCGGCGGCCAGGCGTGGGTCGGTGAAGGTGGCTCCCCACTCGCTGAAGGGCGCGTTGGAGGCGCAGGCGATGGAGGCGCGTTCCTCGCGGGCGGTGATGATCTGGAACAGCAGTTCGGCGCCGCGGGGGTCGAGGGTGACGTAGCCGACCTCGTCGAGGCAGAGCAGGTCCAGGCGTGCGTAGCGGCCCACGACTCGGGAGAGGTGTTTGTCGTCGGCGGCCTCGACCAGCTCGTTGACCAGGGCCGCGGTGGTGACGTAGCGGACTCGGCGGCCTTGTTCGGCGGCGGCGGTGCCCAGTGCGATGAGCAGGTGCGTCTTTCCGGTGCCGGAGTCGCCGAGCAGGACGAGGGGTTCGCCGGCGTCGATCCAGCCGCCTCCGGCCAGATGAGCGAGGGTGGCCGGGGGGAGGTCCGGCAGCCGGGAGGCGTCGAAGTCGGTGAGTCTCTTGGTGCGTGGGAACTTGGCTTCGTTGACCCGACGGATTCGGCGGCGGGCGTCACGTTCGTCGCATTCGGCGGTGAGGATTTCGGCGAGGAACGCCTTGTGGGACAGGCGTTGTTTGACCGCGGCCTCGGCGATCGGGAGGGCTTGGGCCCGCACGGTCGGCAGGGCCAGGGCCCGGCAGGCGGCGTGGATGGCGGCCTCGGCGGCGTGATCGGTCAGCGCGGTCACTGCCGTGGGTGTGGCGCTCATGCGGTTGCTCCGTTCAGGAGTTGGTCGTAGCCGGCCAGCGAGGGGGCGGAGCGCTCGTGGATGGCGTTGTCGGGCAAGGGAACCGGTGTCGGGACGGTGTGGGTGAACATCGAGCGTCGGGCCTCGACCGCGACCAGGTCGGGATCGAAGTTGCCGATCCCGATCGAGGCGCGCATGCCGGCGGTGACGGCGTCGGCGGGCAGGGTGCGGTGCAGCAGCAGCACCCCGACCAGGGACCGGGTTCCGGACGCGTCCCCGAGTTGTGCGCGAGCGGCCTCCCAGAAGCGTTGATGGACGGCGGTGAACGCACCGCTGGCGCGGGCGGAGGCCAGCGCGGTCGCCCCGGCCAGGGCCCCCGGTTTGCGGGTGAGGACCTCCAGGTAGTGGTCCAACACCAGGTCCTCGGTGCCCTTGTGCAGAGAGCGGGTGTGGGTCGCGACCACGTGTCCGGTGCTGCCCGGGGCCAGGATTCGGATGGTGGTGGCGCCCAGGCGAACCTCGAGCCGGCGGCCGGCGAACCGGGCCGGCACCGAGTAGTAGGACTGCCGAACACACACCCTTGCCTTGGCATCGACCCGGCACGACAGTGCGGCGGAGACGTCGAAACGCTCGTCCGGCAGTGGCCGCAGCAGCGGCATCTCCCGTTCCGCGGCCACGCCCACGGTCTCGGCGCGGGCCCCGATCCGGCGGGCGTCGTCGCGCGCGTCCGCGGCGGCCAGCGCCTCGTTGAGCGCCGCCAGCGATCCCACGTGCGGGACCGGGGTCAGGTGCCGGCGGCGGAACCGGCCGATCTCGCCCTCGACCCCACCCTTTTCGTGCGCCCCCTCGATTCCGGGAGCGCAGAAGAACGAGTCGTAGCCGTAGTGCGAGCGCAGCGCGATGAACCGGGGATGCTCGAACCGTTCCCGGCCGAGGGCGACCCGGATCACCGCGGGCTTGAGGTTGTCGTAGCGGATCATCCCGACCGGCACCCCGCCGAGCGCCTCGAACGCCCGGACGTGGCCGTCCAGGAACGATTCCTGGGACTGGTTGGCATAGGCGACGTGGACCGACTTGCCCGAGTGCGACAGCCGCAGGCAGAACATGAACAGCTTCATCACCATCCCGGCGATCACCGCGGTGAACTCCCCGAAGTCGACCTCGGCCTCCTGGGCCGGCGGATGGGTCTGCGGCACCATCACCGACTGCCCGGGACTGATCTCGGTGCGCAACCGGGCCACCAGGGCCCGGACACTGGACTCGGCCACGCTGGCTCCCTCCTCGTCGATCAGCCGCTGCCAGACCCGGCGCGCGGTATGTCGCTGCTTCCTCGGTGCGTCCAGGTCCTCGACCAGCCAGCGCCGGATCGTGGCCTCGTACCGGCCCAGCACCGGCGCCTCACGCACCGGGGTCTTCCGCGTCGGCGGCGTCGCGTCGGCGAGCGCCTGACGCACCGTGCGCCGGTGCACCCGGTGCTTGTCGGCGAGCGCCCGGATCGACATCCCTTCATCCCGGGCATCGCGTCGGATACGTTCGAACTGCTCCACTCTCGATCTCTCCTTCAACCCCTCGCCCTCTCGTGATCGCCTTGGCAGACGACACGAACGGTAGGGTCTGGTAGGTCGAGGGTGGGGCCACTTCAAGCCAGCACTACGGCTCCAGGTGGGGCCACTTCAGATTGGCACACTCA
>NZ_JARJBD010000243.1:0-2475 GCF_029269925.1 Rhodococcus sp. T2V
GGTAACGCTATCGCTGTTGTGCGTGCCCGGACCGGTCCCAGTGAACTGCAAGCGGTTCTGGCGGCAGCTTCGGACACTCGCCGTGCGTTGACGGTGCCGAATCAGTGGCAGGGTCTGACGACCCTTGTGGCGCCTGTGTCGGTCAACGACGAGATTTGCGGGTTCTTGTTGACTGTGGACAGTGCCCCCGACGCGATCGACGAGGATCTCATGGTCCTCGCCATCGAACACGCCGCCATGGTCTGCGGAATTCTGATGGGCCGCGAGTACGTAGTCGAGGCGGCCGCGCGCCTGGCACGTAGCGAACTGGTCGAGGGACTCTTGGCGGAGCGCGCCCGCAGCGGCGACGACACCGCACAGTGGGCCAGGCACCTCGGCTACGACGAGAACGTCGAACACGCGGTGCTCGTCCTCGATCTGCCGCGAGCCGAGCCTGCGTCCGGTCACGCCAGCGTCGGGGCACTACTGAACAGACTGGCTCCAGATGCCCTAGTATCCGTTCGGGCCGACGGCGCCGTCGCCATCGTTCCCAGCACCGATGGTGCGCCGGCCGGTGCAGTGGACCGCGCACACCGAGTGGCCACGATGTGCTTGGAGCGGCTGCGCTCACGAGGCGACACGGTCAGTCGAGCCGGCGTAGGCAATGCCTACCTCTCGGTGTCCGACATCCCACGTTCGTACTCGGAAGCGCGAAGTGCGCTGATCGCGAGCGAGCGAATGGGAGGCGCTGACAACGTCAGCTTGTTCTCAGCGTTGGGTATCCACCGACTGCTGGCGCGCTACCCCGACGCAGCAGAGCTCCGCTCGTTCGGAATGGAGGTGCTCGGGCGCCTCGTCGAAGAAGATAAAGCCAAGAGCATGGACTACCTGGAGACTCTCTCCGTGTATTTCGCCGAGAACAAAAGCCTGGCGAGCGCTGCACAGCGCCTCCACGTACACCCCAACACCGTGAGCTACCGGATTCGCCGGATACAGGCAATCACTGGCCTCGACCTCGACGCTCAGCAGGACCGGCTCACCGCTGAGGTCGCTGTCGAGATCCTCCTCGGAACGAAAGGACAACGATGACCGGCAGCAGCCCGAGCGACGCGCACCCGTCACCTGACTCGACCCACGACGCGGAATCCGAAAATCGCATACTGATCCGTAACGGGTGCATAGTGCCAATGACAGGCGCTGCACACCGACGCGCCGATCTTCTGATCAAGGGCGACCGGATCGCGCGGATCGAAGAGAACATCGACGAGCCTGGCGCGATGGTCATCGATGCCGACGACTTCATCGTGTTGCCTGGGTTCATCGACACCCACCGTCACTTGTGGCAGTCGTCGTTGCGTCACGTCGCATGCGATTGGTCGCTCACCGAATATTTCACAACTTTGCGGAGTAAGTTCGGACCACGATTCACAGCCGAAGACATTTACGCCGGCACCCTTGTCGGTGCTCTGGAAGCTTTGGACGCTGGCGTTACGACGGTGGTCGACTTCGCGCACAATCTGTCGGCACCGGATCATGCGGATGCCGCTCTCGCCGCGCACATCGAGGCGGGCTCGCGAGCACTTCTTGCGTACGGTGGCACGAACGAACAGGCCCGCGTTCGGGACAACTCGCGTCATACACGTGACGCCGAGCGACTACGAGCAAGTGTTCCTGCCGAACACGTCGACCGGCTGACGATCGGCTTAGCGTTACGTGGGCCGGAATTCAGCTCAATGGATGCCACGATCGATGACTGGCATCTCGCGCGTGAGCTAGGCATGACGATCACCGTCCATGTAGGTGGAGGCCTGCGCGGGGCCCAGGGAACGATCCATAAGCTCGACGCGGAGTCACTGCTGGGCGACGATGTCCTATACGTCCACTGCAACATGCTTTCCGACGACGAGTTGCGCCGAATCGCCGATACCGGCGGACGGGCGTCGACGTCGCCGGAGGTCGAAGCAAACATGGGCCACGGCCCGACCGTGGTTTCCCGGCTTCGCAACCACGGAATCCCGGCTGGAATCTCTGTGGACGTGTGCACCAACGTCGGCGGCGATCTGTTCTCGCCGATGCGGGCCGCGCTTGCTCTCCAACGAGGCGATGACCACGTCAAAGCGCTACTTCGTGGCGAAGCACTCGGCACCGTGTCCATCGGTGTCCGCGATGTTCTCGAAATGACCACGGTTGACGCAGCAAAGGCCGCGTGGCAGGACGATCGGACTGGGACCCTCGAGCCCGGAAAGTTGGCCGATATCGTCCTACTCCGAACGGACAGGTTGAATGTACTGCCCGGCCGGGATCCCGTGGCCGCCACGGTCAGCGCATGCGACGTGAGCAATGTCGACACCGTCTTCGTCGGTGGTCGCATCGTGAAACGTGACGGCCTGCTGGTCGGGGTCGACCTGGACCAGATACGCCGATTGGCATCGGAATCACGGGACCGATTGCACGGGGTAACCGAAGTTGTCACCGCGTGAGGTGATTCGTGTGGTG
>NZ_JARJBD010000244.1:0-2462 GCF_029269925.1 Rhodococcus sp. T2V
GCGTCCGAATCCGGTGTGCCTCGTCTGTATGGGTGTCGATGTCGATGACGGGTTCCCCGATTCGACGTACCAGTAGAAGCGCGGTGAGGAGGTGAGAGCGATGCTGACCACCCATTTGTTTTCCGGCCTGACCAGTGAAGAGGTCGATCTGATCGTGGCGGAGGAGCTGCATCTGCTCGACGCCGCCGCATGAGCGCCGTCGACGCCCGGATCGGGCGTATCCGCTGACCACAGCGCTCTCCGAGCCTCTGCCCCCTCTGCGGGTAGGGGCCAGAAGAGTGCCCGGCTCCGGGTAGGCGCCGCACGCAAAGCCTGCCCTGTCCCTCTCCTTACTCGAGAGGGACAGGGCAGGTTCGTCGTTGGTCAGCGGCCTCGGGCCGACCGGACCAGGCGGGTGAGGACCGGGACGGCGGTCACCGCCGCCCACAACCCGACCGCCGCGACCAGCGCGGCGGCGGTGTCACCGGCGGTGGCGGTGCCGAGGACGTGCCCGCGCAGGGCGTCGGTGGCGTGCGCGACCGGATTCACCGTGGCCATAGCCTGCATCCAGCCGGGCATTGTCTCGATCGGCGCGAACGCACTCGAGACGAACATCAGCGGCATCATCACCATCATCCCGGCGAACTGGACCACGTCCGGGCGCCGCAGCCGATCCCCGATCAGTCCGAACAACGCGCTCATCGCACCGGCCAACACCACCAGCACCACGACCGCGGACACGGCATCGACGGCGCTGCCATGGAACTCGAAACCCAAAGCCGCGGCGGCGATCCCGAGCAGCGCAGCCCGGGCGAGGGTGAACACGGCCTCGTTGATGGTGCGAGCGATACCGGGGAGGCCTGCGCGCATCGGCAGGGCCGCGAAGCGGTCGTGCAGGCCGTTGGTGTGATCGATCGCGGCGGACACTCCGGCGTTGGTGCCGGCCATCACCGTGGAGACGGCGAGCATCGCCGGGGTGAGGAAGACGATGTAGCTGACCCCGGCCGGGAAGCCGGGTCCGGCGGCGACGCTGCGGAACACCTGGCTGAACAGCACCAGCATCGCCATCGGCATGGTCAGCGAGAACATCAGCAGCTGCGGGACGCGGGCGCTGGTGCGCAGGTTCCGGACGGTCAGGGCGGCGAGCTGGTCCAAGGCCGAGGAGGCGGTAACTGTGGTGGTGCGGATGGTGGTCATTTGTGGGCTCCCGTGTGGGCGAGGTGGGTGAAGACGTCGTCGAGGCTCGGGGAGGCCACATCCAGGTCGGTGACCTCGATGCCGCGGCGGTGCAGGTCCGCGACCAGGGCGGTCGCGGCGGGGGCGTCGTCGACGGTGACCGACACCCGCACCCGGTCGCCGTCGACCCGGTCGGTGTCCGGGACGAACGGCAGAGTCCCCAGTTGGTGGCTGGGGATGGTGGCGGTCAGGACCTTGCCGCCGACGATCCGTTTCAGCTCGGCGGGGGTACCGCGGGCGGCGACCCTGCCCCGGGCCAGGACGACGATGTGGTCGGCGAGCCGGTCGGCCTCCTCCAGGTACTGGGTGGTGAGCACGACGGTGGTGCCCGCAGTGGTGAGCTCGTCCACGACGTCCCACAGTCCGGCGCGGGCGATCGGGTCCAGGCCGGTGGTCGGCTCGTCCAGGAACAGCACCGACGGGTTACCGACGAGGCTGGCGGCCAGATCGATTCGGCGGCGTGAGCCGCCGGAGAGTTCCCCGACCCGGCGGGTCGCGTATTCCTGCAGCCCGAGCCGCTCGATCAGCGCGTCGGCCCGGGCACGGGCGGCGGTGCGGCGCAGCCCGGTCAGGCGGCCGATCAGCTCCAGATTCTCTCGGGCGGTGAGGAATTCGTCGAGTCCGGCGTATTGGCCGGTCACCCCGATCCGGCGGCGCACCCGGTCGGCGCCGGCGATGACGTCGAGGCCCTCGATCTGCACGCGGCCGACGGTCGGGCGCACCAGGGTGGTGAGTGTGCGGATCAGGGTGGTCTTGCCGGCACCGTTGTGGCCGAGGACCCCGAGGGTGGTCCCGGCGGCAGCTTCCAGGTCGACGCCGTCGAGGGCCCAGGTTTTGTTGTAGGCGACGTGCAGGTCGTCGACGAGGACGGCGGGGGCGGTCATTTCACGCCCCCGCCGTGGCCGCCGGCCGCGTGGCCGGTTCCGGTGGGAAAGAGCAGGTGGGTGGTCATCGCCAGGATTCCTCTCGAAGAAGGGCGTTCCCCCACCCGATGTGAGTGAGAGTTATCTCCTCAGACGAACCAGCCGCGAATTGGACGCACCAGCTGTCCGGGACGCGGGTTCGCGGCGCCGGTGGTGGTGGTGGTGGAAGTACGCCCTCTCGAACCATCTGGGGCACATGATGTCCGAGCCACCATCGGTTGATCGGGCCGTCTTCGCCGCCGACCTCGAGAGGCCGACATCAGCTTCGGGTGCGTCCTTCCGGGCCGGCCGCCGTCTATAGGTGTGCCGACATCCCGGCACCTG
>NZ_JARJBD010000245.1:0-2431 GCF_029269925.1 Rhodococcus sp. T2V
ACACCTCCGTGATCGAGGTGTTGCATCGACCGGTTGAGCCCGCCCAATATACGGCGCTACGCTTCGGGGAAACCCTGTTCCTGCAGGGGATTCGGCCGTCAATCGGGTCGGTGGCCGACGCCTACGACAACGCCCTCGCCGAGACGACGGTCGGGCTCTACAAGGCCGAATGCATCGCCGACGACTCCCTGTTCCGCAAGGGGCCGCTGCGCACCGTCGGCGACGTCGAGGAGGCCACCTCGGCCTGGGTGCACTGGTACAACACCGCCCGGCTGATGCACCGACTCGGGCGGATCCCGCCCACCGAGTACGAAGCCAAGTACTACGCTACACACCGTGCCGATCAACCGATCGCACACAAATAACACTGTGTGCATCAGACTCGGGATGGTTCAGGCTGATGCCCCGCGAACTCGCCACCCTGGTGCACACCGAGTCGACGACACTCCTCGACACCATCACCGAGATCTGTCTGTCCCGCGGGGAGAACCTGGTCCTCGAGGGCACGTTCAGCTGGCCCGGCCTCGGCCCACGGCTCCTGACAGATCTTGCCTACGCGGATTATGAGAAGTTCACGATCCTCGATGTCGAAGCACCCGGGCACATCACCCGGGCCCGCGCGTTGACCCGGTGGTGGCGGGGCCGGCAGGAAGCGCTGCGTGGCGGGGACGGTCTGGGTGGCCGGTTCACGCCGGGGTTCGTCATCGACGCCCTCTACACGGACAGCTCCGGAGTGACGGTGTGCGCGCGGAACGCGCGGGCTGCGTTCGATCATCCACTGTCTGCGGAGATCCCGACGGTGGAGCTGCTCGTCGAGCATGCCGACGGTGGTGATGAGGCGTGGGTGAAGGAGAACGGCGTCGTGGTCTATCCGCAGGTTCCGGCCGACCGACCTGAGCCCTGACCTTTTCGTCCGTGCCACGGGCCACCCGCCAGGGATTGAGTCCCGCAACGCCTCGGCCGGGCGCCCACGGGCGACGCGGAGGTTACTCAGCGACGACAAGTGACGACCGAATCCGGGAAGCCGGGCTCCCGGAGTTGCGAGGCACTCCGTTTGGTCGACGTTCTCAGGCGCAGTCCCGGCAGATCCGCTGCGCAGCGTCGGCGAGGCGGCTGCGGTGATGGACGAGGAAGCAACTGGTGCAGGTGAATTAGCGACTGCTTGAAGAGGACGCGGACGGTGAGTTCTTCGCCGGACAGGTCGGCGCCGGGCAGTTCGAAGGACTCGGCGGTGTCGGTGTCCTCGACGTCCACGGCGGGGGACTGGGTGTCTTTCCGGCTGGCGGTCAGCTGCTCGAGGGAGGTGTCCGGCTCGTCGGATTCGGTGACTCTGGGGGCGTCGTGGTCGGTTGCCATGGCTGTGGCGTCCTCATGTTCTGGGTGTTCGGATCCGCCAGATTAGAGGGCCCGGCGCCGCGACACGTACTCGGGGTTATGGGTGCCATGGCCGCTCGCCGTCACCGATCAGGCTGCCTCACCGGTGCGACGAGGCGATCGGCAGGAGCTGTCCTCCTGCTCGGCGTCGAGAGGAAAGGTCGCGTCCATCGCCCAGGGAGGTTGGTCAGGTCACCGACTCCGTCCCCGGAGGGTTTCGGCTCAGTTCGCGGTCGCCTACGGTTCTGTTCTGTCCTGCCCTCGGATACTCGTGTGCCGAAAACCTGCGGCACTACTTGCGGTTGTGTGGTGGGGTGTCGTTCCATGCGCGGAGGAGGTCGTTGCGGAGGGTGGTCTTGAGGTTGCATAGGTGCCCCGATGGTCGCGGGGTCATTGCGGCTTGGAGTAGGTGGAGGAACCTGATCCGTTGCATGCCGAATCTGTCGTACAATTCCTCGGCGTCGGCGCCGCCGTTCCGCAAATCCATCGTTGTCGGACACTCGATCTGAACGGCGGATCGTGTGACCGTCATCGGTAGGTGGCGGGTTTCCGGAATCACTCTGTGACGCGCTCGGCGTGCGAGGAATCACCCTCACGGGAGTGATCGGCACCAGACGACGCCAGGCCTACTCAAGGCCGCGCCCCGTGCCTTGTTCAGGCGGACGGTCGGTGGGGTACTCCCGGTCCGACAGGATCGTCGTCGGTCGTCGGTCGTCGGTCGTCGATCTCGGGCAAATGGGTGAATCGGGGCGAAGGGCTATGAATGTGGTGGGTGGCACGACACGGATGGTGACCGGGGCAGGTGAGGCGGCGACCGCCACCCTCGGCGCGGTCGGTGGAGCCGCGGTCGGCGTCCTGGTCGGCAGCATGAAAGGTGCGGCAGTCGGGGCTGCGGAGGGTGCCCGGCGCGGAAGTCATTCGACGCCCGCGGCCGTGGTGACCTTGGGTGCGGTCGCGGTGACCGGCGTGGTGCAGTGGCCGATCGTGGCCGCGGTCGGAGGGACGGCGCTGGTCCTCGAGCAACTCAAACCCCGCACGAAACCCGACACGCCGGGAA
>NZ_JARJBD010000246.1:0-2370 GCF_029269925.1 Rhodococcus sp. T2V
ATCACAAACGCGGCAACCCCAATGGGGGTCGGTACTTCGATGGCACCGTTTCGACCAACCCGGTCACAGCGACCACCTGCTCGGGGGTGGTGTGGTCGCAGTGTTGTCTGTCGGCCTGGGGGTGCCGTGGAGTGCTCGCTGCTGTGGTTGTGGTCCTCGTTCCCGTCGTCCTGATCGTTCCCGCGTCCCATCTTCTGCGGGGTGCGGTAGTAGTGGTCGAGCGGCGCCGTCTCGGCTGCCGCGGCGCCGATTCCGGACACCGCATTTTCCGCGGATTATCCGACGCGTCGCGTGGGGGATCGGCTGGATCCGCGGTGGGTCCCACAAGGTCGTCGACACCCGTCCCGGAAACCGGCAAGGAACCGGACGGCTGACGGTGCGAGATGGTTGTCCGATTCGCGCCGGTGACAGTCAATCCGAGGCGGGCCGGTCGGGGGACGGTTCGGGGGTGCGGAAGATCTGCTTCTCGCCGCGGGCCTGTTCCATGCGGTCCTCGAATTCGTTCTCCGCCTCATCGGTGTCGTCGTCGGTGGTTGGCGGTGTGGGGGTGCCGGGGGCACCCAGCCCAGGGTCGGCGGCGTCGATCTCGTCGGAACCGACGTGGGTGATCGGCAGGAACGGTTCGTTCATCGACATGGATACATCCTGCCTCGGCGGTGCGGGACCGCCAACAGGAGCGGCGAGCAGACTGGCGAGGCGAGAGGGCCTCAGACGACCGCTGGGGGACGCCGATGAGGCATTGCCGGCGGGCAGGGTGTCCTACGGTCAGCAGCTGTTCTCTTCACCGCGAAGACCCTGGCCAGTGCGCGAGACGCGACTCCCACTCGGTCACCGCTTCGGATGCGTTCGTGTGCCGTTCCGCGGATCCCAGCGGGGGATGGGCGTCGATTGCGAGATCGACCAGGGCGTGGGCGACGGTCAGCACGCTGAGGTGATGCCGGCGCGCGACTCGGAGCAGTTCGTCGAAGGCCTCGGTCGGACTGCAACGGCGTAGTGCGATCAGGATGCCTTCCGCCACCGACAGCGTTTCCCGTCCGTCCCTGGCATGTTGGACACCGACCCGGAGGTTCGGGTGCGGTTCGGGCACCGACGTCATGGGCATCGTCATCTTTCGTGATAGGGCTCCACTCCCGGTCGTGGATCGGGCCTGTCCTTCCCTCGGCGTACCCGAAACGGGTCCGATTCACGCACGTCACAGGAGGACGTGGAGGATCACCCACGCCGTGTCGGAAGCGAGTCGCTGGTGAACAGTTGCCGAATTCCCCCTGTTCGACCCCGTCCAGCCGCTTACCCCTCGGCGGGGCTGGGTAGGCGAGGCAGCGGTGCACCTTGCGCCGACCCGATGCCGTCAAATGCCGAAGGGGCGAAAAACCGCATGAGCACATCGAATACATCAAGCACCACTACTTTGCTGGCGCAGCTGCGCACAGTCCTCGACCTGACCCACACCGAAATTCAGATCGCCGAAACCCGCACAGTGCAGGCCCGCACCGAGGCCGTGCGCCGGGAGCTGACCGAGAACGCCGACAACGGCCGCGCCCGCGCCGAGGCCATCGAGGCCGCGATCCGCGAACTCGGTGGCGTCCCGGAGTTGATCGGCCCGTTCCTCGGGCGAGCCGCCGCCGCGGTCAAGGCGATCGTCGAGCAGGCCCAACCGTTCGACGAGGCCCTGCTCGGTGATCTCGCGCTCGAGCACCAACTCCTCGACCGGGCCCGCTACATCAAGGCGCTCGCGGTCGCGGCTCAGAAGAAGGAGGTCGAGAACCTGGCGTTCCGGCTGATCGCTGCCCACTCGGCGACCGTGGACTGGCTGACCACCGTCCTCGCCGAGGATGCCTTGGGCGGGCCGGCGGCGCTGCGCCGCACTCCGCTGCAGGCGGTGGCCGGGACCGCGGTGCGGCTGGTCAACGCGCCGGTGTCCTGGTCGGCCCGCGGCCTGGACCGGGCTCTCGACACCGTCCGCGCCACCCCACCGGCGCTCAGTGACCTGCTGAACCGCGGCGCGCAGGCCGGCGACGTCGCCGTGAAAACCCTGACCGCATCCCGAGACGCCGCCCTCGAGACCGCGGAGCAGGTCACCCGCCGCGAAGGAGCCGACGGGGTCGCGGAAGTGCTGCATTCGGCTCGTACCGCGGCCGGGGTCCTCGAACCGGGCGAACTGCCCATCGACGGCTACGACGACCTCAACGTCGCGGAAGCAGTGACTGCCGTCAAGGAATTGACCGAACCGGCGGACGTGCGCGCCATCGTGGCGTACGAGGAAGCGCACAAGAACCGGCACGGTGTCGTCTCGGCTGCGCAGACTCGCCTGGCCGCGATCGCCCAGGAAGTCGTGGGCCTGAGCTGACCGGATCGACCGTCGCCGACCTC
>NZ_JARJBD010000247.1:0-2271 GCF_029269925.1 Rhodococcus sp. T2V
TTCGGACGACCCGTCGAGCCGGACGTGAAGATCACGTACGCCGTGTTCGCCGCGGTGAGCGCGGGGGCGACCGGTTCCGTGTCCTCCTCGGGGAATTCGAGGGTGTCGATGTTCACCACAGGTGCCGCGGTGGAGAACGTCGTGTCGTCGGCGGCGCGGGTCAGCACACAGACCGGCTGTGCGGTGTCGAGCACGTAGGCGGTGCGCTCGACTGGATGGTCGGGATCGATCGGCAGGTACGCGGCGCCCGCCTTCACGATCGCGTAGACGGCGACGAGCAGGTCGATCGAGCGCCGCATCCCGACCGCGACGACGGACTCCGGTCCCACCCCGTTCCGGATCAGGTGGCGGGCGAGTCGGTCGGTGTGCTCGTCGAACTCGGCGTAGGTCAGCCGCCGATCGTCGAAGACCAGCGCCACGGCATCCGGGGTGGCGGCGGCCTGGGCTGCGAACAGCGACACCAGGGTGTCCGCCGGCACCGGACGCTGCGTTGCGTTGGCCGCGGTGAGGGCGGCGCGTTCCCCCGCGGCGAGGAGGTCGAGGTCGCCGACGGCGACCGGCGGGTTGTCTGCGACCGCGTCGAGGAGCCGGGCGAATCGTTCGCCGATCGACTCGGCCGTGGTGTGGTCGAACAGGTCTGTCGCGTAGGACAGTTGCGCGGCCAGACCTGCGGCGACGCCGGCGGAGTCGAACTGCTCGACGACGGTGAGGTGCAGGTCGAACTTCGCCACCTGGACGTCGATCTCGGCGGCCTCGACCTCGAGCCCGTCGAGTTCCACTCGGGTGTTCGCGGTGTTCTGGAACGTGAGCATCACCTGGAACAGCGGATGATGCGCGGACGACCGGGCGGGACTGAGCACCTCCACGAGGCGCTCGAAGGGGACGTCGCCGTGCTGGAACGCGGCGAGGTCGGCGTCGCGCACCCGGGCCAGAACGTGCCCGAACGTGTCGGCGGGTTCGACGGCGGTCCGGAGTACGAGGGTGTTGACGAACATGCCGACGAGATGGTCGAGCGCTTCCTCGCCGCGACCGGCGACGGGGGTGCCGATCACGATGTCCGAGCCGGCACCGAGGCGCCGCAGCAGCACGGCCAGCGCGGCGTGCGTGACCATGAACGACGTGGTGCCGGTGCTCTGCGCCAGATCGAGGAGACGCCGGTGGACGTCGGCGGGGATCGTGAACGCGACGCGGCCACCGCGGTGCGACATCTCGGCGGGCCGGGTCCGGTCGGTGGGCAGTTCGATCACCTGCGGCACCCCGGCGAGCGCCGACCGCCAGTAGGCGATCTGCTTGGCGGACAGGCTGTTCGGGTCGTCCTCCGACCCCAGTAGCTCACGCTGCCAGAGGCTGTAGTCGGCGTACTGCACCGGCAGGGGCGCCCAGGTGGGCACGTGACCGGCGATGCGCGCCGCGTACGCGAGCATCACGTCGGCGGCCAGTGGTGTCATCGACCAGCCGTCGGCGGCGATGTGGTGGACGACGAGGACGAGGATGTGCCGGTCCGGCGCCTCGCGGAACAGCCTGGCGCGCATCGGCGTGTCGGTGGTGAGGTCGAACCCTGCGCCGCCGAGGGCCGAAACCGCGGCGGTGAGCGACTCGGTGTCGACGTCGGCCGGGCCGTCTGCGGGCAGCACGCTCATGGCAGGGGTGATCAGCTGATGGGGTCCGTCCGCGCCGTCGGGGTAGACGGTGCGGAGCGCCTCGTGCCGTTCCTGGACGTCGTCGAGCGCCCCGCGCAGGGCGTCGCGGTCGAGTGCGCCGGTGAGCCGCAGGGCGATCGGTAGGTTGTAGGCCGCCGAGGAGGTGTCGAACTGGTTGAGGAACCACATTCGTTGCTGCGCAACGGACAGGGGCACGCGATCGGGTCGTTCGCGTGGTTGCAGCACCGGCCGCGGGTCGGTTTGAGGCGCGGCGCCCACCACCGCGGCCGCCAGTTGCGCCACCGATGGCGACTGGAAGAGGTCCCGGACCCCGATCCGCACACCGAGGGCGGCGTTCACCCGGGACACGACCTGGGTGGCCGTCAGCGAGTTGCCGCCGAGGTCGAAGAAGCTGGTGTCGACGCTCAGTTCGGGCAGGCCGAGGACGTCGCGGAAGATTCCGAGAAGGATCTCCTCGGTGACCGTTCTCGGGCGCACGATGTCGGCCGAGCGTGCGGCGAATACCGGTGCGGGCAGGGCGTTGCGGTCCAGTTTGCCCGCCGGCGTCAGCGGCAACGAATCCAACACCATGATCGACGACGGCACCATGTACCCGGGAAGACGCTCCCCG
>NZ_JARJBD010000248.1:0-2248 GCF_029269925.1 Rhodococcus sp. T2V
CTGATAGCGCAGATCTTCTTTACGATAGCCAAAGCCTTCCAGAATACGCAGCACCGCCGGCAGCACCTGGTTTTCGATATAGTATTCCGCATCATATTTATGTTTTTTCGGATCGTATTCTTCGGCCAGAATCGCACGGTTGCTAATCGGGCCATCACCACGCAGCACAATATAGCCAATCACCATGCCCGGTTTAATTTTCACGCCTTTCGCGGCCAGTTTTTTCGCCACCGCCACATGCGGGCCAATCGCTTTATATTCATGCAGCGGACGGGTAATTTGTTCGTAGATGGCCAGTTTTTCCGGCGGAATTTCATAGTTGGCCAGTTTCTGGATCACTTCTTTAACAATACGCACCGCTTCTTCCACATCACCATGTTTCAGAATGGTTTCCAGCACACGCGCCTGGGTTTCTTTGGCGATTTCGCTCCAATCACGACGCACAATTTCCAGGCCACGGGTAATAACTTTGCCTTCTTCATCAATCACCGCATAACGTTTTTTGGTCACGAAGAAGCCGCGTTGCTAGCCAACTGTTGGGAAGGGCGCTTTGCCTGGTTTCCGGCACCAGAAGCGGTGCCGGAAAGCTGGCTGGAGTGCGATCTTCCTGAGGCCGATACTGTCGTCGTCCCCTCAAACTGGCAGATGCACGGTTACGATGCGCCCATCTACACCAACGTGACCTATCCCATTACGGTCAATCCGCCGTTTGTTCCCACGGAGAATTCGACGGGTTGTTACTCGCTCACATTTAATGTTGATGAAAGCTGGCTACAGGAAGGCCAGACGCGAATTATTTTTGATGGCGTTAACTCGGCGTTTCATCTGTGGTGCAACGGGCGCTGGGTCGGTTACGGCCAGGACAGTCGTTTGCCGTCTGAATTTGACCTGAGCGCATTTTTACGCGCCGGAGAAAACCGCCTCGCGGTGATGGTGCTGCGCTGGAGTGACGGCAGTTATCTGGAAGATCAGGATATGTGGCGGATGAGCGGCATTTTCCGTGACGTCTCGTTGCTGCATAAACCGACTACACAAATCAGCGATTTCCATGTTGCCACTCGCTTTAATGATGATTTCAGCCGCGCTGTACTGGAGGCTGAAGTTCAGATGTGCGGCGAGTTGCGTGACTACCTACGGGTAACAGTTTCTTTATGGCAGGGTGAAACGCAGGTCGCCAGCGGCACCGCGCCTTTCGGCGGTGAAATTATCGATGAGCGTGGTGGTTATGCCGATCGCGTCACACTACATCTGAACGTCGAAAACCCGAAACTGTGGAGCGCCGAAATCCCGAATCTCTATCGTGCGGTGGTTGAACTGCACACCGCCGACGGCACGCTGATTGAAGCAGAAGCCTGCGATGTCGGTTTCCGCGAGGTGCGGATTGAAAATGGTCTGCTGCTGCTGAACGGCAAGCCGTTGCTGATTCGAGGCGTTAACCGTCACGAGCATCATCCTCAGCATGGTCAGGTCATGGATGAGCAGACGATGGTGCAGGATATTCTGCTGATGAAGCAGAACAACTTTAACGCCGTGCGCTGTTCGCATTATCCGAACCATCCGCTGTGGTACACGCTGTGCGACCGCTACGGCCTGTATGTGGTGGATGAAGCCAATATTGAAACCCACGGCATGGTGCCAATGAATCGTCTGACCGATGATCCGCGCTGGCTACCGGCGATGAGCGAACGCGTAACGCGAATGGTGCAGCGCGATCGTAATCACCCGAGTGTGATCATCTGGTCGCTGGGGAATGAATCAGGCCACGGCGCTAATCACGACGCGCTGTATCGCTGGATCAAATCTGTCGATCCTTCCCGCCCGGTGCAGTATGAAGGCGGCGGAGCCGACACCACGGCCACCGATATTATTTGCCCGATGTACGCGCGCGTGGATGAAGACCAGCCCTTCCCGGCTGTGCCGAAATGGTCCATCAAAAAATGGCTTTCGCTACCTGGAGAGACGCGCCCGCTGATCCTTTGCGAATACGCCCACGCGATGGGTAACAGTCTTGGCGGTTTCGCTAAATACTGGCAGGCGTTTCGTCAGTATCCCCGTTTACAGGGCGGCTTCGTCTGGGACTGGGTGGATCAGTCGCTGATTAAATATGATGAAAACGGCAACCCGTGGTCGGCTTACGGCGGTGATTTTGGCGATACGCCGAACGATCGCCAGTTCTGTATGAACGGTCTGGTCTTTGCCGACCGCACGCCGCATCCAGCGCTGACGGAAGCAAAACACCAGCAGCAGT
>NZ_JARJBD010000249.1:0-2220 GCF_029269925.1 Rhodococcus sp. T2V
GGGCACGCTTCGCCACTCACCTGGGGGACCGGGTCAGGCGTTGGCGGCTTTGTATTCGCGGCGGCGGCGGTGCAGGATCGGTTCGGTGTAGCCGGAGGGCTGGTTCGTGCCGTCGAGGATGAGTTCCTTGGCGGCCTGGAACGCGATGTTGGTGTCGAAGTTAGGGGCCAGCGGCCGGTAGGTGGGGTCGCCCTGGTTCTGCCGGTCCACCACCGGCGCCATCCGTTGCAGCGAGGCGACGACCTGGTCGGCGGTGACGACGCCGTGCCGGATCCAGTTCGCCAGCAACTGGGAGGAGATGCGGAGGGTGGCGCGGTCCTCCATCAGGGCGACGTCGTGGATGTCGGGGACCTTGGAGCAGCCGACGCCGGCGTCGATCCACCGGACCACGTACCCGAGGATGGACTGGCAGTTGTTGTCGAGTTCCTGCTGTTTCTGCTCCGCGGTCCAGTCGGTGTCCGGGGCCAGGGGGATGGTGAGGATCTGCTCGAGGGTGGCCCGCGGGGCCCCCTTCAGTGTGTCTTGGACGGCGAACACGTCGACCTGGTGGTAGTGGGTGGCGTGCAGGGTGGCCCCGGTCGGCGACGGCACCCACGCGGTGTTCGCGCCGGCCTTCGGGTGGCCGATCTTCTGCTCGAGCATCTCGGCCATCAGTTCGGTCATCGCCCACATGCCCTTGCCGATCTGCGCCCGCCCCTGCAGGCCGGCGGCCAGGCCGACATCGACGTTCCAGTCCTCGTAGGCGGTGATCCAGGTCTGCTGCTTCATGGCGGCCTTGCGGATCATCGGCCCGGCCTCCATCGAGGTGTGGATCTCGTCGCCGGTGCGGTCGAGGAACCCGGTGTTGATGAACACCACCCGCTCGGCGGCCTCGTGGATGCAGGCGGCGAGGTTGACGGTGGTGCGCCGCTCCTCGTCCATGATCCCCACCTTGAGGGTGTTGGCGGGCAGGTTCAGGACCTGTTCGACGCGGCCGAACAGTTCGGTGGTGAACGCGACCTCGTCGGGGCCGTGCTGTTTGGGTTTGACGATGTAGATCGACCCGGTGCGGGAGTTGACCAGCGGCCCCGACGCCTCCGACGCGGACAGCCCGTGGATGGCGCACAGGGAGGTGAGCAGGGCGTCGAGGATGCCCTCCGGGATTTCGGTGCCGTCGCCGTGCAGGATCGCCGGGGTGGTCATCAAATGGCCGACGTTGCGGACGAACAGCAACGACCGCCCGTGCAGGGTGAGGTCGGTGCCGTCGGGGGCGGTGTAGGTGCGGTCCGGGTTCAGCCGGCGGGTGAACGACTGACCGTTCTTGGTCAGCTGCTCGGTCAGATCACCGCGGTTGAGGCCGAGCCAGTTGCGGTAGCCGATGACCTTGTCGTCGGCGTCGACGGCGGCGACGGAGTCCTCGAAGTCCATGATGGTGGTGACCGCGGACTCGAGCACCACGTCCTTGATCCCGGCGGCGTCGGTGGACCCGATCGGGGAGGTGGGGTCGATCTGGATTTCGGCGTGCAGGCCGTGGTTGCGCAGCAGCACCCCGGTCGGGGTGGCCGGGTTCCCGAGGTAGCCGACGAACGTGCCCGGCTCGGCCAGCCCGGTGATCGTGCCGTCCGCCAACTCCACCCGCAGGGTGTCCCCGTCGACGGTGTAGCCGGTGGCGTCGGCGTGCGAACCCTGGGTGAGGGGGGCGGCGGTGTCGAGGAATGTGCGGGCCCAGGCGATGACCCGGTCGCCGCGGACCGTGTTGTAGGAGGTGCCCGGTTCGGCGCCGCCGTCCTCGGGGATGGCGTTGGTGCCGTACAGGGCGTCGTAGAGCGATCCCCAGCGGGCGTTGGAGGCGTTGAGGGCGAAGCGGGCGTTGAGGACCGGGACCACCAGCTGCGGGCCGGCGGTCGAGGTGATCTCGGCGTCCACGTTCGCCGTCGAGATCGTGAACGGGGCCGGTGCCGGCACCAGGTAGCCGATCGAGGTCAGGAACTGCCGGTACTCGGCCGGGTCGGGGGTGCCGGTGTGGTCGCGGTGCCACCGGTCGATCTGCGCCTGCAGCTCGTCGCGGGTGGCCAGCAGGGCCCGGTTCTTCGGCGCCAGGTCCTCGATCACCTTCACCGCACCCGACCAGAACCCGTCGACGTCGATCCCGGTCCCCGGCAACGCCTCCTCGTTCACGAAGTCGTAGAGCACCTTCGCGACCTGCAGACCGCCGACCTCAACACGCTCAGTCATGAAATG
>NZ_JARJBD010000025.1:0-126517 GCF_029269925.1 Rhodococcus sp. T2V
ACTCCGCTCCCCACGCTGACTGCCAGGTGTCTCACGACCATGCTGACAGCCAGCGCCCGACGTTAATAAGTACTCACAGGCGCGTCAGCGCAACTAGTTCATAGATATACTAAAAGCGGAGGCGGCGGGCGCTGGGCCTGCCACCCGCTCGCGATAGGGTTCCCCCCATGACCGATGACGTAGCGCCGGTGCCTCTCGAGGTGCCCGAGAGCCTCGACTTCTGGTCGTTCATCGAACTCGCGAACAGGCGTCTGAGCACCGAATACGGTTCGACGCACGAACTCGCCACCCAGGTGCTCCTGACGTTGAACCGCGCGTCGAACGTGGTGACGTACGACCTGGAGTCGTCGATCCACCGACCGCGCGGGCTGTCGTGGTCAGCGTTCCGGCTGATGTTCGTCACGTGGCTGGCGGGTCCGGTCGAGTCGAAGACTGCCGCCAAGCTCACCGGCATGAGCCGGGCCGCCGTGTCGAATCTGACGAAAACGCTGGTCAGTGGGGGTCTGATGGAGCGGTCCCCTGATGAGCGGGACGGCCGGTCGGTCCAGTTGTCGCTCACCGAGAAGGGCCGCAGCGAGATCGGCGAGATCTACCGTGAGCAGAACGAGCGCGAACACGCCTGGGCGAGCGTCCTCACCGAGCCGGAGCAGCGCATTCTCGTCATGCTGCTCGACAAGCTGATCACCAACCGCAGTCAGTTCGACGTCCGCGGCCGCAACTGACCCTGCTGTGCCTCCGGAAAATCTGTCCTTGCCATCACGCCCTCAATTTAGTTAATGTGTTTACTACTACGGACACGCACTTCTAGGGAGGCCGGTCATGGCGTTCTATCGGCACGTGGGCAACATTCCGCCCAAGCGGCACACGCAGCACCGTGACGGCAACGGTCAGCTCTACTTCGAGGAGTTGATGGGAGAAGAGGGCTTCTCCTCCGACTCCTCGCTGCTCTACCACCGCCACATCCCGTCGGCGATCGTCGACGCCACGGTGTGGGAGTTGCCCGACCAGAGCACCACCCCCAATCACCCGCTCAAGCCGCGCCACCTGAAGTTGCACGACCTCTTTCCGGAGACGGTCTGGGCCGACACGGACGTGGTCACCGGACGCCGGCTGATCCTCGGTAACGCCGACGTCCGTATCTCCTACGTGGTCGCCGCCAAGGAGTCGCCGCTGTACCGCAACGCGATCGGCGACGAGATGGTGTACGTCGAATCCGGTGCCGCCACCGTCGAAACCGTGTTCGGCTCGCTCGAGGCGAAGCAGGGCGACTACGTACTGATTCCGATGTCGACCACGCACCGCTGGATCCCGCAGGGCCCGGAACCGTTGCGCGCCTATGCAATGGAGGCCAACAGCCACATCGTCCCGCCGAAGCGGTACCTGTCGCGGTTCGGTCAGCTGCTCGAAAACGCGCCCTACTGCGAGCGCGACCTGCACGGACCGTCCGACACGCTGCAGTCCGAGGGCACGGACGTCGAGGTGCTCGTCAAGCACCGGACGTCGCACGGGATCGTCGGCACGCGAATGGTGTACCCGCAGCATCCCTTCGACGTCGTGGGCTGGGACGGGTGCCTGTACCCGTACACGTTCAACATCTCCGACTACGAACCGATCACCGGGCGTGTGCACCAGCCGCCGCCGGCGCATCAGGCGTTCGAGGGCAACAACTTCGTCATCTGCAACTTCGTGCCCCGCAAGGTCGACTACCATCCGCTGTCGATTCCGGTGCCGTACTACCACTCGAACGTCGACTCCGACGAGATCATGTTCTACGTCGGCGGCGACTACGAGGCGCGCAAGGGTTCCGGCATCGGGCAGGGGTCCATCTCGATCCACCCCGGCGGCCACGCGCACGGACCGCAGCCGGGCGCGTACGAACGCAGCATCGGGGCCGAATTCTTCGACGAACTCGCCGTCATGGTCGACACGTTCCGTCCGCTCGAACTCGGCGAGGGCGCACTGGCCTGCGAGGACTCGGGCTACGCGTGGACCTGGGCAGGACGGGGGCCGAAGCAGTGATCCCCGCCCTCTTCTCCGGTCTCTGCGACGACGCCGCCCTGTTTCCGCCCGGAAACGCGCCGCTACCGGACGCTCTGCCCGCGCACACCAGGCATCTGTCGGCGCCGTACGGAGACCTCGTCGGCCCCTTCGTGTTCCCCGTCGCCCGGCTGGACGAACTGACAGCCGGCGCGATCGAGCTGAGCCTGACACTGCCCGGTGGCCCCGCAACCCTCGAACCCGCACTCGACCGCCTCGCGCAGATCGACGGTGCCACCGCCGTCGCGCTCGAGATCGCGCCGACCGCCGAACAGACGGCCGCGGAGTTCTTCGCCGCGCTGGACGCCGCGGCAGACCTGACCTCCGGCTGTGAGGTGTTCGTCGAGGTTCCGCGCGGCGAGCGCCGGGCCGACTTCCTCGCCGCACTCGTCGGCCGCCCGTTCGCGGCGAAGTTCCGCACGGGAGGCGTTGTCGCCGAGGCATACCCGGACGAGAGCGAACTCGCGTCGGCTGTGCGCGCCGCCGTCACGACGCGCGTCCCGTTCAAGGCCACCGCCGGACTGCACCACGCCGTCCGCAACACCGATCCGCGCACCGGTTTCGAGCAGCACGGTTTCCTCAACGTGCTTCTCGCCACCCGGCACGCACTCGACGGCGCCGACACCGACCGGGTGGCCTCGACCCTCGCGGAGCGTGACGGCACCCGGATCGCCCGCGAACTGAGTGACCTCCCCGCAGACGCCGTCGGCGCCGTCCGCACCGCCTTCCGATCCTTCGGCACGTGCAGCATCCTCGAGCCCCTCGAGGATCTCGTCGCACTGCACCTGGTGCCGTCGTCCGCCCTCTCCGATGAACACGCTTCCGCCGATGAAGGAGCCCACGCATGACCGTCCTCGACATTCCCGCCGATTCGCTGTTCGGGTTGGAGAACCTGCCGTACGGCGTGTTCTCGATCGCGGACTCGGCCCCCCGGGTCGGTGTGCGGGTGGGGGATTCCGTGGTGGATCTCGCCGCCACCCTGGGTGACGACGTCTTCGCGCAGCCCACCCTCAACGCGTTCATGGCGCAGGGGCCTGCCCGCTGGAGCGAGGTTCGCCGGCAGATCACCGAACTCGTCCAGGGCGACGTCGCCGACACCGCGGTGTTCGCGGTCGAGGACGTGACGATGCACCTGCCGGTGGCCATCGCCGACTACGTCGACTTCTACGCGTCCGAGAATCACGCCACCAACCTCGGACGGTTGTTCCGCCCCGACTCCGAACCGCTGATGCCCAACTGGAAGCATCTGCCGGTCGGATACCACGGGCGGTCGAGCACCGTCATCGTGTCGGGCACCGACGTGGTCCGGCCGTGCGGGCAGCGCAAGGCCCCGAATCAGGACGCCCCCGACTTCGGGCCGTCCCGGCGCCTCGACATCGAGGCCGAGATGGGCTTCCTCGTCGGCGTCCCGACGAAGCTGGGGGAGACCATCACGCCGGATCGGTTCGCGGACCACGTGTTCGGCGCGGTCGTCGTGAACGACTGGTCCGCCCGCGACATCCAGGCCTGGGAGTACGTTCCGCTCGGCCCGTTCCTCGGGAAGAGTTTCGCGACGTCCATCTCCCCGTGGGTGGTGCCGCTGGCGGCCCTCGAGGCGGCCCGCATCGACACCCCGATCCAGGATCCGCAGCCGCTGCCGTACCTGCGCGGCGAGGAGAAGTGGGGTCTGGACATCGACCTGGCCGTCGAGTGGAACGGGCACGTCGTGTCGCGGCCGCCGTACGCGCAGATGTACTGGTCGCCGGCGCAGATGCTCGCGCACACCACGGTCAACGGCGCCGCCGCCAGCACGGGTGACCTGTTCGCGTCGGGCACCATCTCCGGACCCGAAAAGGACCAGCGCGGCGCGTTCATCGAACTGACGTGGGGTGGGCAGGAACCGGTCGTCGTGGGGGACGAGAAGCGCACGTTCCTCGAGGACGGCGACGAGATCGCCATCTCCGCCACCGCACCGGGCCCCAACGGCACCCGCATCGGCTTCGGTGAGGTGCGGGCCCGCATTGCTCCCCCTGTGAGTACTTCTTAACCGCCGGCGGTTAAGAAGTACTCACGGGTGGTAGGCAGTAGTCATGACCGAGAACTTCGTCGAGACCACTGCCTTGCCGGACACCGGCGTCGCGTTCCTCACCCTGAACCGCCCCGAGCAGCGCAATCCGCTGTCGTCCGAGGCCATGCGGGACGTCACCGCAGCGCTTCGGAAGCTGGGCGACGACGACACCACCCGCGTCGTCGTCATCAGGGCTGCAGGACCGGTGTTCTCCGCGGGTCACGACCTGAAGGAGATGATCGGCCGCACACTCGAGGACGAGCAGACCATCTTCGACACTTGCGTCGAGATGATGCAGGCCGTGCAGGAGATTCCGCAGCCGGTCATCGCGTCCGTCCAGGGTGCGGCGGTCGCGGCGGGCTGTCAGCTCGCCGCGTCGTGCGACCTTGTCGTCGCGTCGTCGAACGCCGTGTTCGGGACGCCGGGCGTGAAGATCGGACTGTTCTGCTCCACGCCGATGGTGGCGCTGAGCCGCGCGATCGGACGCAAGCGCGCACTGCAGATGCTGCTCACCGGCGAGACGATCGATGCGGAGACCGCGGCGGACTGGGGTCTGGTGAACCTGGTGGTCGCACCGGAGGACCTCGACGCACAGACCCGGGCGCTCGCCGCGAAGATCACGAAGGCCAGCCCGCTCACCGTGAAGATCGGCAAGCAGGCGTTCTACCGCCAGATCGACCTTCCCCAGGGCGAGGCGTATCAGGCGATGGCCGAGACGATGGCGACCAACGCCGTCACCTGCGACGCCCAGGAGGGCATGCAGGCGTTCGTCGAGAAGCGCACCCCGCAGTGGCAGGGAAAATAGCCCTCCGCGACAGGCCCTGCCTGCATTGCGTGGTGTAGCGAACCGGCGAAAGATCAGGGGTGCAGTGGCTGCGGCCGCGGGCCGTCGGCGCCCGCCGACGGTGGACCGCGACAGGCCGGCCACCGAGAATGTTCTCACTGCGGGGCGACGGTCCCGCGGGAGGTGACATCGATGTTCATCCAAATCATTCAAGGAAAGGTGTCGGACGAGGCCGGCCTCGTCCGGTGCATGGACCGCTGGACCGAGGACGTGCGTCCGGGGGCGACGGGCTTCCTCGGATGCACCCAGGGATTGTGCGACGACGGAACGTTCATCGCGCTGGCGCGATTCGAATCGGCAGAGGCCGCCCGGCTCAACAGTGAGCGCCCCGAGCAGAGCGCCTGGTGGGCGGAGACCGAGCGGTGCTTCGACGGCCCGGTGTCCTTCATGGACTGCCCCGAGGTGGCCGAGTGGATGGGCGGCGGTTCGGACGACGCGACGTTCGTGCAGGTCATGGAGGGCCACACGACGGACGCGCACCGGATGCGGGAGTTGCTGGACGAGTCCGCCGACCGGGTGCACGAGCTGCGGCCGGAGATCCTCGGTGGAACGCTGTGCACGTACGGCGACGGCGGGTACGTCGAGGCGGTGTACTTCACGTCCGAAGCGGAGGCCCGTTCCCACGAGAAGATGGAGATTCCGGACGACCTGAGGTCGTTGTTCGAGGAGGAGGGCCGGCTGACCGACGACGTGACGTACTACGACATGCATTCGCCGATGCTGGTGTCGGCTGGGAGGTAGCCCGAAACCTCCGGCAAGGTAGTTGGACGTCCTATAACCTTCGTGCATGAGTCTGGATGCGCGCACCGATACCGTCGACGGAGTGCTGCGGCGCTCGGCCGCCAAGTTCCCCGACCGCAGGGCGTTGTCGTTCGAGGACCGCACGTGGACGTACCGGGAACTCGACGACGCGGTCAGCCGCGCCGCCGCCTACCTGCAGTCGCTGGGACTGTCGGCCGGTGAGCGCGTCGCCGCGTACGGCACCAACTCGGACGCGTACACGATCGGTTTTCTGGCCTGCGCGCGTGCGGGTCTCGTGCACGTCCCCGTCAACTATGCGCTCAAGGGCGAAGAGCTGACCTACCTGGTGTCGCAGTCCGGGAGCGCCGCGGTGCTGGTCGATCCGGCGCTGCGGGGCACCCTCGACTCGATTCGGGACGGGCTGGACCTGCGTCACGTGGTGCCGTTGCGTGACGCCGAGGATTCCCTGCTCGCCCACAGCGGCTCCGGCGACGTGCCCGCCGTGGCCGTGCCGGTCGCGTCCACCGACCTGGCGCAACTGCTGTACACGTCGGGGACGACGTCGAAGCCGAAGGGCGCCATGATGACTCACGCTGGACTCGTGCACGAGTACGTGTCCTCCGTGATCGCCCTCGCGCTGGACGACGGTGACAATCCGCTGATCTGCATGCCGCTGTACCACTCGGCGGGCATGCACGTGTTCATGATGCCGTATCTGTCGGTGGGTGCCTCGGTGCATCTGATGCAGACCCCCGACATCCCGGAGATCCTGCGTCGCATCGAGGCGGATCGCATCGGCTCGCTGTTCCTCGCGCCGACGGTGTGGGTGCCGCTCGCCACACATCCCGATCTCGCGACCCGCGACCTGTCGTCGCTGAAGAAGGCGCAGTACGGTGCGTCGATCATGCCGGTGACGGTGCTGAACCGGCTGCGCGAACGCTACCCCGACCTCGGCTTCTACAACTGCTTCGGACAGTCCGAGATCGGGCCGCTCGCCACGGTGCTGCAGCCCGCCGAGCACGAGGAGAGGCCGTCGTCGTGCGGCAAGGCGGTGTTCTTCGTCGAGACCCGGGTGGTGGATCCGGACGGCAACGACGTTCCGGACGGCACGCCGGGCGAGGTGCTCTACCGCTCGCCCCAGCTGTGCCTGGGGTACTGGGACAATCCCGACGCCACCGCGGAGGCGTTCCGCGACGGCTGGTTCCACTCCGGTGATCTGGTGACGCGGGACGCGGAGGGGTACATCACCGTCGTCGACCGCATCAAGGACGTCATCAACACCGGCGGCATCCTGGTGGCGTCGCGGGAGGTCGAGGACGCCGTCTACACACACCCGGACGTGGCGGAGGTGGCCGTCATCGGGACGCCGGACGAGAAGTGGATCGAGGCGATCACCGCGGTGGTGGTGCTGCGGGAGGACGCGTCCGGCGTGACCCCGGACGGCTTGATCGCGCACGTCAAAGAGCGCATCGCGCCGTTCAAGGTGCCCAAGCAGGTGGTGTTCGTGGACGAACTGCCCCGCAACCAGAGCGGAAAGCTGCTCAAGCGGGAACTGCGGGCGACACTCTGACTACTACTTCTTGGTGGACGCCCGCTCGATCAGCTCGACCGGGAGCTTCACCGATTCCACGTCGTTGCCCGCGATGAGCGACAGGAGGTGACGCACCCCCGTCGCGCCGATCAGGCGGGCGGGTGACCGGACGGTCGTCAGCGGCACCGGCAACTGGGCGACCACCGGAATGTCGTTGTACCCGACCAGTGCGAGGTCGTCGGGGATCCGCAACCCGAGGTCGCGGGCGACGCCGAGGACGCCGATCGCGATGGTGTCGCTGACGGTGAAGATCGCCTCGGGGCGCGAATCCGACTCGAGGAGAACGGTGGCGGCGGCGACACCGCCGGACACGTCGAAGTCGGAGCGGACCACGCGATCCGGCCGGAGTTCGATGCCGTTCTCGGCCAGCGCGTCCCGGAATCCGGCGAGCCGATCGCGGGAGGTGCTCGCATGGTCGGGGCCGGCGATGGCGGCGATCTCGGTGAACCCGCGGTCGAGGAGGTGGCGTCCGGCGAGGTAGCCGCCCCGGTGGTCGTCGCCGGACACGAACGGCAGACCGACATCGGCGTGCCGATTGAGCTGCAGCATCGGCAGCGACCCCACCGACAGTGAGTCGACGAACTCGCGTCCGGGACTGTGCAGGCTGCTGAGCAGCAGGCCGTCGACCTGCCTGCTGACGAGAAACTCGATGGCGCGGCGCTGGGCGTCGAGGTCGTCGGGTGGGCTCGACAGCAGCACGGAGTAGCCGGCTTGCGTGGCCGTCTCCTCGATGCCCTGGAACATGGTCGCGACCACCCCGTCGGTGAGTCGCGGCATGACGACGCCGAGGGTGGTGGTCTTTCGGGTGCGCAGGCTCGCGGCCCACAGGTTGGGCTGGTAGCCGAGTTCCACCGCCACCTCGCGGACCCGCAGCGCGGCGTCGGACCAGCCGTCGGCGGGTTCGGGTTGCCGGAGCACCCGCGACGCCGTCGACACGTGGACGCCGGCACGTTCGGCGATCTCGCGGAGTGTCGGCGGACGCCCGGACGTGCGGGTCGGGCGATCCGGCAGGTTCACGGGCAATCCTCGCGCTCGGGGTCGGGGACCCGGCGGCCTCGTGGTTGACGTCCGCCGGAACGCGACTTAGTCTACGTGACGAAATCGTTCGTGCAATCGTTCTCGCGAACGTTTGCACATCAGCCCCACCGGCCCCGTGGAGGAACACATGTCCGACTCGCAGACCCTGTCCCAGCTGTTCGCCCTCGACTCGCTGCTCGACACCGAGGAGATCGCGATCCGCGACACCGTGCGCCGATTCGCGGACGAGAAGATCCGGCCCCACATCGGCGAATGGTTCGAAGCGGCGGCGCTGCCGGTGCGTGAACTGGCGGAAGGGCTGGGCGAACTCGGTGTGCTCGGCATGCACCTCGAGGGATACGGCTGCGCCGGCATGAGCGCCACCGCCTACGGCCTGGCCTGCCTCGAACTCGAGGCCGTCGACTCCGGAATCCGCAGCCTCGTGTCCGTGCAGGGCTCGCTGGCCATGTACGCGATCCACCACTACGGCAGCGAGGACCAGAAGCAGGAATGGCTGCCGCGCATGGCCGCGGGCAAGGCGATCGGCTGCTTCGGCCTGACCGAACCCGACTTCGGCTCCAACCCCGCAGGGATGCGCACCAACGCCAAGCGGGACGGTGACGACTGGATCCTCAACGGCACCAAGATGTGGATCACCAACGGATCCGTCGCCGACGTCGCCGTCGTGTGGGCGCGCACCGACGACGGCATCCGCGGATTCGTCGTGCCCACCGACACCCCCGGCTTCTCGGCGCCCGAGATCAAGCACAAGATGTCGCTGCGCGCGTCCGTCACCTCGGAGCTCGTGCTCGAGGACGTCCGGCTGCCCGAAACCGCGATGCTGCCGGAGGCCAAGGGACTGTCCGGCCCGCTGGGCTGCCTCAACGAGGCCCGGTTCGGCATCATCTTCGGTGCGATGGGCGCCGCCCGCGACTGCCTCGAATCCGCCATCTCCTACGCGCAGGACCGTCAGGTGTTCGACAAGTCGCTCGCCGCCTACCAGATCACTCAGGTGAAGATCGCCGACATGGCCCTCGAGGTCGGCAAGGGCCACCTGCTGGCCTACCACCTCGGACGTCTGAAGGACCGCGGCGAGGCCCGCCCCGAGCAGGTCAGCACGGGCAAGCTGAACAACGTCCGCGAGGCCATCGCCATCGCCCGCGAGTGCCGGACCATCCTCGGCGCCAACGGAATCACGTTGGAGTACCCCGTGATCCGTCACGCCAACAACCTCGAGTCGGTGCTGACCTACGAGGGAACGTCCGAGGTGCACCAGCTGGTGATCGGCCGTGCGCTGACGGGCGAGGCAGCGTTCCGGTGAGCGGGTCGCTCGAATCTGCCCGGACTGCTTCGCTGGAGGGCCTGCTGATCGCCGACTTCGGTCGGGTGCTCGCCGGGCCGTACGCCACGATGCTGCTCGCCGATCTCGGCGCCGAGGTCGTGAAGATCGAGCGTGCCGGCGTCGGTGACGACACGCGGCAGTGGGGTCCGCCGTGGGTGGGCGACGAGTCCACCTACTTCCAGTCCGTCAACCGCAACAAGCGGTCCTTCGCGTGGGACCTGCGCGACCCCGTCGACCTGGAACAGGCGCGGGAACTGGCGGCCCGGGCCGACGTGGTGGTGGAGAACTTCCTGCCCGGCACGATGGACCGGCTCGGACTCGGCTACGACGCCGTGCGGGAGATCAATCCGGACGTCGTGTACTGCTCCGTGACGGGGTTCGGCGGCCAGAACAACCTCCCCGGATACGACCTGCTCATCCAGGCCGTCGGCGGGTTGATGAGCATCACCGGTCCGGAACCCGGCGTTCCGACGAAGGTCGGGGTGGCCGTCGTCGACGTCATCACGGGGCTGCACGCCGCGGTCGGGATTCTGGCGGCGCTGCGGCACCGCGACCGGAGCGGGGAGGGGCAGCGGGTCGAGGTGAACCTGCTGTCGTCGCTGCTGTCCGCCCTGGCGAACCAGACCTCGGGGTATGTGGGCGCCGGCGTCGTCCCGCAGGCGATGGGCAACCGGCACCCCAGCATCGCGCCGTACGAGGTGTTCCAGACCGGCGACCGTCCGCTGGTGCTCGCGGTGGGGAACAACCGTCAGTTCGCCTCTCTCGTCGAGGTTCTCGGTGTTCCCGAACTCGCCGGCGACGAGCGGTACGCGACCAACACGCAACGGGTGGCGCACCGCGAGCAACTGGTCCGGGACATCACCGACGCACTGTCCGCGGACTCCGCGGACGTGTGGTTCGAGAAGCTGACCGAGGAGGGTGTCCCGTGCGGGCCACTCAACGACATCGCCGACGCGGTGGCGCTCGCCGAGCGGCTCGGGCTGAATCCGGTGGTCGAGATCGACGACCCGCGAAGGGACCGGCCGGTGCGGCAGATGGCGAACCCGATCCGGCTCAGCGCCACCCCGGCGAGCTACCGCAGCGCCCCGCCCCGGCTCGGCGAGGACACCCCAGCCGTGAGTACTTGTTAACCGCCCGCGGTTAACAAGTACTCACGGGGGCTCTTTCCTAAGGGACTGTTAGGAAGGCTCCGCGGCCCTTCCGTATCGATGTGACGTGACCCACTGTGGTGTGAACGCAGAGATCCAGGGCATCGAGAGGAGTCCCGCGTGAGCACCACATCGACGGGTGAGCGCCGAGTCATCGGCAATGTTTTGAAGGGTTCGGTCGGCAACCTGATCGAATGGTACGACTGGTACGTCTACGCGGCGTTCAGCGTGTATTTCGCGAAGGAGTTCTTCCCCGAGGGCGACACCACCGCGCAGTTGCTGTCCACGGCAGCCGTTTTCGCGGTCGGGTTCCTCATGCGTCCGATCGGCGGCTGGATCATGGGCCGGTACGCGGACCGCCGCGGCCGCCGGTCGGCGCTCACCCTGTCGGTGACGGTGATGGCGGCGGGATCGCTCGTCATCGCCGTCACGCCGTCCTATGCGAGCATCGGGCTCGTGGCGCCGGTGCTGCTGGTGATCGCCCGGATGCTGCAGGGACTGTCGGTCGGCGGCGAGTACGCCACCAGCGCCACGTACCTGGCCGAGGTCGCCTCGCCGGGCAGGCGCGGGTTCTACTCGAGCTTCCAGTACGTCACGCTCGTCGCCGGGCAGCTGATCGCGCTGGGCGTGCAGATCATCCTGCAGCTGACATTGCCCGCGGAGGCCATGCAGTCGTGGGGCTGGCGGATCCCGTTCGTTATCGGCGCCGCCGGTGCCGTCGCGGTGATGTGGCTGCGTCGCACGATGGACGAGTCGGAGGCGTTCACCGAAGAGGTGGAGGCCACGCGCGAAGACGACGCGCCGGCGAGTGGGCCGAAGGAGGGGTCGCTGCGGATGCTGCTGCAGTACCCCCGCGAATGCCTGCTGGTCTGCGCCCTGACGCTCGGTGGGTGCGTGGCGTTCTACACGTACACCACGTACATGCAGAAGTACATGATCAACACGTCCGGCATCTCCAAGGACACGGTGGCGTGGATCAACTTCGCGGCCCTGCTGGTGTTCATCGTGTTGCAGCCGATCGGCGGCGCACTGTCCGACCGCATCGGCCGCCGGAAGCTGCTCATCTTCTTCGGCGTCGGCGGAACCGTCCTCACCGTGCCGCTGATGACCGTGCTCGGGAAGACGACGAATCCGCTGGTCGCGTTCGCGCTGATGATGCTGGGACTGATCGTCGTCACCGGATACACGTCAGTGAACGCGATCGTGAAGACCGAGCTGTTCCCGACCAAGGTCCGTGCGCTCGGTGTCGGCCTGCCGTACGCCCTCACGTTGGCGATCTTCGGCGGAACCGTCGAGACCGTCGCCCTCGCCCTGAAGCGGGCAGGCCACGAATCGCTATTCTTCTACTACGTGACCGGGTGCATCGCCATCTCGCTCGTCGTCTACGTCTTCATGCGTGAGACTTCGAACGGTTCGCCCCTCGACCGGACGTCCAGCCGGGAGGACACCCCGGACGACGACGTCGAGTTGGTCGACTCGCGGAGCTGATCGAAGGGAAGTGACGTGCAGATCGCGGTGGTCGAGGACGACGACGGAGTCGGCGACGCACTCGTGGAGGCGCTGGGAACCCACGGCCACGAGGCGGTGCGCATGCGCCGCGGTTCCGATCTCCTTCTGGGCCATCGCGGTATGGACGCGGTGATCCTGGACCTCGGTCTCCCCGACGCGGACGGCCTGCAGGTGCTCCGGCAGCTGCGGGCCGTCAGCGACGTTCCGGTGGTGATCCTCACGGCCCGCGACGACGAACGATCGGTGGTGCGGGGGCTGCGCGGCGGGGCGGACGACTACCTCGTCAAGCCGGCGCGGCTCGCGGAACTGCTGGCCCGGCTCGACGTCGTGACCCAGCGCCGCCGGGCGACCGGACCTTCATCTGCGCAGACGGTCACCAAAGGCGATGTGGTGGTCGATCTGGCCGCCCGCGAAGTGGAGGTCGGCGGCGCTCCGGTGGCGTTGACGGCCAAGGAGTTCGAGCTCCTCGAGGTGCTCGTCACCCGCCCCGGCGCCGCCGTGAGCCGCCAGCAGTTGATGGACGCCGTGTGGGGCGACGCATACGTGGCCATCTCCCGCACCCTCGACGTGCACATGACGGGGCTGCGCGCGAAACTGGGCCGCCCCGGCCTCATCTCGACCATCCGCGGGTACGGCTACCGCTGGGGTACCTGACGTGCGCCGCCGTGTGCTCGCCGTCCTGCTGGTGTTCGCGGCCGTCGCGGTGGTGGCCTTCGCGGTCCCGCTGGCGCTGGCCACCAGTGCCGGGCGGACCCAGACACTGCGGCTGAGCCGGGAGGCGGACGCGACGCATTTCGCGAGCCTCGCCGGGCAGACCCAGGCCCCCGGAAGTACCACGCTGCTGCGCGAGGAGGTGGCCCGCTACCACGAGTTGTACGGCGAGGGCGTCCTCATCGTCGACGCCAGGGGCAACGTCCGCGCCGGGGCGGGACTGTCGCCGGACGACTCCGACGTCACCGCGGCGATCACGGCGGGACTGCGCAACCAGAAGCAGGGGATCGGCGGTTCGCTGACCCCGTGGTCGGCGGACCGCGTGCTGTCGGCCGTGCCCGTCGGCACCGGGGCGCAGGTCGACGGCGCCGTCGTCCTGGACGTGTCCACCCGCGCCGCACGAGAATCCATCCGGACGTCGTGGCTGGTGATCGTCGCGGGGGCGTTCGGCGCGCTGGCAGCGGTCACGGCCGTCGCGATCGCGCTGTCCCGGTGGACCGTTCGCCCGCTCGGGGCGCTCACCGCCAGGGTCGGCGCACTCACCGAGGCGGTCCCGTCCCCGCGCCCGCGGTCGGGTCGCACCTCCGGGCCGACGTCCGGCCGGTACAGCGGACCGCCGGAGGTGCAGGAACTCGCGAAGGCGTTCGACACCATGTCGGGCGCCGTCCAGGCGTCGGGTCAGGCGCAGCGTCAGCTGATCGCCGACACCGCCCATCAACTTCGGAACCCCCTCGCGGCCCTGCACATCCGGCTGGACTCCCTCGGCCCGCACGTCGCCGAGGCCGGCGCCGAAACCTACCGCCGGACGGGGATGGAGGTCGATCGGCTCGGCGGAATCCTCGACGGACTGCTCGCGCTCGCCGTCGCCGAATCACCCGCCGACGCCGGCGAGGACGAGTCCGCGCGCGGCGGGTGCGACGTCGGTGCCGTCCTCGCGGACCGTGCCGACGCCTGGACGGAGGCTCTCGGGGAATCGGGGATGGCCCTCGTGTTCCGGCCGCCGGCCGAACCGCTGGTCGCGGACTTCCGGGACAGTCACCTGTCCCAGGTCCTGGACGTCCTGCTCAGCAACGCGCACGCGTACGCCGGCTGCGGGGCGACGGTCCGGATCGACACGGGACGGTCCGCCGCCGGAATCGAGATCCGGGTCAGCGACGACGGGGTCGGGGTGAGCGACGACGAGATCGGCAAACTGTCTTCCCGGTTCTTCCGCGGGTCCGGGGCGGCGCAGCAGGGCACCGGGCTCGGGTTGTCCATCGCGACCGCACTGGTCGAGGGTGGCGGTGGGGCGCTGACGATCGGTGCGGAGCGGCCACACGGGCTCCGGGTGAGCCTGACACTCCCGGCGGTGGCGCCGTGATCACGCGACGAACACTGCTGCGCGGCGTCCTCGCGGCGGGTGCCACCGCGGCCACGGGTGCGGTTCTCGCCGCGTGCTCGGACAGCGGCACCGATCCGCTGCGACTCGCCGCGGGTGAGGAGGGCGGATTCTTCTGGGAGTTCGCCCAGTTGACGGCCGCGGCCGCAGAACGTGCCGCACTGCCGGTGCGGATCGTCCCGGTCCGGACCGCGGGGTCGATGGAGAATCTGGCGGCGCTCGCGTCCGGGGACGCGGAACTGGCACTGAGCCTCGCCGACGCCGCCGTGTCGGCCATGGAGGCCGGCGCCGCATTCACCGCCCTCGGCAAGGTGTACGAGAACTACATGCAGCTCGCGGTGCGCGCCGATTCCGCGATCACGGGCACCGCGCAGCTGCGGGGTGCCCGAATCAGTCTGGGCGCCACAGGCTCCGGAGCGGAACTGACGGGTGAACGCATCCTCGACGTCCTGGGCCTGGCGGGCCCGGAAGACGTGACGCGACTGCACCTGTCGATGACCGATGCGGGGCAGGCCCTGCGGAACGGCACCGTCGACGCGGTGCTGTGGGCGGGCGGAGTGCCGACTCCGTCGTTCGCGGATCTCGGGATCCCGCTGCGACTGCTCGACCTGTCCGCCGAACTGGAACTACTGCGGGAGCGGTTCGGCCCACGCTACGAGCCGGTGCTGATTCCACCCGGCACGTACGGACAGCAGACGTCGGTCGCGACGATCGGTCTCGCGAACCTGCTGCTCGCCGATCCGGCCGTGTCCGACGGCGCCGCGGGCGCGATCGTCGAGGCGCTCATCGACCACGCGGCGGAACTGGTGCCGGATCAGGCGACCGGCAGCCAGTTCCTGGACCGGCAGTCGTTGATCGTCACCGCCGGCGTGCCGCTGCACCCCGGAGCGGCCGCGGCGTACCGCAGGCACCACGGGTGACCGGTCTCTACTGCACCCGGGCGACGACGAAGATGCGCCGGAACGGGAAGAACGTGCTCCCGTCCGGTCGCCGGGGATACGCCTCGTCGAGGAGCGGGACGAGTTCCTCGCGGAAGCGGTCCCAGTCCGGCGCCGAGAGGGCATCCTTGACCGGTCGGAGCGCCGTTCCGGTGATCCACTCCAGCACCGGGTTCTCCCCGGTCAACTGCTGGACGTACGTGGTCTCCCAGGCGTCGACGGCGCATCCGGCGTCCGCGAGCAGGCCCGCGTACCCGACGGGATCGTCGACGACGTTGTCCGCCCGGAACGGCACGTCCGTCAACCACCGGGACCACCGCTCGGTCCCGGCGAGGTCCCGGACGATCGCGTGCGAGGGCGCGTCGAAGTTGCCGGGGACCTGCACCGCGATCCACGCCCCCGACGGCAGCTGTGCCGGCCAGCGGCGCAGCAACTCCCGGTGTTCGGGCACCCACTGCAGGGCGGCGTTGGAGACGACGACGTCGGTGTCGGGCTGCGGCGTCCAGTCGCGGACGTCCAGCCGGGCGGCGTCGAGGCCGCGGTCACGCGCGGCCCGGACCATCTCGGGTGAGCTGTCGGACGCCTCCAGGACGGCGTCCGGCCACCGCTGGGCGAGGCTGACGGTCAGGTTTCCCGGGCCGCAGCCGAGGTCGACCACGCGGCGGGGTGACCGCGCGTCGACACGCGACAGCAACTCGTAGAACGGGCGCCCCCGATGGTCCGCGAAGGCGAGGTACTTGTCCGGATCCCAGATGTCGTCCACGCCTTCAAACAGTACGCCCATACTGTTGGTGTGTGGGGTCAGAGGCCGAGATCCTTCGCGATGATCGTCTTCATGACCTCGCTCGTCCCGCCGTAGATGCGGGACACGCGGGTGTCCGCGTACAGGCGCGCGATGGGGTATTCGAGGACGTAGCCGTAACCGCCGTGCAGTTGCAGGCACTTGTCGATGACCCGGCCCGCGGCCTCGGTGCAGAACAGCTTCGCCTTCGCGGCGTCCGCGACCGTGAGTTCGCCCGCGTCGTGCAGTTCGAGTGCGCGGTCGGCCATCAACTGGATCGCCTCGACCTCGGTGGCGCACTCGGCGAGCACGAACTTGGTGTTCTGGAACGCCGCGACGGGCTTGCCGAACACCTTGCGTTCCTTGACGTACGCGATCGCGTGCTGCAACGCCGCGGCCGCGGTCGCCGAACCGCCGAGCGCGATGGACAGACGTTCCTGCGCGAGGTTGTGGGTGAGGTAGCTGAAACCGGCCCCCTCCTCGCCGAGGCGGTCCGCCACCGGCACCTGCACGTCGGTGAAGGACAGTTCGGCGGTGTCCGACGCCTTCAGGCCGATCTTCTCGATCTTGCGGCCCACCGCGAAACCCTCGGCGGTCGTGTCGACGACGAGGATGGTCAGACCGGCCCGGCGGTCCTCGGGGGTGCTGGGCGCGGTGCGGCACACCACGAGGATCCGGTCGGCGAGCGCGCCACCGGTGATGAACGTCTTCGCGCCGTTGAGGACGTAGTGCGACCCGTCCTCCGACAGCTTCGCCGACGTCGCGATGTTCGCGAGGTCGGAACCGGTGCCCGGCTCGGTCATCGCGATCGCGAACATGATGTCGCCGGACGCGAATCCGGGGAGCCACCGCTGCTTCTGCTCGTCGCTGGCGTACTCGAGCAGGTACGGCAGGATCAGGTTGGTGTGCACGGAATAGCTGCCGAACGTGACGCCGGCGGCCGCCGTCTCCTCGCCGACCACCGCGGCGAACTTGAAACTCTTCTCACCGCCGCCGCCGAACTCCTCCGGCACCTGGATCCCGAGCACGCCGAGCTCGCCGAGACGGCGGTAGAAGTCGCGCGGCGGATGCCCTTCACCCTCCCAGTCGTGGTGGACGGGCGCGACTTTCTTGGCGATGAAGTCGCGGATCGTCTTCCGGAACGCGTCGTGATCTTCGTTGAACACCGTACGCTGCACGGGTTTTCTCCTTCGGATTACAGTGCGTAACTGCGCAGTACGCCCTTGCTGATGATCATTTTCTGAATCTCGCTGGTGCCCTCGCCGATGAGGAGGAACGGTGCCTCGCGCATCAGGCGCTCGATCTCGTACTCCTTCGAGTAGCCGTAGCCGCCGTGGATGCGGAAGCTGGCCTGGGTCACTTCGGAGCAGTACTCGCTGGTGAGGTACTTGGCCATGCCCGCGGCGACGTCGTTGCGTTCCCCGGAGTCCTTCAGGCGGGCCGCGTTGACCATCATCAGATGCGCGGCTTCCACTTTCGTCGCCATCTCGGCGAGGCTGAAGGCGACCGCCTGATGCTCCGCGATCGGCTTGCCGAACGTGCTGCGTTGCTGTGCGTATCGGGCGGCGAGCTCGAACGCCCGGATCGCGACCCCGCACGCGCGGGCGGAGACGTTGACCCGGCCGACCTCGACGCCGTCCATCATCTGCGAGAACCCTCGGCCCGGGGTTCCGCCGAGGACGTCGCCGGCGGCCGCGCGATAGTTGTCGAACAGCAACTCGGTGGTGTCGATGCCCTTGTAGCCCATCTTGTCGATCTTCCCCGGGACGGTGAGTCCGGGGAGGACCTCACCGAAACCGGCGGGCTTCTCGATCAGGAAGGTGGTCAGGTTGGCGTGCGGTGTGGCGGCGCCCTCCTCGGTGCGCACCAGCGCGGCGACGAGCGTCGAGCTGCCACCGTTGGTGAGCCACATCTTCTGGCCGTTGATCACGTAGTCGCCGTCGGCGTTGCGCTTGGCCTTGGTGCGGATCGCGGCGACGTCGGAACCCAGCTCGGGCTCGGACATCGAGAACGCGCCGCGCACCTCACCGGTCGCCATCCGCGGCAGGTAGTGGTTCTTCTGGGCGTCGGTGCCGTGCTGACGGATCATGTACGCGACGATGAAGTGGGTGTTGATCACACCCGACACGCTCATCCAGCCGCGGGCGAGTTCCTCGACGCACAACGCGTACGTGAGCAGGGATTCGCCCAGCCCGCCGTACTCCTCGGGGATCATCAGCCCGAACAGGCCCATGTCGCGCATCTTGTCGACGATGGCCTGGGGGTAGGTGTCGGAGTGTTCGAGTTCCTGTGCGGCCGGGATGATGTCGCGATCGACGAAAGTGCGTACGGTGTCGACGATCTCGGTCTGGAATTCGGTCAGATCGAGAGTGTGGGCGAGGCGGCTCATGAAATTCAGAATGCCCGATCCGCGGGGGCACGGCTAGGGGCGTTCGGGCTATCTGTCGGATAGCGCAGTCCAATGCACCCGCACCTCGGCGACTCATAGGCAGACGTAGCCGGTGCCTTCGCCGAGTACGTATTGATCGCCGGCTTCCCGGTCCGTTCAATGAATCGAGACACTGTGACCCACGCCACGACATACCCCGAAGGGATCACCACGTGACCCACTCCTCTGCCACCCTCGGCCGGGCCCTCGCCATCGGTTCCGAGTCCCGCAGCCGCGCTTGGGGCCTGACCGCGCTCCTCGTGCTGCTCTACGTCGTCAACTACGCCGACAAGGCCGTCCTCGGCATCATCGCCCAGCCCCTCGCCCACGAACTGGGGCTGAGCGCCTCTCAGATCGGGCTGGTGGGAAGCCTCTTCTTCCTGACCTTCACCGTCGGCGGCTTCTTCGCCGGCGCGCTGAACCGCTGGATGTCGCTGCGATGGGCGCTGCTGCTGCTCGCGATCGCCTGGTCCGTCGCAATTCTTCCGCTCGTGGTCGTCGCGAGTTTCGGAGTGCTGCTGGTCAGTCGCCTGCTGCTCGGGCTCGCGGAAGGTCCGAGCTCCGCGCTGCTCCACACCGCGGCGTACTCCTGGCACGCACCCGCCAAGCGCGGGCTTCCGAGCGCCCTGCTCGCCGGCGCCGCGTCGATCGCGAAGATCGCCGTCGCGCCTGCTCTCGCGTTCGTGACCGTCACATTCGGGTGGCGCTACGCGCTGGTCGCGCTGGCCGCCATCGGAGTTCTGTGGTGCGTCGTCTGGCTCACCGTCTGGAGCGAAGGCCCGTACATCCGCAGCGGCAAGGGCGCCGATTCCGCGGCCGCCGGTGACGCGGGCGAACCGGCGGTGCCGTGGGTCCGCATCTTCCGGACCCGCACGTTCATCAGCGGCGCGCTTCTCGTCATGAGCGTGTACGCACTGGTCGCCGTGGTTCTGACGTGGCTGCCGTCGTACTTCGAGGTGGGCCTCGGGTACAGCCGCCTGCAGGCCGGCTCCATGTTCGCGTTCCCGAGCATCGCCGGGCTGATCCTCATGCTGTTGTCGTCCGTGGTCGGCGACCGCCTGCTCGCGCGCGGCTCGACGTCCCGCGTGGTCCGCGTCGTCGTCCCCGCCGTCGGGGTGCTGATCTGCGGTGCGATCCTGCTTGCCCTCCCGTCGATCACCGCGCCCGCGGTGGCAGTCCTCGTCGTCTCCGTCGGCTACGGCTTCGCGGCGTCGGTGTTCCCGCTGCTCAACGCGGCGATCTCGGAGATCTGCCCGCCCCGCCAGACCGCGGGCACCCTGGGCGTCTTCCTCGCCGTCATGGCGATCGGCGGTCTCGTCGCCCCCTACGCGACGGGTCTGATCGTCGACGCGGCCGCCTCGCCCGCCGAGGGGTACGCCACCGCGTTCCAGGCCCTCGGACTCATCGCCGCCGTGTGCGCCGTCGGGGCGCTGCTCTTCGCGAACCCCGAGCGCGACAAGAAGCTGGTCCGGGGCGACGCTGCGGACATAGGCACGAACTAACGCTGCGATCGGCCGAAAGTCGTTGTGCCGACGACTTCGCCCGTGATTGATTCGAGTCACCCCCTCAGATCGAAGGAACACACCATGCGCGATGCAGTGATCGTCGACGCCGTCCGCACGCCCATCGGGCGGCGTGGCGGTTCCCTGTCCGGAATCCACCCCGCAAACCTGTCGGCGCACGTCCTCGAGGCCCTCGCGGCGCGCACCGGCCTCTCCCCGGATCAGGTCGGCGACGTCGTCTGGGGCTGCGTCAGTCAGGTGGGGGAGCAGGCGGGCAACGTCGCCCGCACTGCCGTGCTCGCCGCCGGCTGGCCCGAATCGGTGCCGGGCACCACCCTCACCCGGGCGTGTGGATCGAGCCAGCAGGCCGTGAGCTTCGCCGCCGCCACCGTCATCGCAGGCCACGAGGACATCGTCGTCGCCGGTGGTGTGGAGTCGATGAGCCGGGTTCCCATGGGCAGCGCCAGCACGAACGGTGAGCACTTCCCGGCGGCCGTCCTCGACCGGTACGGCGTCGGCGGGTTCAGCCAGGGCACCGGCGCCGAGATGATGGCCGAGAAGTGGGGGCTGTCCCGTCAGGCGCTCGACGAGTACGCACTGCGATCGCACGCACTCGCGGCCGACGCCGCGGACCGGGGCGCATTCGACGGGCAGCTCGCACCGCTCTCCGACGTCCTCGCAGGCGACGAGGGGATCCGCCGCGGCGGCACCCTCGAATCGCTCGGCAAGCTGAAGACCGTCTTCAAGGAGGACGGCGTGATCCACGCCGGCAACTCCTCGCAGATCTCCGACGGCGCCGGTGCGCTGCTCGTCACGACGAGCGAGAAGGCCGCCCAACTGGGCCTGACCCCGATGGCCCGCATCCACACGTGCGCCGTCGCGGGCGACGACCCGGTGATCATGCTGACCGGACCCATCGCCGCGACGGAGAAGGCACTGTCCCGCTCGGGACTGAAGATCGACGACATCGGCGCATTCGAGGTGAACGAGGCGTTCGCTCCCGTCCCGATGGCGTGGCAGGCGGAGACCGGCGCCGCCACCGACCGGCTGAACCCGCTCGGCGGCGCCATCGCCGTCGGGCACCCGCTCGGCGGTTCCGGGGCGATCCTCATGACCAGGCTCGTCCACCACATGCGGGACAACGACATTCGGTACGGACTGCAGACGATGTGTGAGGCGGGTGGCCTCGCCAACGCCACCATTCTCGAACTTCTCTGATCCGACAACATCTTTCGAAGGGAACACACGCACGATGGAACTCAAGGGAATTTCGACCGCGGTCACCGGCGGCGCGTCCGGTCTCGGCCTCGCGACGGCCCGCCGGCTCGTCGACGCGGGCGCCCAGGTCACGCTCATCGACCTGCCGAACTCCGACGGTGAGGCGGCCGCGAAGGAATTGGGCAGCGCCGCCCAGTTCGCCCCCGCCGACGTGACCGATTCCGAGCAGTTCGCGGCCGCACTCGACGTCGCCGACGACCGCGGCGGACTGCGCGGCCTCGTGCACTGCGCCGGCGCCGGACGCCGGATGCGCATCCTCGACTCCGAGGGCAAGGCAGGCTCCGTCGAGGACTTCGAGTTCGTGATCCGGCTCAACCTCGTCGGCTCGTTCAACGCCCTGCGGCTCGGGGCGGAGCGGATGGCGCGGCAGGAGGAGATCGACGGCGAGCGCGGCGCGGTCGTGCTGACGGCGTCCGTCGCCGCGTTCGAGGGCCAGATCGGCCAGATCAACTACACCGCATCGAAGGCGGGCATCGTGGGCATGACGGTCACCGCGGCCCGGGACCTCGCCAGCCGTAACATCCGGGTGTGCACCATCGCCCCGGGGATCATGGACACCCCGCTCCTCGCCCGGCTGCGCGAGGACGTGCGCGCGTCGCTGGAGAAGTCGGTGCCGAACCCGTCGCGTCTGGGCAAGCCGAGCGAGTTCGGGCAGCTCGCCTGCCAGATCCTCGAGAACGGTTACCTCAACGGCGAGACCATCCGCCTGGACGGCGCCATCCGCATGGCACCTCGCTGACGAACTAAGGACCCAACGTGAATTCTGCTGCACCGGTACTGCATTACCCCGAACTGACGTTGGCGGCGTTCCCGCCCGGCATGGCGAACCTGTACGGCGACAAGGCCGCAGTGGTCGACGGCGACACGGTGTGCACCTACCGCGAACTCGACCAGCGGTCGGGAGCGTTCGCCGCCGCGCTGCGGGACGCGGGAGTGACCGAACGCGACGTGGTGCTCCTGCACCTCGGCAACTGCGTCGAATTCGTGGTGGCCTACTACGGCGCGCTGCGGGCCGGCGCGACCGTCACCCTGGTCAACCCGCTGCAGCCGGGCCCCGGCCTGCGCTCGCAGATCATCGACACGGGGGCGGTCGCCGCCGTCACCCAGCCCGGGCAACTGGACACCCTCACCGAGGCGGCGAGCGGCACCACCGTCCGCACCATCGTGGTGGCCGGACTTCCCGCGGGCGTCGGGCGCGGCCAGTTCGGGTTCGACGAGTTCGTCCGTGGATATGCCGCCGCACCGTTCGCCCCGAAGGTGTCCGGTGACGACGTCGCCCACCTCGCGTACACCGGCGGCACCACGGGCTTGTCCAAGGGGGTGCGGGTGCTGCACCGCAACGTCCTCGCCAACGTCACCCAGATGATCGCCTGGCGCGCGGGCCACGAGGTGCGCGCCACCGACGACGGCGGAATCGAACTGCGTCCCATCGAGAGTCTCGGGGACCGCGGGGTGGTGCCCGGCGCCGGCGCGACCGTCGTCGTGTCGCCGCTGTTCCACGCGCACGCGCTGATCAACATGTCGTTCCTGCTGCTGTGCGGGGCGACGCAGGTGTTCGCCGGACGCTTCGAGCCCGGGCGGATGCTGGAGTTGATCGAGACGCACCGTGCCACGTATATCACCGGGAGTCCGGCGATGTGGCACGCGGTCGCCACGCATCCCGACGCCGCGACCCGGGACACCGATTCGGTGCGGGTCGTGTCGTCGGGTGCCGCGCCGATCGACCACGTGACGCTCGAGGCCCTGGGCCGGGCGTTCCCGTCGGCGAGCGTGGTCGAGGGGTACGGGCTGACGGAGGGAACCTGCCTGGTCGCCTCCGCACCGCTGACCGGCTCCGTCGCCTACAAATTCGGCAGCGTGGGGTTGCCGGTATTCGACACCGAGGTGCAGATCCGCGCCCAGGACGACTCCGGCGCCGCACTGGAGTCCGGCACCCGCGGCAAGTTGTGGGTCCGCGGACCGCAGGTCACGGACGGCTACCTGAACCATCCGGAGATCACGGCGCAACAGTTCGTCGACGGCTGGCTCGACACCGGCGACATCGCCTACCTCGACGAGGACGGGTACCTGTTCATCTGCGACCGCACCAAGGACATGCTGATCTACAAGGGCTACAACGTGTATCCGCGTGAGCTCGAGGAGATTCTCGTCTCGCACCCGGACGTGTCCTCCGCCGCCGTCGTCGGCAGGGAGGCCGGCAGCGTCGGCCAGGAGCCGGTGGCGTTCGTGGTGCCGATGCCCGGTGTGACGATCGACGGGGACGCGGTGTCCGCGTTCGTCGCCGAGCGGGTGCTGCCGTACAAGAAGGTACGCGACGTCGTGGTGGTCGAGCAGTTGCCGACCTCGGCGGCCGGGAAGATCCTCAAGACGAAGCTGCGCGAGCAACTCGCGACGGCGACGACGTAGCTCCCGCTGGGTGGACGCAACCCTGTGACGCGCTCCCTTCGTCCCCTACCGTCCTGGTAGCGGGAAGGAGGGAGCGCTGATGGTTGCGGCCGAGCCGATCGTGTACGTCGTCGACGAGATGGTGGTGATTCCCGGTCGGGCGCGCGCGTTTCTCGCCGCTTACCTGGAACGCTATGCGCCCGGCGCGATTGCGCGTGGCCTGACATTGGACCGCGTGCTCGTCTCCCCGCCGGTGTGGCTCGAGGACCAGTCCAACACTGTCAGTGTCAGCTGGACGCTGCGGGGTGCTCGCGCCTGGTGGCGACAGAGCCTGCTCGCGCGCCACGACGCGGAGGTGCTCCGCTGGTGGGAGGACGCCGACGAGCTTCTCACCACCCGGCGACGCACGGTGTCCTGCGCGCCTGCGGACGTGGAGGTCGCGACCGATGTTTAAGGTGACCACGCTCATTCACCTCGCCGCGGACTCGGACGGCAGCGCCGCTGCGTCGGTGGCAGGCAGGCTGCAGGACGTCGCGGCTCTCCGGGCCCGGCATGTTCTCGTGGCACCGACCCTGCCCGGCGGCATCAACGGGGGAGACGTGATCGCGCACTTCCACTTCGACGACGAATCCGACTGGCGCGCCGTCGAACCCGACATCACCGCACAGCTGTCCGTCCCCGAGATCGGGCACGTCGACCGCGTCGGCTACACGGGCGTGCCCACTCCCGCCCCACGCGCTGTCGAGCCGGCCGTGTACCGGACGCTCCTCGTCTCCGTCGAAAATTCGGCCGACCCGGCCGTGGTGCAGCAGTTCGAATCCGAGACGCGGGCGATGCCGGACTACATTCGCACCATTGGGACGTCGCAGCTGAGCCGGGTGCACGAGTCGGCCGGTTCCGCGCGGTGGACCCACGTCTGGGAGCAGGAGTACGCCGACCTCGACGGACTGTCCGGGCCGTACATGACGCACCCCTACCACTGGGCTCACATCGATCGGTGGTTCGATCCCGAACGCGGGCCGCGGATCGTCACCCGGCTCTGCCACAGCTTCTGCGCGATCGACGGTGCGATCATCTAGCGGTTCCTACGACGGCTGCGGCACCTGCCATTCCCCGCTGAATGCGGGGGGACGCTTTTCCACGAAGGCGCGCAATGCGGCCGGTGCGTCGGTCGCGAAGTTGACCGCCTGCGAACGGGCCTCGTTCGCGAGTGCGTCCCGCAGCGACGACGTGGTGCCGTCCTCGATCAGTCGCGCCGACTGCATGACGGCCACGGTCGGCGACGCCGCGAGGCCGGCGGCGAACCGGGCGACCATGCCATCCAGTTCTTCCGGTTCGACGAGTTCGCTGACCAGTCCCAGCGCGTCCGCCTGCTCGGCGTCGATCATCTCGGCGAGCATGACCAGGCGTTTCGCGCGGTGCAGTCCCACGATGCGCGGCAGGAGCCAGGAGCCGCCGAAATCGACGGACAGGCCGCGTTTGGCGAAGATCTGGCTGAACTGTGCGTCGCGCGAGGCGATGATCAGATCGCACAGCAGCGCCAGGTTCCAGCCGGCTCCGACGGCGTAGCCGCGCACCTTCGCGATCAGCGGTTTGGGGAATTCCGCGACCGCGAGCGCCGTCGCGTTGATCTGCCGCATCCGGGTCAGCGGGTGCATCGGGGCGCGCTTGTCGAGGTCTGCGCCGGTGCAGAAGTCACTGCCCGCACCGGTGAGGACCACGACGCGGGTGGCGTCGTCGAGGGCGAGTTCGGCGAGCGCCTCGCGCAAGGCGATCCACGAGTCGAGGGTCATCGCATTACGCCGCGTGGGCCGGTTCAGCGTGATCGTCGCGACCGCGCCGTCCCGGCCGACCAGGACGTCGGATTCGGCGGATGCGGGTCCTGCTGTGGAGGAGAGGGATTCGATGCTCATGCGCGGCTCCAGACGTGGGCGCGGTTCTCGGCGACGCCCGGGGTGGCCGGCGCCGTGCCGCTCCCCGCCAGTCGATCACGGGAGACGTCTCGTCGCAAAGTCGTTCTGGGACACACAGGATGAGGCGAAACCTATGAGCTGTGTTCAGGTGTTCGAGGTGTGCGCCCGCACCAGTTCGACGAACGCGTGCCCGACGGGCGAGAGCATGTCGGGGTCGAACGCGATCCCGAAGGTGCGGGCGAACGTCGGCTCCGCCCGGCGGACCACGGCGCGGTCCCGGGCCGCTTCCGCGATCGACCGTTCCAGCAGGGTTCCGCCGATCCCTGCGAGTACCAGGGGAAGCCGCGCCTCGCGGTGATCGGACAGCGCCGCGAGGTGCGGTCGTGCCCCGGCGTGGCGGATCGATGCCTCGATCTCGTCCGCGACGGAGTGGCCGCGGGGAACGAACACCATCGGGACGTCGGGGAGGTCGGCGAGCGGAACGGGGCCCTCCGGCAGGTCGGTGCCGGGAGGGTACACGAGCCAGTACTCCTGTTCGCCGAGTTCGAGGACGTCCAGCCGGGCGTCGTCGAGCGGGAGATGGGCCACCACGAATTCGCAGTGCCCGTCCTCGATCAGCGAGCCTGCCTGGGCCTCGTCTTTCAATTCACCCAAGCGCACCAGCACGTTCGGGTGGGTTCGCCGGAATTCGGTGACGAGGTCGACGACGGGACCGATCGCCAGCGCCGGAAACGCCATGACGTCGAGCCGCCCGGCGAGTGCCCCGTCGGAGGTGGCGAGGAGGTCTTCGACGGCGGTGACGTCGCGCAGGATCTGCCTGCTCGGCCCGACCAGGCTGCGGCCTGCGGCGCTGAGCACCATGCCGCGGCCGATGCGGTGGAACAGTTGCACACCCAGTTCCCGCTCGAGCCCGCGCAGTGCCTGCGAGATGGTGGGTTGTGCGACGCCGAGCGACGCGGCGGCCCCGTTGATGCCTTCGTGTTCCACGACGGCGAGGAAGTACTCGACCTGACGCAATTCCATGTGGTCAGTTCCCCTCTCGAGTGCCCGTGGCCTGCGCGATCGAGACGAACGCCGAGGCCGCCGGCGATCCCGGGCCGGACCGCTGGACGAGTCCGACGGGGCGGGTCAGTTTCGGCGTCATCGACCGGATCGCGACCCCGCGCAACTGTTCCTCGGCGACCAGGCGGGGCAGGACGGTGGCCCCCGCGCCGCGCATCACCAGTTCCCACGTGGCGCCCGGGTGGGTGCAGTCGACGACGACGTTCGCGGGATCACCCACGAGTTCCGTGATCAGGGCCGCGTCGCTCTTGTCCCCGAGATCCTGGATCAGCGGAATGTCCCGCACCGCCGAGCGGGGCACCGGATCGGGGAGCGTGTCGGCGAGGGCGTTCGGCAGGGCCAGTACCAGTTCCTGATCGCCGATGGGGACGGAGTGCAGCGCACTGTGGTCGACGGACAGGTCGATCACCCCGAGTTCGGCCTCGCCGCGGCGCAGGGCGCCGAGGACGCCGGTGGGGCCGTCGGCGTCGATGACGCGGACCGTCACCCGGGGGTACTGCTCACGGAACCGGCGCACCAGGTCGACGATCGGATCGATCGAGAACGCCGCGTACGTGACGACATCGACGCGGCCGGACACGAGTTCGCGCACCGCAGCGACCTTGGCCTTGGCCCGCTCGACGTCGGCGAGGATGCGCCGGGCGGCGACGTCGAGCGTGCGGCCGTCCTCGGTCAGTTCGAGACGTCGCCCGGTGCGGTCGAACAGGGTGACACCGAGGCGGCGTTCGAGTGTGCGGATCGCCTGCGAAAGGGACGGTTGCGAGATGTAGAGGGACTGCGCGGCCCTGGTGATCCCGCCGTGATCGACTACCGCGACGAAGTAGGTGACGAGATGCAGGTCCACGCCGTCATCGTACGGAAGCTGTGACGCAGGCTGTGCCGATCATGCGGCTATCGGCCACGCCACACCGGCGGGCGCTTCTCCGCGAACGCACGCGCACCCTCCTGGGCGTCCTCGGAGGCGAACACCGGATCGAGGAAGCGGCGTTGCCCGGCGAACGCGTCGGGGTCGGTGTAGGCGGCCGACATCGCGAGTACCTGTTTGGTGGCCCGGACGGCGAGAGGACCGTTGGCGGCGACCCGGGCCGCTAGGTCGCGGGCGGTGTCGAGCGCCTGCCCGGGCTCGGTGAGCCGGTTGACGAGTCCGTGCGCGTGCGCGACCTCGGCGGTGAGGGGATCGCCGGTGATCGCCATCTCCATCGCGATCGGGTAGGGCAGCACCTTCGGCAGTCGCAGCAGACCGCCCGCGGCGGCGGCGAGCCCCCGCTTGACCTCGGGGATGCCGAACTTGGCGTCGCGGGCCGCGACGATCAGGTCGGCCGACAGCGCCAACTCGCAGCCGCCGGCGAGCGCCCACCCTTCGACGGCGGCGATCAGCGGCTTCGTCGGCGGGGCCTCGGTGAGTCCGCCGAATCCGCGGCCGGGCAGCGACGGCCGTTCGCCGCGGCTGAACGCCTTCAGATCCATGCCCGCGCAGAACGTTCCCCCGGCGCCGGTGAGGATCGCGATCGTCAGGTCGGGCCGCGCCTCGAATTCGTCGATCGCGGCGGCGAGCGCCTTCGCGACCTCGAGGTCGACGGCGTTCTTCGCCTCCGGGCGGTTCAGGGTGATGACGGCGACGCCGTCGGCGAATTCGGTGAGAACCACGCTCATGGGGTGTCTTCCTTACGGGAGGTAGGGGTCCAGCGTTCGGGGCGGCCGCCGAGCGAGCGGATGCTTCCGCGGTCGGCGAGAACGAGCAGGTGGGCGTGGGTTTCGCGGACCGCGAGGCGGAGCAGGCGGTCGGACATGGAGTCGAACGGCCGCGACCACGAAATGTGTTGCGAGATCTCCCACGCCGTCGATTCGGGCCACACGGCCAGAGCGGCGACGATCTCGGTGAAGCGTTCCTCGTGATGACCCATCAGCTGCCGGGCACGCTCGGCGATCCCCCGGAACCGGTACTCGTGCGCGGGCAGCACTTCACCGTCGGGCATCGTTGTGGTGGCGTGCAGCGACAGCAGGTACCGGTGCAGCGGATTTTCCAGTTCGCCGGGGACGGTGGAGATGTTGGGACTGATGCGGGGCAGCATGTGGTCGCCGCTGAACATGAGGCCGTGAGTGTCGTCGACGAACGTCAGATGACCGGGCGTGTGCCCGGGTGTCCAGACCGCCCGCAGATCCCAGCCGGGCAGGCCCAGGGGAGTGCCGTCGCCGAGTACGACGTCCATGGACTCGCCCGGCTCCAGCCGGACGAGGTCGACGCGGGCGGCCGCGAGGATGCCGGGGGGTGCCCCGAGCTGGTTGAGCTGGGTGTTCCACGTGTGTTCGTCGGCTGTGGTGTCCACCGGCGAACGGTGGCCGAGCAGTGCGGCATCCGCGCCGTGCATCGCGAGCGCCGCCCCGCTGACCTTCCGCAGCCGGGGTGCGAGACCGAAATGGTCGGGATGCAGGTGGGTGACGGCGGCGTACCGGACGTCGGTGACGTGGTGCCCGGTCTGCGCGATCCCGTCGACGAGCGCCCGCCACGACTCCTCGGAATCCCAGCCGACGTCGATCAGCGCGAGACCGTCGGGGATCGCGAGCGCGTAGATCAGGACGTACCGCAACGGGTTTCGCGGCATGGGAACCGGGATCGACCACAATCCGGGGCGCACCTGTTCGACGGGTGGGAGCACGCCGCGGGCCCAGGCCTCACGCTGGACGGTGCCGACGTCCTCGGTGACGATCACGACGGCACCTCCGTGTCGCGGAGTCCTTCGCGCAGGGCACGTTTGAGGACCTTGCCGCTCGCGCCCCGCGGAAGTTCGGCGACGTAGACGATCTCGCGCGGCTTCTTGTACGACGCGAGCCGGGCGGCGGTGAACGCGATCAGGTCCTGCTCGTCCGGTGCGTCCGACGGGTCGACGAGCCGGACGACCGCCGTCACGGACTCACCCCAGGTCCGGTGCGGCACACCGACCACCGCGACTTCGGCCACCGCCGGGTGGTCGGCGAGCACCGTCTCGACCTCGATCGGGTACACGTTCTCGCCTCCGGTGATGATCATGTCCTTCACCCGGTCGGTGACGAACAGATAGCCCTCCGCGTCGATGTGCCCGGCGTCGCCGGTGCGAAGGAAACCGTCGTGGGTGAGCAGGTTCGCCGTCTCGTCCGGTCGTTTCCAGTAGCCCTCGACGTTGTTGCGTGAGCGGCACACGATTTCCCCGGATTCGCCCGCCGGGAGCCGGTCACCACGTCCCGGATCTCGACCTCGACGCCGGGCATGGGCCTGCCCGCCGACCGCAGCAGGTGCGCGCGGTCCCCGGACGGGTCGTGGTCCCGGGCGGCGAGCGTGGTGACCGAGCCCGTCGTCTCCGTCATTCCGGAACGCTGCACGAATCCGCAGCCGAGGCGATCGATCGCCCGCCGGAGCAGCGTGGTGGTGATCGGCGCCGAACCGTACGCGACCAGCTCGAGACTCGACACGTCGTAGCGTTCGAGGTCGGGCACGTCGAGGAGCATCTGAATGGTCGAGGGAACCAGGAAGGCGTGGGTGATCCGGTGCCGTTCGATCAGTTCGGCGACCTGCCGGGCGTCGAATGTGCCGAGCAGCACCACGTGGACGCCTGCGGACAGGCAGGTGCTCAGCCAGCCCGCGCCCGCGATGTGGAACAGCGGCAGGGCGTCGAGTGCCACCGAACCGGGTTTCCAGTGGTAGATGAGCAGGCCGTCGGGCTCGTTGTGCAGGTTGCGATGCGTCGCGACCACACCCTTCGGACGCCCGGTCGTGCCCGACGTGTAGAGCTGCAGCACCTCGGCGGCGGGGTCGTCCCCGAGCCCCGGGTCGGTGGCGGTGCCCGACGTGACCAGCCGATCCCACGTCCAGGCGCCGGTCGGAAGGGGGTCGCCGTCGACCGCGTCGATGACCACCACGACCACGCGCGGGAGCGCGTCGCGGACGGCGTCGGCGGTGGCAGCGAACTCGGATTCGACGATCAGCACCTCGAGCCCGGCATCGACCGCCACCGCGGCGGCCTCGGCGGCCGGGAGCCGCCAGTTGAGCGGGACGAACACGAGCCCCGACTTGGCGGCGGCCACGAACGTCTCGACGCCCTCGATGCGCATCCGGAGCAGTGCCCCGACCCGGCCGCCCCGGGATGTCCACGCCGACAGCGCTGTTGCGATCCGGTTGGTCCGCCAGTCGAGCTCCGCGTAGGTCAGCGTGGTGTCACCGCACGTCACCGCGGGTGCTCCGGGCCGTTCCTCGGCATGGTGCCGCACGCGCTGGGGAAGATGCAGACCGCTCACATCAGGCTCCTCGATGAGTCGTCGACGCCGCCGGGGGACCGGGTGACGTGTCGTGCCAGTCGACCACCGGTGTGCGTGCGGAAACAAAGTCACAGAGCCGAACGGACAGTGAGGGATCGCCTATGGATGCCGGGCCGGGCGGGCTCGCGGCGTTTGTAGACTGGCGTGATGGCCGCCACCCCCGCCCTGAACCCCGAGGACGTTCGGCGTGCGGCGGCGGCACTGCACACCCCCGACATCGACGGCTGGGCCAACCGATTCGAACTGCTGTCGGACGGCAACCGCCTGCGGCTGCTGCTGTGCCTGCACCACGCCCCCGACATCTGCGTCGGCGACCTGGCTGCGGCCCTCGACATGACCGGGACCGCCGTCTCGCACGCGCTGCGGCTGCTCCGCAACCAGGGATGGGTGTCGGCGACGCGGGACGGCCGTTCGATGCGGTACCGGCTCACCGACGACACCGTGCACGAACTGCTGCACACCATCGGTGCCACGCACTATCACAATCACACGGGAGCCGAAGAGGAAAAGTGAATTCCGACATGGAGAACGACCCCGGACTGCTGCCGCTCGACGGCATCACCGTCGTGGCACTCGAGCAGGCCGTGGCCGCTCCGCTCGCCACCCGCCATCTCGCGGACATGGGCGCGCGGGTCATCAAGATCGAACGTGTCGGGGAGGGCGATTTCGCCCGCAACTACGACGACGCGGTGTTCGGGCAGGCCTCGCACTTCGTGTGGCTGAACCGGTCGAAGGAATCGATCGGCCTCGACCTGAAGTCCGAGGTCGGGCGGGACACCGTCGTGCAGTTGATCGCGAAGGCCGACGTCTTCATCCAGAATCTCGCTCCCGACGCCGCCGACCGTCTCGGGTTCGGCGCCGACGCACTGCGCGCCGCGCATCCGGAACTGATCGTCGTGAACATGTCGGGCTACGGGTCGGCCGGACCCCGGCGCGAACGCAAGGCGTACGACATGCTGGTCCAGGCGGAAACAGGGATGATCTCGGTGACCGGCACCCCGGACACCCCCACCAAGACGGGTGTTCCGGTCTCCGACATCGCGGCGGGAATGTATGCGATGACGTCGGTGCTCGGTGCCCTGTTCCGGCGGGAGCGCACCGGTGTGGGAGCGCGGATCGACGTGTCGATGTTCGACGCGACCGCGGAGTGGCTGGGCCATCCGATGTACATGAAGATGTACGCCGACAAGCAGATCCCGCGCGTCGGGCTCGGTCATGCGGCGATCGTCCCGTACGACTCGTATCCGACCCTGGACGGACAGATCCTCATCGGTGTCCAGAACGACCGCGGCTGGCGGCAACTGGTGACGGACGTGTTCACACGCCCCGACCTCGCCGACCATCCCCGGTTCGCGACCAACATGCTGCGGGTGCAGCACCGGGCGGAGGTGGACGCCCTGGTGGCCGAGGAGACGCAACGGTTCACGAGCGCCGCCCTCGACCAGGCGCTTGCGGACGCCGGGATCCCGGCGGCCGAACTCAACGACCTGGGCGGCCTGATCGAGCACCCGCAACTCGACCAGCGCGACCGCTGGCGTGACGTCGGCACCGAGGCCGGGCCGATCCGGGCGATGCTGCCGCCGATGACGTTCTCCGACGTGGAGATGCGGATGGGGGACGTGCCCGCGCTCGGCGCGCACACCGATCTGATCCTCGGCGAGTTGGGCTGGTCGGCGCAGGACATCGCGCACCGGCGTGCGGAGGGTGTCGTCGGCTGACCGAGCAGATCAGTTAGCGCACTAATTGGTCATGCATCAACTAGTCGTGGGCGGACACGCCGCAGCCCCGGCCCGAGTGAGGCCGGGGCTGCAGCCCGCTCTTCGCTCAGGGTGTAGCGAAGAACTGCTCTACGGCAGGCTGGGCATTGGGGTTACCCACGCCGATGCCGATGACGGCGCCGGCGATGGTGCCGACCACTGCGCCGACGATGCAGCCTGCGATGAAGTTGGGGAAGATCGACACGCACCCGATGGCCATGCCCACGTTGGAACCGATCGCCATGCCCTGCAGGCCCGCGTTGTTCCAGCCGGTATTGATCTCGTTGGTCATCTTGTCGAAGGCGTCCTGCTTGGTCTCGTTCTCCGGGAAGAACTGCTCGGCCACCTGGCTGCTACCGCCATCGGCGGCCGGGGTCATGAGCGGCTGCGACCAGTCGATTCCCTGCGGTGCCGGATCGGCGTACGCCGTTCCCGCCCCGACGGCCATCGCGGACACGACGAATATGGACAATGCCAGAGTTCTCAAGAGTTTCATGGAAATTCCCACCATGTCGTAGGACGAACACGGTCCCCACCTGAGTGCACCGAACATCGTTGTGCGTGGACCATATTCGCTGGAAAACCGGAACGGCTACATGCAGATGTGGGTGCGCGGTGATGCTCCCCGTGTGCGAACTTACCCATAGTCCTCCCGGAATCGTCGCTCGAGGTCGGAACGGAAGCCCCGCTACAGGGTTCCGAGGAATTCGTAAACCGCCGGTGTCGCAGCGGGGTTCGCGTTGCTGATACCGGTGACGGCGCCGATCGCTGCGCCTACCGCGGCACCGGGGAGACATCCGCCGAGGATGAGGAAGATGCACCCGGCGACGAATCCGATGCCCGCGCCGATCGCGGTCGCGGTCCCGCCGCCGTTCACCCAGCCGATCTCGAGCTGCGTCATCATGTTGGCGTACGCGGAATCCCTGTCGACCGGGGTGAGGGCGAGTGTTCCCGCGACCGGGGTCGTCGTGGGCGTCAGGCTCAGGAACCGGCCGCCGTCGGTGACGAGCGGATCGATCGCGAACTGCACGCCGGCGATCGAGTAACGCAGTGGGATCGTGGCCACCGTGGTTCCCGAATCGTTGGAGATGTCGACTGCGGCGGCCGTCCTCGACAGGGTGAAATATCCCGCGTCGAGTGCGGTGCCGACCGATCGGCCGTCGGCACTGAGGCTGGTGTGCGAGATGACGGCCTGGTCGGCGGGAGTGGGGGCGGCGTACGCGGTACCCATTCCGACACACAGGGTGGCGATCAGCAGCGCTGCCGGCGCTGTCACTCTATGCAGTTTCATGGTGTTTCCCATGCGTAGTAGCGGATGACAAACGACAAATCTGGTTCGACCTGGCGCTTCACAGTTGCCCCGACCGGCGAAAGCGTCCGTAACCTGCCTACTGCAGACATCTTCCCCCTTCGGACGCCCCAGTTTTCGGCCTTTCCGCAAAATACGTACGTATCGGGGTGCCGGTGCGAGGATTACACCGTCAGCCGGTAGAACCGGAAGAACCCGAAATCCTCGATCGGCAGGACGTCCATGGTGCCGAAACCGGCGGACTCGGCGTAGCCGCGCAATGTGCTCGGGCGCATGACCGTTCCGGTGCCCGCGCTCGGAGTGTGGTTCATGCCGTCGGGCAGGCACACGGTGAGACTGAAGCCGTACATCAGTCGCTCGACGTCGCTTCCCGGCGCGGAGAATTCGTCGTCGACCGCCTCGTCCATCACGATCATCGCACCGCCGGGGGCCAGCGCCCTGCGGACCGCGGACAGCACCTCGACCGGAGCGGGCATGTCGTGGATGCACTCGAAGGCGAAGGCCGCGGTGCAACTGCCCTCGGGGATTCCCGCGGCGTCCGATTCGGTGATCGTGATCCGGTCGGCGACATCCGGCCGCTCGCGCACGTTGGACCTCGCGAGTTCGACGGTCGCGGTGTCGATGTCGTAGCCGTGGAGCGTGGCGTCCGGGTAGGCGCGCGCGAGTGCGATCGTGGACCAGGCGCCGCCGCATCCGACGTCGGCGATGGTGGCACCGGGCGCCCGCAGCAGCGCGTCCACCTCGGGCACCGACGCCAGCGCGCCGGGAAGAACCTGCTCGTACCACGGCCGATTCATATCGGCCTGCGACTCACGAGCATCCGCGCCGTACTGGGACCACCCCACGCCGCCGCCGGTGCGATACGCCTCCAGCAGTGCGGGCATCTGCGTGGTCGCGGCGACGAAGATCCGCGCGAGCGGTGCCAGATAGTTGAGACTCTGCTCGTCCGTGAGCACTTCGGCGGCACCGGCCGGAAGCGTGAACTTCGGTGGATCCGCGGCGTCCACCGTGAGAAGTCCCGACACGGCCTGCTGCTCGAGCCACTCGCGTGCGTACCGCGGATGAGTGGAGGTGCGTTCCGCCAGTTCGTCCGCCGTCGCCGGGCCTTCCGACGCGAGACTGCGGTACCAGCCGAGGCGGTCTCCCAGGTGGACGGCGAGAAGGTCGATGGCCCCGAGCGACGCGTCGAAAATGCGCTGGGACACCGTCGCGGCATCGGCTTCGGGTGTGGACATCGCTGACCTCCGGTCGGAGTGCGGGCGAAGCTTCGTCACCCCATCGTGGGCTACCCGGTCGGCGGTGTCACGGATCGTTCGCCGGGCGAATGAGGCTCGGCGGTGGGAAGCCGGAAACCCCACGGCAACTCGAGGCGATGCCGGGCGAGCAACGCGGGGTCGCCGAGCATGTCCAGGATCGGACCGTCGGCCACCAGGCAACCCTCGTCGAGGATCACGGCGCGTGTGCACAACTGGGCGGCGTACGGGAGGTCGTGCGTGACGAGCAGGTGCGTGGTGTCGATACCCAGCAGAACCTCGGCCAGTTCGCGCCGGGCGACGGGGTCGAGATTGCTCGACGGCTCGTCCAGCACGAGGACGTTCGGGGCGCACGCGAGGACGGTCGCCAGCGCGACCCGGCGTCGCTGGCCCACCGACAGGTGCGCGGGGTTGCGGTCGGAATGCGCCGTCATGTCCACGGCCGCCAGCGCGTCGCGCACCCGCGCGTCGAGCGCCGTCCCGGTGACGCCGAAATTGACCGGACCGAACGCGACGTCCTGCGCGACGGTGGGCATGAACAACTGGTCGTCGGGATCCTGGAAGACGATGCCGACTCGCCGCCGGACCTCGCGCACCGTGTCCCGCGGCGCACCCCGCGACAGCGCCAGCCCGCCCACCGTGACGCGGCCTTCGGTGGCCGTCAGAATGCCGTTGAGGTGCAACATCAGTGTGGTCTTGCCCGCCCCGTTCGGACCGAGGACGGCCACCCGCTCGCCGGGTTCCACCGTGAGGTCGATCCGGTGCAGCGCGGCCCGGCCGTCCGGATACGCGAACGAGACGCCCTCGAGGTGCACGGCCGCGGTCATCGGAGCACCCACGCGGTGAGACAGATCCCCACCGCGCACACCGCGGGCACGAGTCCCGCCCGCCACCCCGCAGCGGTCGCCGGGGGCGCCCCGATTGTGGGAACCGAACCCGTGAACCCCCGCGACAGCATGGCAAGGTGGACGCGCTCGCCGCGCTCGTAGGAACGCACGAACAATCCGCCGACGCCCCGGGCGGTGGCGCCGATCTGCCGGAACGTCCGGGGGTCGTCGCCGCGGGACAGCCGGGCGGTGCGCATCCGCTCGACCTCGGCGGTGAGCAGGTCGAGGTAGCGCAGCATCAGAACCACGATCGAGGTGAGCATCGCGGGCACGCGCAATCGCGCCAGACCCAACGGCAGGTCCCGTGCCGGTGTCGTCGCGGCGAGTGTCAGCGAGACGAGGACGCCGAGAGTGCCCTTCACGAGAATGCCCCAGGCCGCATAGAGGCCCGCGACGGACAGCGACAGTCCGGCGACGGTGACGCGGGCGCCGCCCTCGGCGAACGGCAGCAGAACCGCGAGCGTCACGAACGGCAACTCGATCAGCATCCTCGGCCCGATCCAGGTGAGCGCGATCCCGGCGATCCGCCAGACCACGATCAGGACGGCGAGATACCCGGCGAATGCCCAGAATTCCTCGCGTGGTGTCGCGACCACCGCGAAGACGAAGACGACGGCGCAGACGATCTTGACCTCGGCGGGCAGTCGGTGCAGGGGGGAGGCGCCGTCGAGGTAGAGCGGATGGGCGTGACCGGCTCCCACGGTCAGGGGCTCGTTCGGTTCCGCCGCGCGCGGGCGAGCAACCAGAACAGGCCACCCGCGACGACGAACGTGGCGGTCGCGCCGATCACACCTGCGACCCCGGTGAGATGCGCCCGGCCGGCCACGGTGTAGTCGGCGAGCGGCGACTCCGACAGGTGATGAGCGGACGCGTTCCGGGCGATGCAGTCACCCACGAGCGCCTCCCCGGTGTCGGTCTCCACGGTCTCGCACCCGCGGGTCGTCGCGGCATCGAGACCGTCCGGACTGGAGCTGGCCAGGTAGGAGACCGCACCGGCGACGAGCAGCGCCACCAGCGCGAATCCGATCAGGAAGCGGCGAAGGGAGATCATGCCCGCACCTCGACCCGTCGGGGTGCCGTCCGCAGCAGATAGACGAGGTCGGGGCGGGCCTTCGCGACGGCCGTGACCGTGACGGCCGTGATGAGGCCCTCGCCGATGCCGATCAGCACGTGCGCCCCGAGCATGTACGCGGCCACCGCGCCCAGCGACGTCGAATCCCCGGATGTGGCCTGTCCGCCGATCGCGTACTCGAGGACGAAGCCCATCGACGCCGCCACCGTTCCGCACAGGGCCGCGGCGAACGACAGTCCGCCGAGGACGCGGAAGCGCAGTCGCTCTTGCCGCACGACGAGCGGGCGCAACGCCACCGCGACGCCGTAGCCGACCACGACCCCGATGATCGCCATGTTGGTGATGTTCGCCCCCAGCGCCGTCAGCCCACCGTCGGCGAACAGCAGGGCCTGCACGATCAGCACGATCGAGACGCAGAGCATGCCGGTGTACGGGCCGACCAGGATGGCGGCGAGCGCGCCACCGAGGAGGTGGCCGCTCACACCGGGAAGGATCGGGAAGTTGACCATCTGGACCGCGAAGATGAAGGCCGCCACGAGACCGGCCATCGGTGCGGTGCGTTCGTCGAGTTCCGAGCGCGCCCGCCACGCGGCGATCGACAGTCCCGCTGCGGCGACGACTGCGAACAACAGCGAGGTCGGTGCGTTGATCAGGCCGTCGCTCATGTGCATTGCCACGGATTCCACGGCGTCTCCTCCGGCCGGCAGCTGATCCTTAGAAGTCTAGTTGTTCGTATGAACACTTGAACAGGTGTTCACAGGTATCGGAATGTGAGCAGGTGTCGTGCGCGACCGCTGGTCAGTGCCGGCTGTGGTCGACGACCGCCGTGCGGGGCCCGAACTTGGGTTTCACGGCCTGCCCGCTCACCTCCAGCAGTCGCACGGCGCGATGGCGGTGTGGCTGCAGCGGAGCCAGATACTCGACCATCCCGGCGTCGTCGAGGGGCCTCCCGAGCAGCGACCACCCGACCATCGCGGCCAGGTGATAGTCGCCGACCGACAGGGCATCGGGATCGCCGAGCGCGCGCTGCGACACCTCGGCCGCCGTCCAGATCCCGACGCCGGGAACGGACATCAGCCGCCGGTTCGCCTCCTCGCGGGGGAGGTCGACGATCCTCTCGAGCCGGTCGGCGACCTGCGCGCAGCGCACGATCGTCCTCGACCGGCCGGGGTCGACGTTGGCCCGGTGGAACTCCCACGACGGAACCCGCCGCCACACGTCCGCGGTCGGGGGAAGTCGCATCCCGTCCGGAGCCGGACCGGGAGCAGGCGCGCCGAACTTCCACACGAGATGCCGCCACGCCGCGAACGCCGCGATGCCGTGCACCCGCTGCTCGAGGATCGCGGGCACGAGGGCCTCCAGCACCCGGTCCGTGCGGCCGAGCCGCAGGTGCGGGAAACGCCGGTGCGCCTCGACGAGGATCGGATGGTCGGGGGCGAAGTCCGAGCACTCGTCGTGCTCGCCGACGAGGCGGCCCAGCCCCGCCGTCAGCTCGGGAGCACCCGCACCCCACGCCTGGCAGCGCACCGAATGACGGTCGATCTGGGTGAGGCGATAGGTGACCGGGCCCGACTTCTGCACCGACGTCCGCCAGATCGCGCCGTCGGCCGTCCGGCGGTGGCAGGGGTCGCCCTTCCCGCGCTGCAGCGGCTGCAACGACATGGCGACGTCCAGGGGACGCCGCGCGGTCACGGTGGTCTCGACCACCTCGAGCGAAAACGTCATCGAATGCAGCGTATCCACTGTGAAGGCGACCGCTACCGGCGGCTGTCGGAGCGCGCACGTAAAGTCCCAGCCATGATCATCGTGAGTACCGACGGATCCTGCCTCCGCAACCCCGGTGGGGCGATCGGCTGGGCATGGGTCAATCACGAGGGTCCCAGCCAATCGGGTGGCGAACCCTCCGGGACCAACCAGATCGCCGAGCTGCGGGCGCTGCTCGAAGCGATCACCGCGCATCCCGGCGCCGATCCGCTGCTGATCGAATCCGACTCCCAGTACGCCATCAAGTGCGCGTCGGAATGGCTGCCCGGATGGAAACGTAAGGGCTGGAAGACGGCGGGCGGCGCCCCCGTCAAGAACCTCGGGCTGGTGCAGTCCATCGACCGGGCCATCAGCGAACGCCCCGGGCCGGTCCGGTTCCGCTGGGTTCGCGGCCACGTCGGCAACCACTACAACGAGATGGCCGACGTCCTCGCCGGCGAGGCGGCTCGTGCCGTCGCATCCGGTGCGGTCGCGCCGGCGCCGGTCACAGCCCCTGCCGCTGCCCCCGCCGTTGCCGCCGCACCGGCGCCTGTCGCACCGGCACCCGAGCCCGAGGACGCGTTCACGCTGTTCTGAGTCGGCCCCCGTTCCGATCCGCCGGGGTTCCGTGGTCCGGCACTGCGTCGAGGAGAAGAGTGTTGTCCGAGGATCTGCGGGTGCAGGAGTTCTGGCGTGCGCTGGGGCTGCCGGGCATCATCGACGTCCACACCCATTTCATGCCCGCGAACGTGATGGAAAAGGTGTGGGGCTACTTCGACGCCGTCGGTCCCCTCACCGGCCGTGAGTGGCCCATCCACTACCGGCACGAAGAGGACGTCCGCGTCGAGCACCTCCGCGGGTTCGGTGTCCGGCGGTTCACGTCGATGATCTACCCGCACAAGCCGGAGATGGCCGCGTGGCTGAACCAGTGGTCGGCCGAATTCGCCGCGCAGACCCCCGACTGCCTGCGGACGTCCACGTTCTACCCGGAGGAGTCCGCGGCCACGTACGTCGCGGAAGCGATCGAGTCGGGGACGCGTGTGTTCAAGTCCCACATCCAGGTGGGCGACTACTCGCCGAACGATCCCCTCCTCGACCCTGTGTGGGGCGTGCTGCAGGAGACGGGTGTGCCCGTGGTCATCCACTGTGGATCGGGGCCGGCGCCCGGCACCCACACGGGCCCGGGCCCGATCGCCGAACTGCTGTCGCGGTACCCGCGGCTGCACCTGATCATCGCCCACATGGGGCTGCCGGAGTACCGGGAATTCCTGGACCTGGCCGATCAGTACGCCAACGTGTATCTCGACACCACGATGACGTTCACCGACTACACCGAAGCGGCCACACCGTTTCCGCGCGATCAGGTGCATCGCCTGTCGGAACTGCAGGAACGAATCGTGTTCGGCAGCGACTTCCCCAACATTCCGTATCCGTACCTCGAAGCGCTCGAGGGTCTCACCCGATTCGACCTCGGCGAGCCGTGGCTGCGGGCAGTGTGCCACGACAACGCGGCGCGGCTCTTCGCAATCGACTGACGCCGTCGTGCGGTGCCGCGGCTATCAGGTTCCGCGTCACCGTCGTTCGCCGTCCGACCAGTCACTGCTGCTCTCGCCGGGGCGCAGGGTGCCGAAAGTCCACTCGAAGCCTTCGAGGTCGAGGACCCGGCAGCGGTAGTTGCCCCATTCGGTGTTCGCGGGTGCCCAGACCGAGGTGGCGCCGACCTCGAGGGCGGTGGCGTAGACCGCGTCGACTTCGCCATTGGTGCCGACGCTGAGATAGGTGCCGTGCCCGACGGTCTCACCCCGGAGCGCCGGCCGGTCGTAGTCGCCGTCGTCGCTGAAGACCATGATGGCGGCGTCGCCTCGTCGCAATTCCGAATGCATGATCCCGCCGTTGTCGTCCGGGAACTCGAGGGTGGTCTCGAAACCGAACGCGCGCTCGAGCCACCGCAGAGCGGCCGGGGCGTCGCGGTAGGCGAAGTACGAGTGCAGGGCGGCGGGGCGGTTCGCTGTGTTGGTCATGCGGCGACGATACGAACTATTCAGGTCAGCCACGGTCCGCGATATGGGTGTCCGTGAAATGTCGGTCGGCGCGTCTACGCTGCGATTCCCACGCGACGAAGGCGGCCCGATGGACGACTATCTCAATGACGGCGAGACGTTCGACGACTACATCATTCGGACCCAGCGGGAGATCGAGATCCACAGGCTGAACATGGACTATCACCTCTCCGGGATGGAACATGCCAGGCGGCAGGGCGGGAAGTTCCTGTATCTCCAGTTCGCCCTGGGCGCTGTCGCCCTGATCTGCGTGGCGCTCGGCCACGCGTACGGCGGGAACTGGTTGCTGGTGTCGCTTCCCTTCTCTCTCGGCTCGCTCGGCCCTGGATTCGTGTGCTGCACGTACCTGAAGGAGTTCAGAGCCGAATCCCGGGCATTCGACGCGCTCGAGGCCCCGGCAGTCCTGGTGCAGATGCGGCACCAGATGGAGGAGGCAGAGAAGGCGAAGCGAAAGGCCAGGTGGTGGCGGCGTGTACGCGGGCCCCGCTGACCGGGCTACCGTGCGCTAGAAAGGATTCCCCCAGTTGATGAACGCGATGTACAGATTGGTCGGGAAGAAGAACTCCCAGTCCAACCCCAGGTACGGCAGGTCGGGCAGCATGCCGATCATGATCGCGCCCCGTTGTTCGCCTGCGGACCACCGCATGCAGGAGAGTGCCCTCGGCAGGATTCGAACCTGCGACCTACCCTTTAGGAGAGGGTTGCTCTATCCCCTGAGCTACGAAGGCGCGGTGCACGCGCGGGGCGCACACCGAGGTGAGTGTAGCGGGAATGGTGGTGCGCTCGCGATGGGGAGGGCATGGTTGTCGCAGATGTTCTGGAAGTGACGACGGAACGGGAGACGCACATGTCCGAGATCGACTTGACCGACCTCGCTGCGCGGCACGACGGTTCGCTGAACTTGCACGGCTATCTGGCGAGGCCGTCGGGTGAGGGTCCGTGGCCGGGTGTGGTGATGGTGCACGAGGCGTTCGGCTTGGACGATGTGATGCGGCGGCAGGCGGACAGGCTGGCGTCGGCGGGGTTTCTCACTCTGGCGCCGGATCTGTTCAGTGCGGGCGGTGCGCGACGGTGCCTGGTGTCGACGATGCGGGCGATGCTCTCGGGGAAGGGCCGGGCGTACGGGGACATCGAGGCTGCGCGTCAGTGGCTGTCCGGGTCTTCGGACTGCACGGGGAAGATCGGGGTCATCGGGTTCTGCATGGGTGGCGGGTTCGCGCTGATGACGCTGCGCACCGGGTTCGACGCGGCAGCCCCGAACTACGGCGTCCTGCCGCGTGACCTGGAGGCGGCGGTGGCGGGGGCGTGCCCGGTGGTGGCCAGTTACGGCGGGAAGGACTTCGCTCTGCCGAATGCGGCAGCCAAGCTGGAGTCGGCGCTGACCCGGGCAGGTGTGGTCCACGATGTGAAGGAGTATCCGAGATCTGGCCATACGTTCCTGAACGACGCACTGGCCGGACCGAAGGTGATGCGTCCCCTGATGAAGGTCACGGGGATGGTGCCCGACCCGGAAGCCGCCGCCGATGCGTGGACGAGGATCGACGGCTTCTTCGGGGAGCATCTGAGTTGATCAGTGGGCGTACTGGCGGGCGCTGGAGGTGGCGTGCCGGTAGTCGAGTCCGCATGCCCGGACGACCTGGCCGAGGCTGAGGTAGCCCTCGATGCTCGTGGCCTTCGCGAACTTGCCGTCGGCCCGCACCGTGACCGTGACGCTGGACGCGACCGAATCGACCCGAGCGAGTTCGTACTCGTCGACGCCGCCGGCGGCCTGAGCCACACAGGTGACAGCGCCCTGGGCGTACGCGATCTCGATCAGGTCCTCGATCATGTGCGGGCTCCTCGCCTCGAAGTAACGGACTGAGGTTAGCCTTAGCTACTCGGTTTCTGTCAAGTCCCGGGCGTAACGTGACCCACGCTTTCGGACGGTGACAGCAAGGATTGAGAAGGGTTGCAGGTGTTCCATGGCTGACCGCACTTCCTCGACGGACTCGATCGGATCGGGCGGCGACCCGGGGACGGGAGCGGACGGCGAACCGCATCTGTCCAGGCAGCTCGCCAACCGGCACATCCAGCTGATCGCGATCGGCGGAGCAATCGGCACGGGCCTGTTCATGGGGTCCGGGAAGACGATCTCGCTGGCCGGACCGTCGGTGATCTTCGTCTACATGATCATCGGCTTCATGCTGTTCTTCGTGATGCGGGCGATGGGGGAGCTACTGCTCTCCAACCTGCACTACAAGTCGTTCTCCGACTTCACGGCAGACCTGCTCGGCCCCTGGGCCGGGTTCTTCACGGGGTGGACATACTGGTTCTGCTGGATCGTCACGGGGATCGCCGACATCATCGCGATCTCCGGTTACGTCCGGTACTGGTGGCCCGACCTCCAGCTGTGGATCCCGGCGCTGATCGCCATCGCGGCGCTGCTGCTGCTGAATCTGCCGACCGTGCGGGCGTTCGGAGAGACCGAGTTCTGGTTCGCGCTGATCAAGATCATCGCCATCCTCAGTCTCATCGTCGTCGGACTCGTGATGGTGTTCACGCACTTCACGTCGCCGGGCGGCTCGGAGGCGGGATTCGACAACCTGTGGAACGACGGCGGCATGTTCCCGACCGGCGCGATGGGCTTCGTGGCCGGATTCCAGATCGCGGTCTTCGCATTCGTCGGTATCGAACTCGTCGGTACCACGGCGGCCGAGGCGAAGGATCCGGAGAAGAACCTGCCGAAGGCGATCAACTCCATCCCGATCCGCATCCTGCTGTTCTATGTGGTGTCGCTGATCGTGATCATCTCGGTCACGCCGTGGCGTGAGGTCGTCCCCGGGGAGAGCCCCTTCACGGCGATGTTCACGCTCGCCGGTCTGGGAATCGCGGCGGGAGTCATCCAGTTCGTCGTGCTGACGTCCGCGGCGTCCTCGGCCAACTCGGGAATCTATTCGACGTCCCGGATGGTCTACGGCCTCGCGCAGGAAGGTGACGCACCGGCCGGGCTCGGCAGGCTCAGCTCCCGCAAGGTCCCGGCCAACGCGTTGATGTTCTCCTGCGCCTTCCTGCTGTCGGCGATCGCGCTGCTGTTCTCCGGCGACTCGGTCATCGAGGCGTTCACGACTGTGACGACAATCTCATCGGTGCTGTTCATTTTCGTGTGGACGATGATCCTGGCCAGCTACCTCGTGTACCGGAAGCGCCGCCCCGAACTGCACGAGGCCTCGAAGTTCAAGATGCCCGGCGGGGTGGTGATGTGCTGGGTCGTCCTGGCGTTCTTCGTCTTTCTCATCTGGGCCCTGACCCAGGAGGACGACACTCTCGAGGCGCTCCTCGTCACCCCGGTATGGTTCATCGTGCTCGGGATCGCGTGGGCGGTGATTCGCCGGCGCGCCCCGCACCGCGCTCGGTACGCCGCATTCAAGGCGGAACTCGAGGAGCGCCGAACATAAACGTTAGGTAACGGTGGCGCGGTCCTATATCGTTTTGTTACATTCGTCGCCAGACAGAGGAGCCCGCCCCGGACGGGGAGGGCTGCAATCCGACGACTGACGAGGTATTAACTGTGGGTTCCCACCACCGGGCGAGCGGGTCTTCCATTCGCTTCGAGATCGATCCGGACGCGGCGCGCGGGCGTCATCGCAACCAGCAGGCCGGAGCGGGTGTGGGCATCAAGGCCGCGACTGTCGCGGCCGCCACCGGAGCCATCGTTGTCGGTGCAGCCCAGCTGGGTGCCGGAAACGCCGCCGCCGCCCCCGTCGACTCCCACGAGACGAATGGCGCGCAGACCCTGCCGGGCCTGCCGTTCGAGATCCCGGCCGGTGTCCTCCCCGCCGGCTTCGAATTGCCCGCAGACCTCGGCGCCGCCGCCCAGAACCTCGGTGGCCCGGAGCTCGGCGCCCAGGCTCAGCAGTGGCTGTCCTCCGTCAACCCGGTCAAGCCCCACACGGTTCAGCCGGTGTCGGGCAAGCTGACCTCCGACTTCGGTTCCCGCTGGGGCGCCCACCACGGCGGCATCGACATCGCGGCGCCCATCGGCACGTCGGTGCTCGCAGCCGCCGACGGTCAGGTCATCGACGCCGGCGCGGCGTCCGGCTTCGGACTGTGGGTGCGTCTGCTGCACGACGACGGCACCGTCACCGTCTACGGACACGTCAACGACTACACCGTGAGCGTGGGGCAGCGCGTCACCGCAGGGCAGGAAATCGCCCACGTCGGCAACCGCGGCCAGTCCACCGGACCGCACCTGCACTTCGAGGTGCACGACGCGAGCGGAAACAAGATCGATCCCGGGCGCTGGCTGCAGGAGCGCGGCGTGTCCGTCACCTGGGGCAACGCGGGCGCCAACGCGTAAGGGCCTATTCCGGCTCGAGATCGTCGTCGTTGCGGAACACGAGTGGTCCGCTGTCGAGGGCGATCGCCCAGCGGCGTGACACGGCCCAGTCCCGGCCGTAGGAATCGTTGCTGATGTCCTGGACGCCGGAGAAATCGTCGACGATGACGCCGGCCTCCAGGGGCCACTTCTTCTCGGCCAGTTCGTGATCGGCCGAGTGCCGCGTTTTCACGCGCGTGCCCACGGAGAACTCTGGTTTCTTCTTGGAGTCGGTATCAGGCGTCATCTCCGGTCCTTCCGCTCACCAGCGTCTGGTTCGAGGTTAGCCCGCCATCCCGCATTCGCGAGGGCTGAACGGATATGCTCCCCCGTGAGCGCAGTTCGACGCGCAGTTGGGGAGTGGTATGGGTCGCGAAGTGACGTCTCGGACATTCACCCGAGAAGACCGGCGCCTGTTCCGGCAGAAGGTGCTCATGTGCGTCGACGCGCTCGAGCGAATGCTGCGGGAGGGAGCGTTCGCCGACGACGTCGACCCGCCGCGGCCCATGCTGGGCATGGAGATCGAGTTCAATCTCGTCCACTCCGACATGACGCCCGCGATGTCGAATCTCGCGGTCCTCGAGTCGATCGACGACGATGCCGTGTTCCAGACCGAGCTCGGTCAGTTCAACGTCGAGATGAACGTCCGCCCCGGGCCGCTGAACGGTGAGGGGACGTTCGAGCTCGAACGGACCCTGCGGGCGTCGTTGCACGTCGCCGACGCCCGGATTCACGGCCACGACGCCCAGTTGGTGATGGTCGGCATGCTGCCGACGCTGGAACTCGAGCATCTCGGCCGCGAGTGGATCACCGCGAACCCCCGCTACGAGCAGCTCAACGACCAGATCTTCGCCGCGCGCGGAGAGGACATCGAACTCGACCTCGAGGGCGTGCCGCTCGAGGGGCGGTCTGCCGAACAGCTGAAGGTGGACGCCAATTCGGTGCTCCCGGAGGCCGCGTGCACGTCGCTGCAGTTGCACCTGCGCGTCGCGCCGGACGAATTCGCCGCCCACTGGAATGCCGCGCAGTGCCTGGCCGGTGCCCAGGTGGCGCTCGCGGCGAACGCACCGTTCATGGCGGGCAAGGCGTTGTGGCACGAGTCCCGCATCCCGATCTTCGCGCAGGCCACGGACACGCGTCCGCTGGAGTTGAAGAACCAGGGTGTGCGGCCCCGCGTGTGGTTCGGCGAGCGGTGGATCACGTCGGTCTTCGACCTGTTCGAGGAGAACTCGCGGTACTTCCCGGCGCTGCTGCCGGAGGTGTCCGACGTCGACCCGTCGGCCGAACTCGACGCGGGCCGGGTGCCGGACCTCAACGAACTGCAGATGCACAACGGCACCATCTACCGGTGGAACCGCCCGGTGTACGACAGCGACGACGGCAAACCGCACCTGCGGATCGAGAACCGGGTGTTGCCCGCGGGCCCGACGGTGCTCGACACGATGGCGAACGCCGCGTTCTACTACGGCGCGCTGCGCGGGCTCGCCGAATCGGATCGGCCGGTGTGGTCGCGGATGTCGTTCAACGCCGCCGAGGAGAACCTGCACGCCGGCGCGAAATACGGCATGGACGCCGAATTGTACTGGCCCGGTGTCGGGTTCGCGGGCGCCGACGAACTCGTCCTGCGGCGGCTGCTGCCGATCGCCGACGAGGGGCTCGCCGCGTTCGGGTTGTCGGCGAAGGCCCGCGACCGGTACCTCAGCGTCATCGAGGGCCGGTGCGTCACCCGGCAGACGGGGGCGTCGTGGCAGCGCGCTCAGGTGGTCCGGCACGAGAACGCCGGCCTGAGCCGCCGGGAAGCCCTCGCCGCCATGTTGCGTCAGTACGTGGAGAACATGCGGGAGGGCAGCCCCGTCCACACCTGGCCGGTGTGAACGGCGCCGCACCTGCAGTCACACGGTGGCCGACCAGCTGTCGGGGCCGAACACCTCGTAGTGGATGTTCTCGGCGGGCACATCCTTGGCGAGGAGCGCTTCGCGTATTCCCAGCATGAAGGGCAGCGGGCCGCACAGGTAGGCGCGGGTGCCGGGCGCGATCGTGACCTCGCCGAGGTCGGCCCGTCCCTCCCGCAGGCCGCCCTCGGGACGTCGGGTGCCGAGGTCTTCGTACCAGCGGTGCATCACCGCGAACGGCAGACGTTCCACCAGTTCGGTCAGCTCCGCGCGGTGCGCGTGACTGCTGGCGGACCGGTCGGCGTGGAGCACCGAGATCGGGCGGCTGTCGTCGGTGTCGGCGAGGTGGCCGAGCATCCCGATCATCGGGGTGCACCCGATGCCCGCGGACACCAGGAGCAGCGGCGCGTCGTCGTCCTGTAGGACGAGATCGCCGAACGGCGTCGACACCGTCAAGACGTCATCTTCGAAGACGTTGTGGTACAGGAAGTTCGACACCTCGCCGGCGCGCTTCACCGAGATCCTCCAGTCGCCGCGCGACGGGGCCGACGACAGGCTGTACTGGCGAATCTGGCGTGCGCCGTCCGGCAGGCGAACGGCGACGGAGAGGTACTGCCCCGGAGCGAACGCCGGAAGCGGCGAGCCGTCGACGGAGGTGAGCACGAACGATACCGTGTCCGCGGACTCGTGCCTGCGCTCGCGGACCCGCACGTCGCGCCACACGTCCCCGGCGGCCACCCCCGCCGAGGCGTACAGCCCGGCCTCCATCGCGATCAGGGTCTCCGCCATCAGCCAGTACACCTCGTCCCAGGCGGCCGCGACCTCGGGAGTGACGGCGTCGCCGAGGACCTCGACGATGGCCGCGAACAGGTGGGTGTGCACGATCGCGTACTGGGAGGGTTCGATCCCCAGCGAGGCGTGCTTGTTGGCGATCCGCGACAGGATGAGGTCGACGCGCGCCTGATCGGGCTCGAGTTGGAGGGCGGCGAACGCGGCGATGGCGCCTGCCAGCGCCTTCTGCTGTTCGCCCTGCTTCTGGTTCCCGCGGTTGAACAGGTCTCGTTCGAGTTCGGGGTGAGCGTCGAACAGCTTGCGGTAGAACAGCGTCGTGATGTCCGAGATCGCGGCGCCGACCACGGGCAGGGTGGCGCGGATGACGTCCGTCGAGGTGGGCGAGAGCATGTCATTCTCCGATCGTTCGAGAAAACTGGGAAGTTGAGGTGGCCACCCGGGGGAGGGCGAGCAGCACGGTTCCGGTGGGGGTTCGGGTGAGGTCTTCGACGGTGAGGCCGTCCAGCGACTCGAAGAACGCGTTCTGCGCGCGCCGGAGCGCCGACCGCAGCAGGCACCCCGATCGCAGCGGGCACGGCTGGGCGCCGTCGCAGTCGACGACCTCCGCGTCGCCTTCGAGTCGGCGGGCGAGCCAGCCGACGGACGCGGTGCGCCCGAGTTCGGTGATGGCCAGGCCGCCGGCACGTCCGCGGCGTGCGTCGACGATGCCGAGTTCGCCGAGTCGGGTGATCACCTTGGCGGCGTGGGTGTACGACACCGACAGTTCCTCGGCGATCGCCCGGCTACCCGGTCGTTCGCCGTTCCCGGCCACGGCCAGTCGCATGACCACCCGCAGTCCGAGGTCGGTGAACTGTGTGAGTTGCATGACCCGAACGTACTTTAATTCGCATCTCGGATACCAAATTTGTGACCGAGATCGCTCGGGATTTACTGGGCTGAAAAGTACAGTGGCCCAGTAATATTCGATCGAGACACACGCCTCCACTTCTCATCATCGCCCAATCTCGCCGCTGAGGCTATGGCCGGAGAGCCCGAATCGGTGGGGACTTAAGTCCCCACGTCGAAAGGTGAAGGGCGGCAGACGCGAAAAGGAGGCCGGGGATAGTGTGAAGCCATGAGCACACGGGACCGCAACAGCGTCGTCGTCGGCGTCGACGGATCGGACAGCTCGAAGTCCGCTGTCCGGATGGCTGCCGAACTCGCCACCGAACGTGGACTGAACCTGAAGATCATCCACGCACTCGACTTCGCTCCGTACGGGTTCGGTGGCCCGTATATGGATTCGGGCGGCGTGTACGAGTGGGTCGAGGCGAGCGGCAAGGCGATTCTCGCCGAGGCGCAGGAGCGGGCGTTCGCGGTCAATCCCATCATCGAGGTCTGCACCGAACTGTCGATCGGGAGCAGCGCTCAGTGGCTCGTCGACCTGTCCGAGAACGCTCGGATCGTGGTGGTCGGAGCATCCGGGGCCGGGGCCGCGGCCACCGCGCTGCTCGGGAACACGGCGATCAACGTCACCAGCCACGCGCACTGCCCGGTCGTCGTGGTCCGCGGCGACGCCCATCCGGACGGGCCCGTCGTGGTCGGCGTCGACGGCAGCGCCACCAGTGAGCGGGCGATCTCGGTGGCCTTCCAGGAAGCGTCGATGCGGAATGCTCCGCTGGTGGCCGTCCACGTGTGGAGCGACCTCGGATCGAAGGCGTTCGAGGATCCGAGGGCCGCGGCTCTCGTGCCGCAGGGACTCGAGGAGGACGAACGTGCCGTCCTCGCCGAGAGCCTCGCCGGCTGGCAGGAGAAATACCCCGACGTGCGGGTCACCCGCGAGGTGTACATCGACAATCCGCGGGCGCGGTTGCTCGACTGGTCGAAGAAGGCGCAACTGCTGGTCGTCGGCAGCCGGGGGCGCGGAGGATTCAAGGGGATGCTGCTCGGTTCGACCAGCAACAGCCTGGTCGGTGGTGCGCAGTGCCCGGTCGTCGTCGTGAGGCCTGCACGCCCCTGAGGCGATTACGAGCAGTAGTGTTCTGGAACGAAGCAGGAACAGGTTGCAGGTAACGCCAGGATTGGGGAACGACGTGCGCATAGGTATGGGCTTGAACTACAGCGGCGGTTTCGCCGAGACGGTCGACGAGGTCGCCGACCTGGAGAAAGCCGGGCTCGACATCGCGTTCGTGCCCGAGGCCTACTCGTTCGACGCGGTGAGCCAGATCGGCTACCTCGCCGCCAAGACCACCACCCTGGAACTCGCTTCGGGCATCTTCCAGATCTACACCCGCACGCCGAGCCTGACCGCGATGACGGCCGCCGGCCTCGACTTCGTGTCGGACGGGCGCTTCGTGATGGGGCTCGGCGCCTCCGGTCCGCAGGTGATCGAGGGTTTCCACGGCGTCAAGTACGACGCCCCGCTCGGACGCACCCGCGAGGTAGTCGAGATCTGCCGCAAGGTGTGGCGCCGCGAGAAGGTCGAATTCCAGGGCAAGTACTACCAGATTCCGCTGCCTGCCGAGAAGGGCACCGGGCTGGGCAAGCCGCTGAAGATCATCAACCACCCTGTGCGTGATCGCATCCCGATCGTCATCGCCTCGCTCGGACCGAAGAACGTGGAGTTGACCGCCGAGATCGCCGAAGGCTGGGAACCCATCTTCTACCACCCGGAGAAGGCCGCGAGCGTGTGGGGAGAGCCGCTGGCCAAGGGCAAGGCGAAGCGCGACCCGAGCCTCGGCGACCTGCAGGTCTTCGCGTCGCCGGCCCTCGCCATCGGCGACGACGTCGACCACATGCTCGACTGGGTCCGCCCCGGTCTGGCCCTGTACATCGGCGGTATGGGCGCGAAAGGCAAGAACTTCTACAACGACCTCGCGGTCCGGTACGGCTACGAGAAGGAAGCCGAGACCATCCAGGACCTCTACCTGTCGGGCAAGAAGGACGAGGCCGCAGCCGCGGTGCCGGACGACCTGGTGCGGGCCGTGTCGCTGATCGGTCCGGAGAGCTACGTCGCGGAGCGGGTGGCCGCGTTCGCCGAGTCCGGGGTCACCACGCTCACCGTCACACCGCTCGCCGCGGATCGTGCGGGTCGTGTCGCGTTGGTCGAGAAGCTCCGCAAGATCTGCGGGTAGCACCCGCACACCTCAGCAGTGCACAGCCGGAAGAATCAGGAAAGGTGACCATGACCGGAATCAAGCCGATCGTCGTGGGTGTGGACGGATCCGAGTCGGCGTCGGCCGCCGTGGCGTGGGCCGCTCGGGCCGCCGCCGCGCTGTCGCTCCCGCTGCACATCGTGACAGTGGTCCACATTCCCGCCTTCTATTACACCGAGCCGTATCTGGCCGAGAGCTTCAAGGAAGAACTCGAGGACACGGCGAAGGCCCGGCTGGGCAGTGCGCGGGTGCACGCCAAGCAGACGGTGGACGAACCGCTCGACATCACCACCGAACAGTTCGAGGCCAAGGTGAGTCAGACCCTCATCGAACTGTCCGCCAACGCCCACATGGTGGTGCTCGGCTCGCGCGGGCACGGCGAGTTCACCGGCCTGCTGATCGGTTCCACGACGTCCGCGGTCGCCGCGCACGGCCACTGCCCGCTGGTGGTCGTGCGGGGGCGCACCCTGGACGGGCAGCCGCCGACCGAGGGGCCGATCGTGGTCGGTGTCGACGGTTCGGAAAGCAGCCGGGCCGCGTTGGAAGTGGCGTTCGAGCAGGCCGCCGCCCGGGGTGCGAGCCTGGTCGCGGTCAACGTGTGGAGCGATGTGAGTGTGCAGCCGTCGCTCGGCGCCAGCCCGGACGACCCACTGTGGAGCAGCATTCAGACGGGCGAGGAAGTGGTGCTGTCGGAGCGTCTCGCCGGGTACCAGGAGCGGTATCCGGACGTGACGGTCGAACGCGTCGTCGCGCGCGACCGCCCCGTGCGGGTGCTCAGCGAATTCGCCGAGAAGGCGCAACTGATCGTCGTGGGCAGCCGCGGCCGGGGTGGATTCAAGGGAATGCTACTGGGCTCCACCAGCAACGCATTGCTCCACACCGCGGACTGCCCGGTGATGATCGTCCGGCCGGAGAGCTAGGTCTTCGAGGTGCGTCAGCGGGCCGCGACGCGTTCGCCGAGACGGGCCTCGCGGGCGAGTGCGCGATCCCGGGACTCCTCGAACCGGGATGCCGTGGCCTCCATGCCGTGCAGGAACGTCGCCAGCTCCTCCCGGCAACGCTCCCCGTCCGGACCGAAATCGTTGCGCTCGAACATGTTCCACTTTCGGAGCACGGGCAGTACGACCTCGTCGAGGTGCTGGCGCAGGTCGTAGATGCCGCCCTTCGCGATCAGGACCGCATTGCGGCGGAAGTTGTGCATGCCCGCGCCGGGCATCTGGAAGTTGGTCACCACCTTGTGGATCGCGGCGATCGTCTGATCGGGAGCGAAGTCCAGGGCTGCGCCGACGATGTTGCGATAGAACATCATGTGCAGGTTCTCGTCGGCCGCCACCCGGGCGAGCATGCGGTCCGCGACCGGATCACCGCATGCCTTGCCCGTGTTGCGGTGCGACACCCGGGTGGCCAGTTCCTGGAACGTCACATACGACACCGAATCGAGCATCGACCCGCCGCCGGGATCGAAGCCCTGTGTCATGTGGGCCATTCGAGCATGCTCGAGCGCTACCGGGTCGACCCCTCGTGTCACGACCAGATAGTCCCGCATCACGATCGAATGCTTGTTCTCCTCCGCGGTCCACCGGCCCACCCATGTGCCCCACGCGCCGTCGAGTGAGAAGTGCTGGGCGATCTCGCGGTGATAGGACGGCAGATTGTCCTCGGTCAGCAGATTGGTGATCATCGCCGCCCGCGCGGTGTCGCTGAGCTGGGATTGTTCCGGATCCCAGTCCTCGCCGCCCAGCGCCGCGAAGTTGCGGCCGTCGTCCCACGGAACGTAGTCGTGGGGGTGCCAGTCCTTGGCCATGGCGAGGTGCCGGTTGACGTTGTCTTCCGCAACATCCTCGAGTTCGTGCAGCAGTTCGCGGTCCGTGAGTACGCGGCTCACAATGGCGCTCCGTTTCTGTTCTGTCAGTATCCGATTCGCAGGATCAGCTGGGGATGGCCCGGCAGGTTCAGTCGATTCGCGAGCCGAGGCGCCGAGTCGTCGACGCGCAGCGGGTGGGAGAGTACGGAGGCGCCGAGCCGGGCGTCGACGGCGGTGAGCCACGCCCGTTCGACCGCGATTCCGGTGCGGACCAGGTCGATCGACTCCTGCGTGTCCGATGCGAACACGAGGACGGTCTCGCTCTCGATGGCGGCGGCGAGGCGGGCCGAATCGGGGACGCCGCGGGTGACGACGGTGTGGATCGTGTCGAAAGACTCGTGACCGCCCCGCGGCAGCCAGTGCGACGTCCACGGGAAGAGGTCGCGCTGGTGGCCCGGATCCTGCCGAACACGGTCGGCCGAATAGAGCAGCACGTCGGCGAGCGCGGGCGCCTCGTCCGCGGCGAGCAGGCGAGCGCAGACACCCTCCATCTCGGCCGCGTCGACGATGTCGGCGACGGTGGCCGCGGGAACCGGTATGTCGGCGAACGCCTCTCGATGACTTCGGCGGCGGGCGATGGCGGAGAAGAGCCTCAGATCGGTGCTCGAGGGCGAAGCCGTCCCCACTGCGCGAACGGTTGCGACGAGTTCGGGCCGGCGCGGATCGGGCAGCAGATCGGTCTCGATCTGTCTGCCGAGTGCCCGCAACGCGAGTTCCACGTTCGCGACACCAGCGCCACACGAGATCACGCGGTCGGCGCGCGGTGTGTCCGTGAAGCCGCGGCGCTCGCTGATCTGCGCGCACGTGCCGTCCAGCCGCAGATCCCACGGCTGCGTGTCGTGGACCGACGGAGCCGAGACGATGGCGCGGGAGACCACCTCGATGTCACTGAGCGACCAGCTGTTCATCGCGACCTCCAGTAGTGGTGTCCGGGTGTTCCCCCGCATCCTCAGCATTCCGCGCGCCGAGTGGCGCTCGCTGGGGTCGAAGGTCCCGTTGTGTGCGGGAGAGGTCCCGGATCGGTGGATACCCGGGGTGTGCGCGGTACGGTTCGTAGAGAAGGCGGTGGAGGTGCAGATATGACCACGCGGGTGTTCCTGGTCGACGACCACGAGATCGTGCGGCGAGGCCTGGTCGATCTACTCGGCAGCGTGCCCGACCTCGAGGTGGTCGGGGAGGCCGCGTCGGTGGGTGAGGCGATGGCGCGGATCCCGGGCAGCGGCGCGGACGTCGCCGTGCTCGACGTCCGGTTGCCGGACGGCAACGGTGTCGAGCTGTGCCGGGACCTGCGCGCTGCGCTGCCCGAATTGCGGTGCCTGATGCTGACGTCGTATTCCGACGACGAGGCGCTGTTCGACGCCATCATGGCCGGGGCGTCCGGATTCGTCCTCAAACAGATCCTCGGCACCGACCTGGTGGCGGCCGTGCGGACGGTGGGGGAGGGCGGTTCGCTGCTCGACAGCAGGGCGACGTCGGCGCTGATGAACCGGATCAGATCCGCCCGCCGGGACGACCCGCTGGCGCAACTGTCCGAGCAGGAACGCGCCGTGTTCGACTTGATCGGCGAGGGGCTCACCAACCGGGAGATCGCCGAGCGACTCTTCCTCGCCGAGAAGACGATCAAGAACTACGTGTCGCGGCTGTTGTCCAAATTAGGGATGCAGCGGCGCACGCAGGCGGCGGTGCTGGCCACCGAGTTACGCAAAGAGCACTGACAGTTTCGTCACGTCAACGGTACCCGCCACGTGACGACGGTTCCCCCGCCCGCGGAATCGACGGTGCAGGTGCCGCCGCAGTGCTCGGCGCGCCGATCGAGATTGTCCAGTCCGCTGCGCCGGGCGCCGTCGGCGATCCCGATGCCGTCGTCCGCGACGGTGACAATGAGGTCGTCCGCGGCGGCCACCGAGATGTCGATGGTGGTGGCCCGCGCGTGCCGCAGCGCATTGCTCAGGGCCTCGCGCAACACCGCCTCCGCGTGCGGGTGGATGCGGCTGGGCACGAGCGTGTCGATGGCGCCGGTGAACTGGACGTTCGGCGCGACCGGCGAATGGGAGGTGAGGTCGCCGATCACGTCGAGCAGGCGGCGGCGCAGACTGGTCGCCGAGGCGATGCCGGTGGCCTGCAGATCGAAGATGGTGGTGCGGATCTCGCGCACGGTCCGATCGAGTTGCTCGACCGCCGTGGCGACGATGGAGCGCACGCCGTCCGGAACGTCCCCGACCGCGTGCGTGCTCTGGAGGCTCATGCCGGTGGCGAACAACCGTTGAATCACGTTGTCGTGCAGGTCGCGCGCGATCCGGTCGCGGTCGGCGAGCACCGACAGCAGACGTTGCTTGCTCTGCTGATCGGCGAACTCCACCGCGACGGCGGCGAGGTCGGCCACCGATTCGAGTCGGGCCACCTCGTCCGGATCCCACGCAGTGGTGCCGCGCGCCGCGACCACCAGGACCCCGCCGACCCCCGACGCCGTCGACAGCGGCAGCACCGCGGCCCGGCCCGCCTCGGCGGAGAACGGTGCGAGATCGTCGATCCCCGTCAGCAGTGCGGGGGTGCGGGAGCGCAGCACTTCGGCGAACGGTTCGGCCTGGGTGGCGCTTCGGAAGTTGGTGCGCAGCGGCCGCACCGTGCTGTCCGCCCCGACCACGGCGCCCTCGCCGAGCGTGACGACGATGAAGACCTCGTCACCGCTGGACAGTTCGCGTACCTCGGCGGCGAGCGTGTGCAGTGTTTCGTCGAGTGATCCGCCGACCATCAGCCGGGAGGTGATCGCCGCGACGACCGTCAACCACCGCTCCCGCGTCCGCGATTCCTCGAACAGCCGGGCATTCTCCACCGCCACGCCGGCCGAGGTCGCGAGCGCACGCAGGATCACCTCGTCCTCGTCGGTGAACTCGGGTCCGCTGAGTTTCTCGGTCAGATAGATGCTTCCGAAAACCTTGCCCCGCATCATGATCGGCATTCCCAGGAAGCTCTTCATCGGTGGATGATTGGGCGGGAAGCCGATCGACCCCGGGTGATCGGCCAGGTTGGCGAGGCGCACCGGACGGGGGTCGTGGACCAGCAGTCCCAGCAGCCCGCGGCCCTCGGGCAGGTGGCCCATGCGCGCACGCTCCTCCGGCGTGATGCCCTCGTAGACGAACTCCGAGAGCCCGCCGTCGGGGGCGTGGACACCGAGCGCGCCGTAGCGGGCCCCGAGCAGGGACGTGGCCGAAGTGACGATGCGCTGCAGGGTGGAATCCAGCTCGAGCCCCGACCCGACCACGAGGACCGCCTCGAACAGGCGCTGCAGACTCCGGCGGGTGGGGACCACGTCGGCGAGCCCCTCCCGGAACTCACTGATCCTCGACTCGTGCCCACCATCCGATCCCATGCCAGCAGCATAGGTCTGGGGGAGGCGTAACACCGCGAACCACGGCGTCGATAACAGCTCGAGTGTTTACTCATCCGAACTAATGCTTACCCATTGACGTGACGAGGGAGAAGAAGAATGAATCGACGGCACTTCGCACGACGGGTCGCGGCAGGTCTGACCGCTGCAGTGGCAGCGACGATGATGTTCACCGGTGTCGTGTCGGCGCAGCCCGCAGATTCCGCTCCCGTCGTCGACCCGGCGACCGCGATCGCGAAGCTGCGCACCGTGGCCGCCGGAAACCCCGAGGCGGAGGCCGCCATCGAGCGACTCGCCGCATCCCCGACCGACACGGCGGCGACGAACATCGCCCTTCCGGGCCAGATCTTCCAGGTCCCCGCGTACTCCGACACCGGGCAGGGCGGTCCCGTTCTCGGACAGCTGTACGGAGCGGGTGTGGCGACCAACATGAGCAACCAGTTCCGCTTCGGCTTCTTCGGCGGGCCGGGCGTCATCGCGAACGACCAGACCGGCGCCGAACTCGACGTCGTGTACTACAGCTTCGCCACCGGTGCCAGCGGCATCGTGAAGCTGGACCAGAACAACGTCGCGGTGCCCACGGTCGTGTCCACCGCCCCGGTCGCCGGACTCGGCAGCGGCCTGGTCGTCGCGGCCGTGTACGGCTCGCTGAACCACCAGGTGGGGCCGAACGTCGTCAAGAGCACCATCTGGTGGCCCACCCTGGGCACCGTCCTCGCCTGACCGGTCGAGGACTCAGGTGGCAGGTTCGGCCCCCGGCCGCGCCTGCCACCACTCCGTCCAGCGCTGCTCGAGTTCGGCCCACTCCTCGTCGTCCAGGCCGTAGGCGGCCAGGAGGATCTGCGCACCGCCGTTCGGACGCGCCGCGTTGACGGGCTGCTCGCCGAACTGCAACAGTCCTGGGCCGAGATCGTCGACGCTCACCGCGGTCTGGTGCTCGCCGACGAAACACACCACCCCGTGCAGCAGGTCGCCCGTGTCGGCGACCGCGGTGAAGTGATCGCCCACCGTCAGGTAGCCGAGCTTGTCGAGGCCGAGCAGGTGGCGCGCCGAATCTCCGTCCGCGACCGGGCCTTCGAGGAACAGTGTGCGACGCTCGTCGAGTCCGTGCCGTTCGATGCCGAACTTGAGGAACTGCAGAAACGTGGTCCAGCCCTCGGTGACGTCGTCGTACCAGTCGTCGGCGGCGGGATCGGCGCCCCGGGGCGGCCGGGTGATCCGCACCAGTGTGGTGCCGTCGTGCTCGTGGAGGCTGAACCGATCGGCGCCGCCGAGGGCGAGGATGAAGGCCTCGGCGTCCTCCGTCACGTCGTCGCCGAAGTAGATTTGCCTGATCTCGTCGTCCAGGCCCTCGCAGTCCCAGCCGTGCCAGCGGCGAAGCAACTCCGGGTCGCGCAGGGCAGGCCATACGACCGACGGCGCCGCAGCCACCGATACCTCGATCACGGGCGGGGTTTCCGTCATGCGCTCTCCTGCGTCTCCACTGTTGCCGGTCCGACGTGCACCACCGACCGCCAGAGATGCACCACCATGACGACGAACGCCACGCACCACACGGTGAATGCACACCACAGTTCGGCACTACCGACCATACCGACGAGCGGGATGTGATCCGCCCGGCCCAGGTAGATTCCGGCGACCGCGTACATGCCGAGGGGGAAGACGATGCTCCACACGGTGGCGTCGTAGCGCAGCGGCACCTTGTTGGCGATGTGACGCCACCATCCGGCGGCCACCAGGACCGGGATGAGCCAGGTCGCGAACGCCCAGAACACCACCGCGAATCCGCCGATGAGCCCGCGCGTGGCATTCACCATCGGCGCGTCCGCCATCTCGACGATGCGGGCGCCGGCGAGGACGGTGATCGCACACGCACCCATCGCCACCCAGTACGGCGCCGTGAGGTCGCGCGGCCGCAGCGGATACAGCAACATCCGCGCGGCGACGAAGATCCCCGCCGCGCCGTACAGGCACACCCCGACCGACCAGGTGAAGACGGCGACCACGGCCAGGAACCGGCGGGCGCCGTCGTACACCGGTTCGAGGGTCGCGGCGGCCACGGCGACCGACTGCGCGGCGACCACCCAGATGAACCAGGTTCCGTTCGCACGTGCCACCACCGGACGTTCGGACGTGCCCAGGACGGCGGTCCACGGGACGACGTAGCCGAGCACGATCCAGGTCAGCCCGGCGACGGTGAGCAGCACCGCGGTGGCAGCGTGGTGGCCGTCCATCGCCAGGCGCACGCCGAACACGTCGGTCCCGGCGATGAACGTGAAGAAACCGAATCCGCGGCTCGCGTCCGTCAGGTCGTCGACCACCTGACGGCGATACGCCGCGATCCGCCAGATCGTGAGGATCACCAGCGTCACGTAGGCCGCGGCGCAGACACCGAACAGCAGAACCGAGAGCACGTCGAATCCGCCCAGTTTCATGCCCACCGAGATGATCCCGCTGGCCATGACGATCGCGAAGTAGCCCGGGTTCAGGCTCCGAACGGAATCCTCGAGACGATCGCGCACGACCGTCACATGGCGACGGTGAGCAGGAACGCGACGTCCTCGATGGCCTCGACGCTGTGCCGGTCGGTCGGGAGAACCAGCAGGTCGCCGGTGGAACCCTTCCACGAGTCCTCGCCGGCCACGAGGTTCAGTTTGCCGCTGAGAATGAACAGGGTGGCCTCGCCCGGGCTCTCGTGTTCGGCCATCTTCTGACCCGCGGCCAGGGCGACGACGGTCTGCCGGAGGCTGCGCCGATGCCCGCCGTACACGGTCTGCGAACTGCGGCCGCTGGACGTCCCGCCTGCCAACTTCAGTTGCTGACGGGCAAGGGCGGTCAGTGACTTCTTGTCCATGGTGTGAGTATGAACCACTGCGCCCATCGTCACCCGCCGAATGGGGTAACGGTGCGGTGGCAAACAGGTGGCCGGTCAGCGCCGGGTGTAGGTGATCCAGCGGTACCGGGTGCCGTCCTTCGCCGATGTGAGCCACTCGCCGCTGTCCTGTGCGTGCCAGGACTCGTCGATGGGGGGTGCCCAGGCGTCGCCGTCGATGGTCACGTCGATCTCGGAGACCAGCAGCTGTGTGGCGAACGGCATTGCCGCCGTGTAGATCTGGCCGCCGCCGATGACGCAGACGTCCTCGTCGGTGAGCGCGAGCGCCGCGGCGATGCCGTCGGCGGACTCCGCCCCCTCCGCAGCCCAGTCGGGCTGACGGCTGATCACGATGTTGCGCCGACCCGGCAGGGGCCGGAATCGCGGGGGCAGCGAGTCCCACGTCCTGCGGCCCATGATCACGGGGTGGCCCTGCGTCACCTTCTTGAAGTACGCCATGTCCTCGGGGACGTGCCACGGGATCGTGTTGTCGCGGCCGATGACGCCGCCGACACCCTGCGCCCAGACCAGCTTGACCTCGCGGGCCACTAGACGGCCACCGGCGCCTTGATGGCCGGATGGTGCCGGTAGTCGACGATCTCCACGTCCTCGAACGTGTAGTCGAAGATCGAATCCCGCCGGTTCAGTTTCAGCGTCGGGTACGGCAACGGCTCCCGGCTCAACTGCTCGGTGACCTGGTCGACGTGGTTGTCGTAGATGTGGCAGTCACCACCCGTCCAGATGAAGTCGCCCGGTTCGAGCCCCGCCTGCTGCGCCACCATGTGGGTGAGGAGCGCGTAACTGGCGATGTTGAACGGCACGCCCAGGAACAGGTCGGCGCTGCGCTGGTACAACTGGCACGACAGCTTGCCGTCCGCGACGTAGAACTGGAAGAACGCGTGGCACGGCGCCAGCGCCATCTGCGGGATGTCGCCGACGTTCCACGCCGACACGATGATGCGACGCGAATCCGGGTTCGACTTCAGCGTCTCGATGGTCTGGCTGATCTGGTCGATATGCTCGCCCGACGGGGTCGGCCAGCTGCGCCACTGCACGCCGTAGACCGGGCCCAGTTCGCCGTCCGCGTCGGCCCACTCGTCCCAGATCGTGACGCCGTTGTCCTGGAGCCACTTCACGTTGGAATCGCCGCGCAGGAACCACAGCAGTTCGTAGACGATCGACTTGAGGTGCACCTTCTTCGTGGTGATCAGCGGAAACCCGTCCGCGAGGTTCCAGCGCATCTGATGCCCGAAGACGCTCTTCGTGCCGGTCCCGGTGCGGTCGGCCTTCGGGGTGCCCGTGTCCATGACGAGTCGGAGCAGGTCTTCGTACGGCGTCGGCACAGATGTCACTGTACGAGCATAGGCGGCTCCGCCACCCGTGCGCCTTTCCGGTAGCTGGAGCAACCAGAAAGGCGCACGAGCGTTAGCCTCGCCACATGCGTGAACTCTTCGTGATCGGCATCGGCGCCGGCGACCCCGACCAGGTGACGGTCCAGGCGATCAAGGCGATGAACAAGGCGGACGTGTTCTTCGTCATCGGCAAGGGCGACGAGAAACAGGACCTCGTCGATCTCCGCACCGGCATCCTCGAGGAGCATGTCGCCGGGCCGTACCGCGTCGTGGACATCGTCGACCCGCCCCGCGACCGCACGCCGTCCGACTACGAGGGTGTCGTCGACGACTGGCACGAGCGCCGGGCGGCGCTGTTCGAGGCCGAGTTCGCGTCGGAGCCGGGTGTCGGGGCGATCCTCGTGTGGGGCGACCCGTCGCTCTACGACAGCACGCTGCGGATCGTCGAGCGGGTGCTCGCCCGCGGCAACGTGTCGTTCGACTACTCGGTGATCCCGGGCGTCACCAGCGTGCAGTCGCTGGCCGCCCAGCATCGGATCGTGCTCAACCGGATCGGCGAACCCGTCCACGTCACCACCGGCAGGCGACTGGCCGAGGGGCTGCCCGACGGCGTCGACAACGCGGTGGTCATGCTCGACGCCCACTGCACGTTCACGCAGGTCCCCGGCGACGACGTCCAGATCTGGTGGGGCGCCTACCTGGGCACCCCCGACGAGGTGCTGATCTCCGGTCGCCTGCGCGACGTCGAGGACGAAATCCAGCGGGTGCGCGCCGAACTGCGGGAACGCAAGGGCTGGATCATGGACACCTACCTCCTCCGCAGGTGAGTGCGAAAGTGTGGAGGAGCACACTTTCTCGCTCACATGCCGTTAGCCTGGGACCATGCCCGAGCTGCCCGAGGTGGAGGCGTTAGCCGAGTTCCTGCGTGAACACGCCGTGGGAGCGGTCGTGGGCCGGGTGGACGTGGCGGCCCTGAGTGTGCTGAAGACGTTCGACCCCCCGATCACCGCCCTGCAGGGCCGCGACGTCACGGGTGCCGCCCGGTTCGGCAAGCACCTCGCGCTCGACTGCTCCGGGTTGTGGCTCGTCACCCACCTGTCGCGTGGGGGCTGGCTGCGCTGGACCGACAATCCGTCGGTTGCGCCGCCGAAACCGGGCAAGGGCCCGCTGGCGCTGCGGGTGCATTTCTTCACCCCGGAGGGGGCGACGCCGGCGTTCGACCTGACCGAGGCGGGCACGAAGAAGCGGCTCGCGGTGTGGCTGGTGCACGACCCGCAGGAGGTGGAGGGGATAGCCCGGCTCGGGCCCGACGCCCTCGCCGTCACCGAACCCGAGTTCGCGGCGCTGCTGTCCACCACGTCGGCGCGGATCAAGAACGCACTCGTCGACCAGTCGCTGCTCGCCGGCGTCGGCAACGCCTACTCCGACGAAATCCTGCACACCGCAAAGATTTCCCCGTTCGCGACGGCACGCACCCTGCCGGAAGACCAGGTGCACGTGCTGTACGACGCGATGCGTTCCGTGCTCACCGATGCCGTCGACAGGTCGCTCGGCCAGGACGCGGCGCGGCTGAAGGGGGAGAAGCGATCCGGGATGCGCGTCCATGCCCGAACCGGTCTGCCGTGCCCCGTCTGCGGTGACACCGTCCGGGAAGTGTCGTTCGCGGAGAAGTCTTTTCAGTACTGCGCGACGTGTCAGACCGGAGGCAAGGTGCTCGCCGACCGCCGGATGTCGCGGCTGCTGAAGTAGGCGCCGGTGCGAAACTGCGCCCGCATGGAGAAACTGTGCCCGCATATAGTTGTGACCATGCGTGAACAGGCACCCGGACGGTTCGGTACCCCTCTGACGGCAGGCGCGACCCGCGTCATGCTGCTCGGGTCGGGTGAGCTGGGCAAGGAAGTGATCATCGCCCTCCAGCGGCTGGGGGTCGAGGTGATCGCCGTCGACCGCTACGACAACGCGCCGGGCCACCAGGTGGCGCACCGCGCGCACACGATCGACATGAGCGACCCGGAGGCGCTGCTTCGGCTCGTCGACGCCGAGAAGCCGCATTTCGTGGTGCCCGAGATCGAGGCCATCGCCACCGATGCGCTGGCGACCGTCGAGGAGCGTGGCGTTGCCGTCGTGGTGCCCACCGCGCGGGCGACGCAGCTGACCATGAACCGGGAGGGAATCCGGCGCCTCGCCGCGGAGGAACTGGGACTGCCCACGTCGCCGTACGAGTTCGCAGAATCGCTCGAGCAGGTCCGGGCGGCCACCGGACGCATCGGCTTTCCCTGCGTGATCAAGCCGGTGATGTCTTCGTCCGGCAAGGGGCAGTCCACGGTGCGTGCCGCCGACGACGTCGAGAAGGCCTGGGACTACGCGCTCGCGGGCGGCCGCGTCAATTACGGCCGCGTCATCGTGGAGGGGTTCGTCGACTTCGACTACGAGATCACCCAACTCACCGTCCGGGCGATCGGCTCCGACGGCGAGGTGGGCACGTTCTTCTGCGAGCCGATCGGGCATCTGCAGGATTCGGGTGACTACGTGGAGTCGTGGCAGCCGCAGCCGATGAGCGGCACGGCGCTCGCCCGGTCGCGCGAGGTGGCGGAGAAGGTGACGTCGGCGCTGGGCGGCCGCGGGATCTTCGGGGTGGAACTGTTCGTGAAGGGCGACGACGTGTACTTCTCGGAGGTCAGCCCCCGCCCGCACGACACGGGACTGGTCACCCTTCGGACGCAACGACTCTCGGAGTTCGAACTGCATGCCCGCGCGATCCTCGGGTTGCCCGTCGACACCACCCTCACGACATCCGGTGCGTCCGCGGTGATCTACGGAAAACTGGATGCCGCCGGAATCGGCTTCGAGGGTGTCGCCGACGCGATGGCCGTCCCCGAGACCGACCTGCGGCTGTTCGGCAAGCCGGAGAGCTTCGCGCGGAGGCGGATGGGCGTCGCCGTGTCCACGGGGCCGGACGTCGAGACCGCCCGCAGCCGTGCGCGGGAGGCGGCGTCCCGCGTCGTGCCCGTCGCGTGAGTCCGGGCGCAGAAGTCCTCGTCGGCCTGGCCATCGTGGTCGGGCTCGTCGGGATCGTCATCCCGATCCTGCCCGGCACGATCCTCATCTTCGCCGCAATCCTGGTGTGGGCCATCATGACCGGCGGTGCGACGGCGTGGACGGTGTTCGCGGTTGCCACGCTGTTCCTCATGATCAGCGGTGTCGTCAAGTACACCTGGCCCGGCAAGCGGATGCGCAGCGCCGGCGTGCCCAACATGTCGCTGATCGTCGGCGGGCTGCTCGGGATCGTGGGGTTCTTCGTCGTTCCCGTGGTGGGACTGTTTCTCGGGTTCATCGCGGGAACGTATGTGGCCGAGCTGTACCGGTTGCGTGCCCACAACCGGGCGTGGGCGTCGACGTGGCACGCGTGCAAGGCCGTCGGACTGTCGATGCTGATCGAACTGCTCGGCGCCCTGATCGCGTCGGGGGTGTGGCTGACCGCGGTCGTCGCGACGTAGGTCGCCGAAATCGTCGCCGGGGGTATCCAGGAGCGACCTCCACCTGCGATGATGAAACGCGGATGTTGATCTTCCCGGCTAGCGGAGGAATGCGCCGTGAACAAGAAGACGACCTGGATCCTGGCCCCGCTCGCTGCCGCGACCCTCGCACTGAGTGGCTGCGGCAACGACTCGTCCGACTCGTCCGCGCCGAGCGCCACCAGCGCCGCGGAGGCCACGAGCAGCGGCGCAGCGGCGCCCGCGTCGAACATGATGGAGAAGATTCCGTCACCCTTCGTGATGACCCCGCAGATGGACCCGACGTACGTCGGGTCGGTCGACGGGACCGACGCGTACATCGCGCTGGCCAGGTCGGGTGACGACATGGTCGCCTTCCTGTGCGACGGCGACGAGATGTGGACGTGGATGACCGGCACGATGGACGGCGACACGGCGTCGATGTCTTCGCCGGACGGAGCGACGCTCACGGCGTCGATGAGCGACGGCACCGTGACGGGGCAGGTCAGCGCGCCGGGCATGGCCGACAAGGCGTTCACGGCCAAACCTGTCGCCGCGGAGGACGGGCTGTTCCGGGCGACCACCAACCACGACGGCACCGACTACACCCTCGGCTGGATCATGACCCCCGACGGCGTCCGCGGGCTGGAACGGCAGGCCAACGGATCGACCACCGGTGGCATCGCCGTCGACCGGAACGAAGACCAGATGGACGATCGGCAGCGTGAGCGGCGGCAGGAACGCCGCGAACAGCTGGACTGCGATCAGATGCAGAACTACAACACGTGGCTGGTGTCGCAGCCGCAGACGCCGCCGGTGGCCGAGATGGTGTCGATGAACAGCGTGCAGATGGAAGGCTGCTGACGAGGGGCGTGCGTGCTAGCAGCGTCCGTCCGGAGTGTCGCAGCGGTACCACGCACGCGCGTTGCCGCCCATGACCTTGTCGAAGTCGTCGCCGACCGCGTCCGCCACTATGTCGATGTCGCTGTCCCGGAACACTCTTCGGGATCGGCTGCCCGGTAGGTCGGTGCCGAACATCAGCGCCTCGGGGTTGACGGCGTGGATCTTGCGCAGCACGTCGCCGACGTTCTCGATGGTGGTCCGCCCGAACCCGGTGGCCTTCACCCGGACTCCCCGGTCGACGAGATCGAGGAGGTACGGCAGGCCCCGCGTCGACATCCCCAGGTGGTCGATGCACACGGCGGGCAGTTTGGCGAACACCGGCTCGAGCGACAGCAGCAGGGTGGCGTCCACGTAGAACTCGGCGTGCCAGCCGGTCAGCTCGTACGCCCGCAGGGCCTGCTTGGTGAGGAGCTTCACGTCGGTCGCGCTGCGCCGAAGATTGAACCGGACGGCCCGGACCCCGGCGCGGTCGAGTTCGAGGATGCTCTCGTCCGTGGTGTCGAGTTCCATCTGGGTGACGCCCACCCAGCTGGGGCCGAGCTCCTCGAGCGCAGCTTTCAGGTAATTCTGGTCGGTGCCCTGATACGAGGCCGTGACGACGGCGCCGCCGTCCACGCCGAAGCCCTTCGTGCGTGCCCGGTAGTCGGCGATGGTGAACGGCTCCGGAAGATAGCCGTGGTTCTCGACCACCGGGAACCGGGGATCGATGATGTGAACGTGGGCGTCAAACACGACTCATATCCTGCCTTGTGCGGGGGGACTGCCGGAACATCGCGCCGGCACCCGGGGTGAGCCTCGCCGCCGTCTGGACACACGTGGTCCGAGACGACGGAAGGGAACCTCCCGCGGGAGGTTCCCTTCGCACCGAGTCGGAAGATCAGGCCTTGTCGGGCTCGCTGGCCTTGAGCATGTCCTCACGCTCGACGACCTTGATCCGCTCGCGGCCCTCGGGCTCGCCCAGGCTGCGCTCGTGCGCGTCGAGGCGGTACCAGCCCTGCCACGTGGTGTAGGGGACCTGCTTGCCCTCGAGGAACTCGATGATCGCGTCCTCGCCCGGGTTCGCGGGCTCGGGGAAGCCGGTCCGGTCCTCGAGCAGGTTCGCGACGGTCTCGTTGGCGTCGCCCTTGGTGTGGCCGATCAGGCCGACCGGGCCGCGCTTGATCCAGCCGGTGACGTAGGTGGCCGGCATGAACCGGGCGTTGCCCTCGGCGGTGTCGTCGGCGATGACGCGTCCGGCCTCGTTCGGGACCGTGCCCGCCTGCTCGTCGAACGGCAGCTTCGCGATGTTCTGCGACAGGTAACCCACGGCGCGGTACACGGCCTGGACGTCCCAGTCGTTGAACTTGCCGGTGCCCTTGACGTTGCCGGTGCCGTCGAGCTGGGTGCGCTCGGTGCGCAGACCGACGACCTTGCCGTCCTCGCCGAGCACCTCGGTGGGCGACTCGAAGAAGTGCAGGAACAGCTTGTGCGGGCGGTTGCCCACGTCGCGGATGGCCCAGTCCTGCAGGGTGTTGGCGACCATGTCGACCTGCTTGGAGTTGCGGCGCGCCTGCTCGGAGCCCTCGTCGTAGTCGATGTCCTCGGGATCGACGATGACCTCGATCGTCGGCGAGTGATCGAGTTCACGCAGCTCGAGGGGGGTGAACTTGGCCTGCGCCGGTCCGCGACGACCGAACACGTGGACCTCGACGGCCTTGTTCGCCTTGAGTCCCTCGTAGACGTTGGCGGGGATCTCCGTCGGCAGCAGTTCGTCGCCGGTCTTGGCGAGGACGCGCGCGATGTCGAGGGCGACGTTGCCGACACCGAGGACGGCGACCTTCTCGGCCTCGAGGGGCCAGGTGCGCGGGACGTCGGGGTGGCCGTCGTACCAGGAGACGAAGTCGGCGGCGCCGTAGCTGCCGTCGAATTCGATGCCCGGGATGTTGAGGGCGCGGTCGGCGTTGGCGCCGGTGGAGAAGATCACCGCGTCGTAGAAGCTGTGCAGGTCTTCGAGGGTGATGTCGCTGCCGTAGTCGATGTTGCCCAGCAGGCGGACCGACGGCTTGTCGAGCACCTTGTGCAGGGCGGTGATGATGCCCTTGATGCGCGGGTGGTCGGGGGCGACGCCGTACCGGATCAGACCGAAGGGGGCAGGCATCCGCTCGAAGAGGTCGATGCTGATCCCGCCGTCAGACGCGGCATCGGATTTCATGAGTGCGTCGGCTGCGTAGATACCGGCGGGGCCGGCACCCACGATCGCAACGCGCAACGGACGTGTCTGATCAGTCATCTGGAGCGAACTACCTTCTGAAGGGCGGACAACGAAACCTCAGCTTAAATTAAGCCCAGCCTAATCGGGTGGCCGAGGTGCGGCAGACAGGGCAAAGCCCATTCTCGGGACTCACGCCTGTAGAGGGTAGTCGCCTCCGCGTTGGGGGGTCACAAACACGATTTGTAGGGGCAGCTCTATACACTCGTGGCCAGCCGAGATCGAAGGGAAGTCATGTCCGGTTCGAGCGAATCGCCTCAGCGCGACGCGGGAGGCGCGGAAGATCCGGTGGATCCCCGGCGCACCACGGCGGTGCCGTTCATCGCCGCCGTCACCGTCATCGTCGTCATCCTCGTCGCCATCGTGGTGTCCAGCATGCTCTCGCCCGCCGACGAGAACGTCACCGAAGCGGACCGCATCAACCGTTCGGTCGCCGACTTCATCCAGGCCCACAACCACGACGACGCCGATCTGCAGAAGACGCTGGTCTGCCCGACGTGGTCCGACGACCGGTCCGTGCTCCGGGGCAGGGAAGGCGACGTCACGCTGCAGGGCGTCGAGTCGTCCGAGGTCAACGGCGACCGTGCCCGGGCCGAGGTCCGGGTCAGCGCCGACGACGGCAAGGGCGAGACGACGGATACCTGGCAATTGACGCGGGACGGCGACACATGGGTCGTCTGCAACTGACCGTTGCCCGGAAGGGCGCACCGAACAGGGTTGTGAAAAGCTGACATGGTGAGTTACGCAGGCGACATAACGCCGGAGCATGCCTGGGAGCTGCTCCGCGACAATCCCGACGCTGTGCTGGTGGACGTGCGGACGGACGCCGAGTGGAAATACGTCGGAGTCCCCGACACGACCTCCCTCGGGCGGAAGACCGTGCTGATCGAATGGGTCAGCTACCCGACGGGCAGTCGTAACGACAACTTCGTGGACCAGCTGAAGGAGGCCGGGATCGCGGGCGGCGACAACGCCCCGGTGATCTTCCTGTGTCGCTCCGGCCAGCGGTCCATCGGTGCGGCGGAAGCCGCGACAGCGGCGGGCATCGGCCCGTCGTACAACGTGCTCGACGGTTTCGAAGGCGGCCTGGACGCCGACGGTCATCGTGGGGCGGTCGGCTGGCGGGCGCTGGGCCTGCCGTGGAGGCAGTGGTGAGTGCAATTCCTCAAGGCGGCGCGTTTCAGAAGGCGCTGCCGGACGACATCGGCCAGGGCACGATCAGCGTGCGCGGAGGAACCCTCCGTTCCGGCTTCGAAGAGACGTCCGAAGCGATCTTCCTGAACTCCGGTTTCGTGTTCGAGAGCGCCGGGGCGGCCGAGGCGTCGTTCACCGGCGACATCGACCACTTCGTGTACTCCCGGTACGGCAACCCCACCGTGAAGATGTTCGAGGAGCGGCTGCGCCTGATCGAGGGCGCGGAGGCCTGCTTCGGCACCGCCAGCGGAATGTCCGCGGTGTTCACCGCACTCGGCGCGCTGCTCAAGGCAGGCGATCGCCTCGTCGCGGCCCGCAGCCTGTTCGGCTCCTGCTTCGTGGTGTGCAACGAGATCCTGCCCCGCTGGGGTGTGGAGACGGTGTTCGTCGACGGTGAAGACCTCGACCAGTGGGAGAAGGCTCTGTCCGAGCCGACCACCGCGGTGTTCTTCGAGACGCCGTCGAACCCGATGCAGACACTCGTGGACGTCCCCCGGGTGGCGGAACTCGCACACGCCGCCGGCGCCAAGGTCGTGCTCGACAACGTGTTCGCGACCCCGCTGCTGCAGCACAGCCTGGAACTGGGCGCCGACATCGTCGTCTACTCCGGCACCAAGCACATCGACGGCCAGGGCCGCGTGCTCGGCGGGGCGATCCTCGGTCCGAAGGACTACATCGAGGGCCCCGTCCAGAACCTCATGCGCCACACCGGGCCGGCACTGAGCCCGTTCAACGCGTGGACGCTCCTCAAGGGGCTCGAGACGATGCCGATCCGGGTGCGGCACTCCGTCGGCTCGGCACTGGAGATCGCCCAGTTCCTCGAGGGCCACTCCGCCGTCGACTGGGTCAAGTACCCGTATCTCGAATCGCACCCCCAGCACGACCTCGCCAAGCGGCAGATGAGCGGCGGCGGCACCGTCGTCACCTTCGCGCTGAACGCGCCCGAGAGTGAAGCGAAGAAGCGGGCGTTCGAACTTCTCGACGCCCTGCGACTGGTCAACATCTCCAACAACCTCGGCGACTCCAAGTCCCTCATCACCCACCCGGCCACCACCACCCACCGGGCGATGGGGCCGGAAGGTCGTGCGGCAGTGGGCATCACCGACGGTGTCGTCCGGCTGTCCGTCGGACTCGAAGACACCGCCGACCTCCTGACCGACCTGGAGCAGGCACTGGGATAGGCCCGGAGGGCCTAGAGGTCGAGGCTCGTGGCCTGCGCGACCGCGTGGAGGCGCTCGGCGGTCGCGGCGTCCTGGGTGTCGTACCGGCGGGCGCACTCGACGAGTGTCGCGGACATTTCGGCGAGGGTGCGCTGCAACGACTCCCGCCTGCCGTCCAGGTAGGACGTGAACCGGGCGAACCCGGCGCCGGCCGCCTCCGGCCACGCCGCCCCCGAGTCGGCGACGGCAACGTCGATGGGGTTCAGCCGCGAGAGTGCTTCGTCGAACAGGGCGTCGAGCTGACCGGCCGCTGCGCGCAGGGTACCGGTGTCGACGTGGGTGGAACCGCTCATTTTCGATCCTTCGTGTCGGTCGAGACGAGATCGGACTCCCGCGGACGCGATCGATCCGCTAGGGTACGGGCATTATGCATCCTGGGGGGGATCGTGAATCTGAGGGACATAGCCCAGTGGGACACCCGCGCGCTGCAGGCCGTGCAACGGTCGCTGTCCGAGCGGGCGGCGGCCATCGCGTTCGTGCAGGACGGTCTCGCCGACATCGGCCGGTTGCCGGTTGGCAGGACGAGGCTGCGGACGCTGCACGTCGGCGGTTCCGGATCGCCGCGGATGAACTGAGTGGCGAGGCGGCGTCGGTCGCCGTCGTCGAATCGCTGACCCGCGAGTTGGTCGACGCGGTCACGCACCTGCAGACCGAACTCGACGGCGTCCGGGACACTGCTCTCGCCCACGGTATGGCACTGTCGGACAACGGGGACGTCGCGGACGCACCGGGACCGCCGGTCGACGAGCCGGACGCGGCGGGGCGCGAGGAACTGCGCGCCGAACTGGGTGCCGCGGCCCGGGCGCTGATCCTGCAGGCGGAGGACCTCGTCGCCGACGCCGCTGCCGTCCTGACGCGGGCCGCGGAGGGCAGTGTCGAACCCGGTGAAGTGGGTCGCGGCCTGTCCGCCCCCGCGCCGCCACCAGACGGCTCCCCGCTCGCCAACCGCGAGTACTGGGATGCCCTGCCCGCAGCCCAGCGGCGCGAGGTGATCGAGCGGCATCCCGAGTGGGTGGGCGGCCGTGACGGCATTCCGTCCGCGGTGCGGCACGAGGCGAATGTGAGCCGATTCGCCGACGAGCGGTCGCGGTGGGAGTGGGAACGGGACCGACTCCGGGAGAGGCTGGACCACAACGTGTTCGGCGGTGCGTTCACCGACGACGATGCACGCCTGTGGTATGCCGAGCAGAAGCTGCAGGACCTCGACCACCTCGAGGCGCTCGTCCGCGACCACCCGGACGGCAGGCTGATGCTGCTCGACCTGCAGTCGGGTGAACGGACGATGGCCGCGTTCGCGCTCGGCGACCCCGACACCGCCGACCACATCTCGGTCACCACCCCGGGCATCGACACCACCGTCGGATCCCTCGCCGGAATGACCGGCGAGGCGAGGGCGCTGAAGGCGGAAATCGAACGGCAGCTGGACTTGTCCCGACACACCGGCGACACGGTGTCGACGATCGCGTGGCTCGGGTATCAGCCGCCGACCACCACCGGCCCGGGCAATTACGACGTCCCGTTCATCGACCAGAACCTCGGGCGCGGATGGCTCCTCGACGCATGGCAGTCCGACCGCGCGACCGCGGGAGCCCCGAAGCTCGCCTCGTTCTACGAGGGTCTCGACGTCGCCTCGCAGAGGCCCGACCCGCACATCACCGCCCTCGGACATTCGTATGGTTCGTACACCCAGGGCCTGGCCCTGCAGGAAGCGGGACCGCGGCAACCGGTGGACGACGCCGTGTTCTACGGTTCGCCCGGCTTCGATGCGAACGACGAATCGGACCTCGGGCTGGCACCCGGCCACGGGTTCGTGATGCGCGCGCACGACGATCCGATCACCGTGGCGGACGGGTTCGGCCGGCTCGGACCGGATCCGGTGCAGACCGATCTCGAGCAACTGTCGGTGCGTGCGGCGACGACGCCCGACGGCGTCCGGCGGGAAGATGCCAACGGGCACAGCGAGTATCCACGACCGAGCGACAACGGCGAACTCCGGGCGTCGGGCTACAACATGGCCGTGATCGCGGCGGGTCTGCCGGAACTGGCGCTCCGGTGACGATCCGGTGGGTGACGAAGACGGTCGCCGTGATCGGCGCGGCGATCCTGACGAGCGGATGTGGTGGCATGACGGACAACCCGTACAACTTCGGCGACGAGGAGATCGCGGCGGCGGCCGAGAGCCTGAGCGGCAGGCCGACGCTCGCCCTCACCGAGAGACACGTCACCGATGCGCTCGTGCGGATCAGCGAAGCCGTCGGTGCGATCACTCCGGACGTCCGGTGGCGGTGGCATCGTGAACGCAGCCAGGGCGGCGGATGCCCCGGACCGTATGCGTACACGGAGGGGAAGTCCGTCACCACGCGAGCGCTACTGTCCGACAACCCGATCCGCGACGACAATTGGCCGGCGGTGCTGGCGGCGGCCCGCGCGGTCGCCGCCGACGCCGGGATGGATCGGCTCGACGTCCACGTCGACGAGCCCGGACGTCACGATGTGACGTTCGCCGGCGGAGACGGGAACCGGATCACGTTCGGGACGTACAAGGCAGCCTCCCTCCGGGGCGTCACCGGCTGCCGCCACCCGTGAGTACTTGTCAACGTCCGGCGGTTAAGCCTGGATCCACCGATGCGGGGTGGGGTTGGGTGAGTTGAAACGACGAGATGCCCTTGCGTGCTGAAAGAATTGGACTTCTCACAGAACCAGTTCGATCGACACGAAGGGCATCTCTAGGGTGCAACTATCCCACACCCGGCCGGTGACGGCCGCGGCGTTCGACGACCGCAATCTCCTCGCCACGGCCGGACTGATCCCGGTACTGGGGTTGGCCCAGGACTGCGGCCTCGCTGACCTGGCAGACGAGCATCTGACTCTGCCCACCGACAAGGGCGCGCATGCGGGCCGGAAGGTGTCGTCGCTGGTGGCGGGCATGGTCGCCGGCGCCGACAGCATCGACGACATGGCGCTGCTGCGGCACGGCGCCATGCCCACGGTGTTCGACCACCCGTACGCCCCGTCGACGCTGGGCTCCTTTCTGCGGACGTTCACCTTCGGGCACGTCCGCCAAATCGACGCCATCGCCACCCGATTCCTCACCGCCCTCGCCGAACAGACCCCACTCGTCTCCGGCCCCGGCATCGGACCGGGTGGGCGGGTGCTGCTCGATATCGACGACACGATCGTGCCGGTGCACGGACACCGCAAGCAGGGCTCGGGCTACGGATACACCGGGATCCGCGGGCTCAACGCGTTGATCGCCACCGCCACCACCGACGGACACGCACCGGTCATCGTCGGCCAACGCCTGCGCCGCGGCGGCTGCGGGTCCCCGCGCGGGGCATCCCGGATGGTCACCGACGCCCTCGCCACCGTGCGCCGCCTCGATGCAGCGGCCGGACCGGTGTTGGTGCGCGCCGATTCCGCGTTCTACGGGCACCCGACCGTGTCCGCGGCACTGCGGGCCGGCGCCGACGTCTCGGTCACGGTGCGGATGACCGCGACGGTGAAAGCGGCGATCACCGCGATCGACGAGGATGCGTGGACCCCGATCGAATACACCGACGCCGTCTACGACGAACAGACCGACCGGTGGATCTCCCGCGCCGAGGTCGCCGAGATCGACTTCACCGCCTTCACCCGCCTCGCCTCCCAACGAACACCGGGCCGGTTGGTGGTACGCCGCATCCCGGACCTGCGGGAACACACCGACGGGCAGGGCACGTTGTTCGACACCTGGCGGTTCCACGCCTTCTTCACCACCACCGACCCGGATGTGCTGGACACCGTCGCCGCGGACAAGGTCCACCGCGGGCACGCGATCATCGAACAGGTCCACGCCGACCTGAAGAACTCCGCGCTCGCGCACCTGCCGTCCGGGCGGTTCGCCGCCAACAGTGCCTGGCTGGTACTCGCGGTGATGGCGTTCAATCTCACCCGCGCCGCCGCCACCCTGACCGGGACCCGCCTGGTGCGGGCGACGACCGCCACCATCCGCAGGACCCTGATCTCGGTGCCGGCCCGGATCGCGTCCTCGGCCCGCCGCCTCACCCTGCACCTGCCCCGGGATTGGCCGTGGGAATCCGAATGGACACGCCTGTTCGCCTCCACCCGGCGACGAAAACCGCAGGCCACCTAGTCCGCCCGGCCACCTCCGGCCCCGACCCGAAAACCCCAGTGGAACAAACCGGCACCGAGGTCGGGCGGTCACCCACGCCCCGACAGCCCACTAACGGCAGCAACCGAATCCATCACCCGACCCGTCCCTATCGGTGGATCCGGGTTAAGAAGTACTCACGGGTGGCGCAGCCGCATCGCCGAACGGATCCGACGTGCGGCCGACCAGGTCGGCGACCGATTTGAGCACCGCGGTGGGGCGGTAGGGGAACAACTCCACCGAGTCCCGCGTCGAGATTCCGGTGAGGACGAGGATGGTCTGCAGCCCGGCCTCGAGCCCGCAGACGATGTCGGTGTCCATGCGGTCACCGATCATCAGCGTGTTCGCGGAGTGCGCGCCGATGGCCCGCAGGGCCGAGCGCATCATCAGCGCGTTCGGCTTGCCCACGTAGTACGGGTCGCGGCCGGTGGCCCGGCTGATCAGTGCCGCAACGGATCCCGTGGCCGGAAGGGAGCCCTCACGCGACGGTCCGGTGGGGTCCGGGTTGGTGGCGATGAAACGAGCGCCTCTCTCCACCAATCGAATTGCGGTGGTGATGGCCTCGAAGGAGTAGGTACGGGTCTCGCCGAGGACCACGTAGTCGGGATCGTTCTCGGTGAGGACGTATCCGATGTCGTGCAGCGCGGTGGTCAGCCCGGATTCGCCGACGACGTAGGCGCTGCCGCCGGGGCGCTGGTTCGCCAGGAACGTCGCGGTGGCCAGGGCGGACGTCCAGATCGATTCCTCGGGAATGTCCAGGCCGGTGCGGAGCAGCCGGGCGCGGAGATCGCGCGGAGTCCTGATGGAATTGTTGGTCAGGACGATGAACGGGGTGCCGGACTCCCGGAGTTCGGCCAGGAACAGGTCGGCCCCGGGGACCAGATGCTCTTCGTGGACGAGAACGCCGTCCATGTCCATGAGATAGGTCCAGCCCGGGTGCTCTACTTCGTTGCTCACCGACTCAGTATGGGGGAGCGGGAGGGTGCATGCGTGACTATGCGAGCAGCCGGAACAGGCCGATGAGACCGACGACGACGATGGTTCCCCGCAGTGCGGTGGGGGACAGGCGGCGGCCGTAGCGGGCGCCGAGGACGCCGCCGAGCAGCGATCCCACCGCGATGAGGCCGGCGGCCGCCCAGCTGATCCGGTCGAACGCCACGAGCGTGTACGCGGTCGCCGCGACGACATTGACGATGAGCGACAGCAGATTCTTCGCGCCGTTCATCCGTTGCAGGCTCTCCGGCAGGATCGCGCCCATCACGCCCATCAGCAGAATGCCCTGCGCAGCGGTGAAGTATCCGCCGTACACGCCGACGGCGAACGTGCCGACGGTCAGCAGGGTGAGTCGCGCCGTGCTCAGGCCCGCCTCGTGGCTGCCACGCTGCTTCGCCCAGGCCTGGATCTTCGGCTGCAGCACCACCAGGATCAGGGCGAGGATGAGCAGCACCGGGACGATGAGTTCGAACACCGTTTCGGGGAGGTGCAGCAGCAGCCACGAGCCGAGAATCGCACCGCACAGGGACGCCGGGATCTGCCACCGCAGCCGCGGCCCCTGCCCGGCCAGCTCCCGCCGGTACCCCCACGTGCCGGACACGCCGCCGGCGACCAGGCCGATCGCGTTCGACATCGTGGCGGTCACCGGAGGGAACCCGAATGCCACCAGGGTGGGGAAGGTGATGAGCGTGCCGCTGCCGACGATGGCGTTGATCGCGCCCGCGCCGACGCCGGCTACCAGGATCGCGATGACTTCGAGTGGTGTCACCGAGGCGACGTTACAAGGGCCTCGGACGGCCCGGCAGCCGGGTCGCGCGGCGGTCGCGATACATGGCTGCGCGTCCCATCCAACCGCATCCTCGACCGCATGTCAGCACTTCTGCGCACGGTGATTCTTGCGTCCGCGCGACGCCATTTCCCCTGTGTTGCAGGGAAATACCCCGTGTTGACGACGTCCGGGAATGCAGCTAGTGTTCGTTTCAACCATCCAGAGCGACCGAGAGACCTGGCTCGTTGACGTCGCAGCAACCCTTCCGAATTTTTCGGGTGCGGGTGCTACCGCCGGGATCGATGGAAGGCAGCACATGAACTACCCCGCGCGCCCTGCGTGGCGCAGACGGCACATCGACCTGTGCCGGACCACCTCCTGCCACTGTTGACGAGGTCTCACCGCACGCTCACCGGGTAAAACGCCAGGTGAGCGCCTGACGCGCGCCCGCATCCCGCGGAAGACGCGCCCTCTTCCCCGACCCGTCTCCAGGTGAAAGGCCGCCTCAGTGATGTCTGTTCCCAGTGGTGAGCGAGCGTGAGCGCCCCCGTCCGGGCGCGTTCGGCCGCGCCCCTCGATTCCGAACCGTCCGGCAATGGTGACCGGCCCGCGGACGCCGCGCTGGAGGTCGCACGGCGGTGGCACCCGTGGCGGTGGGTGGTCAGCGCCGCCGTGCTGGTGCTGCTCGCCCAGTTCGTCCACGGCCTCGCCACCAACCCGGGGTGGGACTGGGCGACGTTCGCCAAGTACTTCACCGCCGGCTCCGTGCTGCAGGCCCTGTGGATGACGGTGAAGCTGACCCTCTGGGGGACGGTCCTCGGATTCGCGCTCGGTGTGGTGCTGGCGGTCAGCCGCCTGTCGCACAACCCGGTGCTGCAGGTGATCGCCTGGGTCTACATCTGGGCGTTCCGGTCGATCCCGCTGATCGTGCAACTCCTGTTCTGGTTCAACATCACGTACCTGTATCAGACTCTGTCGCTGGGTATTCCGTTCGGGCCCGGCTTCTTCACCTTCGAGGTCAACGGCGTCATCAGCGGCTTCACCGCCGCTGTCATCGGGCTTGCACTGCACCAGGCCGCGTACTCCGCCGAGATCATCCGCTCCGGCATCATCTCGGTGGACCACGGGCAGATCGAGGCGGCGCAGTCGCTGGGCATTCCGCGTCGTCGCCAGTTCTTCAAGATCGTTCTGCCGCAGGCGATGCGCGGCATCCTGCCGAACGCGGCGAACGAGGTGATCAGCCTGTTCAAGGGCACGTCGATCGTGTCGACGATGGCGATCGCGGAACTGTTCTACCAGGTTCAGGTGATCTTCGGCCGCAACGGTCGCGTCGTGCCCCTGCTGATGGTCGCGACGATCTGGTACATCATCCTGACCACGCTGTTGTCGATCGGCCAGTACTACGTCGAGCGGCACTACGCCCGCGGATCGGCTCGGGCACTGCCCCCGACTCCGTGGCAGAAGGTCACCCGGAAATTCGCCGAGATCCGCGACGCCGGCGTCTCCGTACCGAGAGGGGCCACGAAATGACGACCGACACCCGGCAGGCGGAGTTCGCGGTGGAGGTTCGCGGGGTCCACAAGTCCTTCGGCGCACTCGACGTCCTCCAGGGTGTGGACCTGCTGGTCCGCAAGGGTGAGGTGACGGTGATCCTGGGCCCGTCGGGTTCCGGCAAGTCCACGCTGCTCCGCACGCTCAACCACCTGGAGAAGGTCGACCGGGGCACCATTCGGATCGACGGCGGCCTCATCGGCTACCGGCGCAAGGGCAACAAACTCCACGAACTGCGGGAACGCGACATCCTGAAGCAGCGGTCCCGGATCGGATTCGTGTTCCAGAACTTCAACCTCTTCCCCCACCTCACGGTGCTGGAGAACGTGGTCGAGGCACCGGTGTCGGCGCAGGGCCGTGACCGGGCCGAGGTCGAGGCCGAGGCGATCGCCCTCCTGGAACGGGTCGGGGTGGGTGACAAGGCCCACGAGTACCCGCGGCAACTGTCCGGCGGCCAGCAGCAGCGGGTCGCGATCGCCCGCGCTCTCGCGTTGCGCCCGGCGGTGATCCTGTTCGACGAGCCCACGTCGGCCCTCGACCCCGAACTGGTCGGTGAGGTCCTCGCCGTCATCAAGCAACTGGCACGCGACGGCGCCACCCTCGTCATCGTCACCCATGAGGTGGGTTTCGCGCGGGAGGTCGCCGACACGGCGGTCTTCATGGACGGCGGCGTCGTCGTGGAGCAAGGCCCGCCCGCGCAGGTCATCGACGACCCGCAGCACGACCGCACCAAAGCTTTCCTCTCCCGAGTTCTCTGACCTCCACACCCCGGTGTGGATCCCCGAAAGGCACACATGTCCACCGCACGGTTCCGCAACAAAATTCTGGCCTCGGCCCTCACCACCGTCGCGCTCCTCGCCGCCGCGTGCGGCGGCGACGTCGAGGACGAGGGATCGGGGCCCACGTCGGCCGCCGGCTACAACCTCACCGCCGATCAGAATCGCATCACCACCGACGAGGTCGAGTCGATCGCCGCGAAGGTTCCCCAGCAGATCCGCGACCGCGGCACGCTCGTCGTCACGGGCAGCGCCGGATCGGCCCCGCCGCTGCGGTTCTACGCCGACGACGACAAGACGCTCATCGGCTCGGAGACCGACTTCGCATACCTGATCGGCGACGTCCTCGGCCTGAAGGTCGATCTCCAGGCCGCGGACTGGGCGCAGAACTTCGTCCGGATCGACTCGGGGGAGGCCGACGCCTTCATCTCCAACGTCACCGTCACCGAGGAGCGGAAGGAGAAGTACGACTTCTCGACGTACCGCCTCGACACGGTCGCGTTCGAGACGAAGAAGGACAGCGGCATCCAGATCAAGGAACCCAAGGACGTCGCGGGCCTGAAGATCGCGGTGTCCTCCGGTACCAATCAGGAAGCGCTGCTGGTGAAGTGGAGCGAGCAGAACGTGGCGGCCGGTCTCGAACCCACTGACATCACGTACTACCAGAACACCACCGACTACTACCTGCCGCTCGCGTCGGGTCGCATCGACGCCTACTTCGGCCCCAACCCGTCGTCGTCGTTCCACGTGGCGCAGGCCGGGGAGACCGAGATCGCCGGAACGTTCTCGGGCGCCGGCGACGCACTCCAGGGTGAGATCGCCGTGCTCACCAAGAAGGACAACGGGCTGATCACCGCCGTCAACGAGGCCATCAACCACGTCATCGAGAACGGCACGTACGCACAGGTTCTCGACCGCTGGAACATCGCGAACGAGGCCGTGAACACGTCGGTCGTCAACCCGCCCGGGCTCCCGAAGACCAGCTGACAGGAGGAACAGTGAGCGAGAGGACCGACCCCGTGCAGACCGTGTTCGTCGATCAGACCGATCCACTGGCTGCGCCGCTGCTCGAAGAACTGGCGACCGAATACAGCACTCGGTACGGGCGGTCCCGCGACCAGATGTACGAGGACCTCAGCACGTATCCGGCGGAAGAGTTCGCCGCACCGGGGGGCGCGCTGCTCGTCGTGGTCGAGGACGGGACGTCGGTGGCGGGCGGCGCCTTCCGTCGCTACGACGACACGACCGCGGAACTCAAGCGGATCTGGACCTCGTCCTCGCACCGCAGGCGCGGACTCGGACGCATCGTGCTGCGGGAACTCGAGGCCGAGATCGCCCGGGCCGGCTACTCGCGCATCTTCCTCACCACCGGGCCGCGGCAGCCCGAGGCGGTGGCCCTGTACCTGGCCGCGGGGTACACGGCGCTGTTCGACCGTTCACTCCCACCGCAGGAAATCGGGGTCCACGGATTCGAGAAGCTCCTGCACACCGCCCTGCCTTCCGACTGCGCCGCAAAGGAGTACGAGTCCGTATGAAGTTTCTGCTGATGAGCCTGATCACTCACCACCCGGATCCGGTGACCGGGGAGAGAATCGGCACCGCGGCCAGGCTGCGGGAGGTCGTGGAATCGGGCGTCCTCGCCGAGCAACTGGGGTACGACGGTTTCGCGGTGGGCGAGCGCCACGAACATCCCTTCCTGTCCTCGTCGCCGCCCGTGGTGCTCAGCGCCATCGCGGCGCGGACCACCACCCTGCAGTTGTGGACCGCGGTGACCACGCTGAGTCTGCTCGACCCGGTTCGTGCGTTCGAGGACTACTCGACGCTCGACAACCTGTCGGGTGGCCGGCTGCAACTCATCATCGGCAAGGGAAACGGCACCGCGCAGGCACAGCTGTTCCACGTCACACCGGACGACCAGTGGGACCGCAACCGCGAAGGGTACGAGCTGTTCCGGAAGTTGTGGGAGAGCGAGGACGTCACCTGGGAGGGCACGTTCCGGCCGTCGCTCGAGCACGCCGTCGCGCTGCCCCGCCCACTGCAGCCGCGGATCCGGATCTGGCACGGCAGCGCGACGAGCAGGGAGTCGGTGGATCTCGCGGCCCGCTACGGGGATCCGATCTTCTCGGCGAACGTGACGTATCCGATCGATTCCTACGCCGAACTCGTCCGGCACTACCGGGAACGGTGGGCCCATTACGGTCACGATCCCGCCGAGGCCCTCGTCGGCGCCGGCACCGCCGGGTTCTACGTCACACCGAACTCGCAGGACGCACTCGACGTGTGGCGTCCGATTCACGCCGCCCGGCTCGACTTCGCCCGCCGGGCAGGACTTCCGGTGGTATTCGAGACCCTCGAGGACTTCGTCGAACGTAGCTCCGCACTGATCGGCAGCCCGCAGCAGGTGATCGACAAGGTGCAGCGCTACCACGAGCAGTTCGGCCACGAGGTGATCCACCTGAGCGCCGACCGCGTCGGCAGCGACAAACAGCACCGCGAGAGCCTCGAGCTGTTCCAGGCCGACGTGGCTCCTGCGCTGCGCGAGACCATTCCGAGCCGCCCCCTCGCGGCCGACACAGAGGAGCGACAGGCATGAGCCTGCATCTGGGCATCGAGCTCGACGGCGAGGGAACGCATCCCGAGGCCTGGCGGCGCGCCGCGCACACCCCCGACCGGTTGCTGACCGGACGGACGGTGGCGGACCGGGTCGCGGCGGCGGAGAACGCCTGTTTCACGTTCGCCTCCTTCGGCGATTCGCTGCTGCCGCCCGGCGCCGACGGGGGACCCGCCGGCCGGATCGACGCCGTGAACCGCGCCGCGTTCGTCGCCGCGACCACCAGCACGATCGGCCTGGTACCCGTGGTCGGCACCACCTACGCCGAGCCGTTTCACACGTCTTCCCAGCTCGCGACGCTCGACTACGCGTCGCGGGGCCGTGGCGGCTGGATCGCCGCCCGCGACACCGACCCTCGGGTCGCGAGGGCGCTGGGCCGGTCCGAGGTCACCGCACCCGCCGACCTCGCACGGGAGGAGCGGGACGCGATCGCCGTGGTCCGGGACCTGTGGGATTCCTGGGACGACGACGCGGTGATCCGCGACTACGCCACCGGCCGTTTCGTCGACCGCGACCGGTTGCACTACATCGACTTCCGGGGCGAGGCGTACTCGGTCAAGGGGCCCGCGATCGTGCCGCGACCACCGCAGGGGCAACTGGTGGTGTTCGGAGTCGACGGACAGTCCGATCCGTCCCAGGTCGACGTGGTACTGGTGTTCGGGGCGACACCCGGTGACATCGCCGATGCGGCAGGACGGGCGAAGGACCGCGGGGCGGCGCTCGTGTTCGCCGAACTCGACGTGGCGCTCGGCGCAGCCACTCCCGCCCCGCCGAGCGGGCGGCTCTCGTTTGCCGGCGAGGCCACCGGACTGGTGGAACTGCTGCGCGCAATGGATTCGCACGTCGACGGTGTGCGCCTGCATCCCGCCGTGGTCGACGAGGACCTCCCGGTGCTGGCGCGGTACGTGATCCCGGCACTCCTGCGCGCCGGCGTCGCCCACCGTCCCGTTCCCGGTTCGACTCTGCGCAGCACGCTCGGACTCGACCGCCCCGCCAACCGATTCCGGGCCGAGCGCCTCGCAGAATCCTCTCGCTGAAAGGTTGTGGAGATCATGACCGACAACTCGTACGCCCGGCCCGATGCCCAGGTGCATTTCGGGGTCTTCTTCCAGGGTGTCAACCACACGACGATCTGGTCGGATCCGACGAGCGGATCGCAGATCGACTTCGAAACGTTCCGGCGGGTGGCACACACCGCCGAGCGGGGCCTGTTCGACGCCTTCTTCCTGGGTGAGGGACTGCGCCTGCGGGAACAGGAAGGCAAGATCCTCGATCTCGACATCGTGGGCAGGCCGGACGCGATCACCCAGCTCTCGGCGCTGGCCGGCATCACCCGGCACATCGGGCTGGTGGCCACCCAGAACACCACGTACAACGAACCGGCCGACCTCGCCCGGCGACTGTCCGGGCTGGACCTGCTGTCCGGCGGACGCGCCGGCTGGAACGCCGTCACCACGGACAACGCGTGGACCGGTGAGAACTTCCGGCGCGGCGGCTTCCTCGATCACGCCGACAGGTACGAGCGGGCCGGGCAGTTCCTCGACACCGCGCGGGCGATCTGGGACGCGTGGGCCGACGGCGCCGTCGCGACGAGCACCGAGGCGCCGTCCTGGACCACCGCGGGCGGTGTGCAGGACGTGACGCGGCGCACGTCGCAGTTCGACGTCACGATCACCCCCACCCTGCCGCGCAGCGCCCAGGGCCATCCCGTCATCTTCCAGGCCGGCGACTCACCGGCGGGCCGGGACTTCGCGGCCGCGCACGCCGACGTGATCTTCTCCCGGCACGGAACCCATTTCGACGACGCTTTCGCATTCGCCGAGGACATCCGGGCGAGACTGCGCCGAGCCGGACGCCCCGAGGACGACGTCAAGATTCTCCCCGGCACCCAGATCGTGCTCGCGGAGAACGCGTCCGAGGTGGAGGACAAGGTCCGCTGGGTCCTCGAAGGCCAGTACACGGGCCAGACAGCGCTGTCGCTGGTCGGGCAGGTGTGGGGCCGTGATCTGTCCGATCGCGACCCGGACGGTCCACTGCCCGAATTCGATCCGGTGCCCGCGCCGATCTCCGTCACCCGCGGGGCCGCGCGCGACGGCAAGGATCCGCTCGCCATCGCCCGCGAGTGGCGGGCCCTGGCGGAGGCGCAGAACCTGTCGCTGCGGCAGGTCGCGATCGCGACGACCCAACGGTCGGGATTCGCGGGCACCCCCGGGCAGGTCGCCGACGAACTCACCCGGTGGGTTCGCAGCGGAGCCACCGACGGATTCAATATTTCTCCGTATCTGGTGCCCACCGGAATCGACGAGATCGTCGACCTGCTCGTGCCCGAACTGCAGGAGCGCGGTTCGTACCGAACGGAATACGAAGGCTCGACCCTGCGTGAGCATCTCGGCCTCCGCCCGCCGCTGTCGCGACGGGAACTCCCGCCCCGGCGGGCGGTCGGGTAGCGGGGGCCGTGTGGCGCGGCGACCGGCGATCTCTTACACTCGGTAACGACCATCCAGAGCGACCGAGAGACCTGGCTCGTTGACGTCGCAGCAACCCCCCGCCCTGCGGGTGCGGGTGCTACCGCCGGGATCGATGGAGGAACGATGTTGACCGAAGGCTTCGTGAGCGCCTGGGGGCGCCTGCACGTCGATCTCTGCCGGCTGTCCACCTCGATCTGTCACAGCTGACCTGACACCCCGGCCTGTGCCCGGGGTTCCTGCTCCACACACCGCATCCGCGTCGGATCCGGTGTCCCTCACTTTTGTGTGCGCGTGAGCGCTGCCCACTCGACGGGCAGCGCGCACGGCACTTCTTCGAGATCACGGAGTTTCTCGGTGCCATCAGTGCCTTTGTCCTCGTTCCACCGCGGCCGCATCGCGGCAGGTATCGGCGCCGCCGCCGTGCTGGCCACGGCGCTCACCGCCTGCGGTGGCGGCTCCAGCAGTTCCTCCGCGGACGCGGGCCCGCCGCAGCCCGGCGGCACCCTCCGCTACGGCCTGTCCCAGGCGCCCACGTGCGCCGATCCCGCGCAGTCGGGCACCAACCAGACGATCTACGTGGCTCGGCAGGTGGTGGACTCGCTCACCGACCAGGACCCGGAGACGGGCGAACTGAAGCCGTGGCTGGCCGAGAGCTGGGACACCGACGCCGACGCGTCCTCCTTCACGTTCCACCTGAAGGAGGGGGTGACGTTCAGTGACGGAACACCTTTCACCGCGGAGTCGGTGAAGAAGAACCTCGACGCCATCGTGAACACCCTCACCGGGGCCAAGGCCGCACTGGGCGCCAGCTACCTCACCGGGTACACCGGCACCACCGTGATCGACCCGCAGACCGCGCAGGTCGACTTCGCCGCACCCAACGCGCAGTTCCTCCAGGCGTCGTCCACCCCGCAGCTCGGCATCCTGTCCGACGCGTCCGTCGCGAAGTCCGCCGAAGAGCGGTGCACCGGCAACATCTCGGGCACCGGGCCGTTCACGTACGCCGACTACCAGCAGGACAAGTCGGTCACCCTCACCAAGCGCGCCGGATACAACTGGGGCTCCGACGTGTTCGCCCACGACGGCGAGGCCTACCTCGACACCATCGAGTTCACCGTCGTCCCCGAATCCGGCGTCCGCACGGGCAGCCTGTCCTCGGGACAGCTGGACGCGATCAGCGACGCGCTGCCGCAGGACGCCCCGCAGATCGAAGGTGCGGGCGGGCAGGTGCTCACCACCTCGAATCCAGGAACCCCGTTCGGCTTCCAGCCCAACGTGACCCGCGGACCGCTCGTCGACCCCGTCGTGCGCAGCGCGCTGGTGCCGGCGATTAACCGGCAGGAACTGGTCGACACCGTGCTCGGCCCCAACTTCAAGCCGGCCACCAGCACCCTGGCCAGCCGCACCCCGGGCTACGTGGCACTGCCGGACGTGACGTACGACCCGGAGAAGGCGAAGTCGATCCTGGATCGGGCGGGCTGGGTGCCCGGCGCCGACGGCATCCGCGAGAAGGGTGGTCAGAAGCTCGCCTTCCCCGTGCTGTTCAGCTCCGTGTTCGCTGGCAACCAGGCCATCCTCGAACTGGTGCAGCAGCAGCTCAGAGCGGTCGGAGTCGACCTGCAGCTCGACCTCGTGTCGACCCCGGAGGCCACCGCCCGCCAGAATTCCAAGGACTTCGATGCCACCTACTACAACAGCACCCGAGCCGACGGCGACATCCTGCGCACCCAGTTCGGGCTCGAAGGCCGCAACCTGAACAGCCGCGGCCCGATTCCCGCGCTCGACGACGTGCTGGCGAAGCAGCTCGCCACCACCGATCCCGCCGCGCGGAGCGCGCTCGTCGCCGACGCCCAGCAGCAGGTCCTCGACAACGGCCTGTGGATCCCCACGGTGGAGTTGTCGCAGGCGATCGGCGCGGGCCCGAACGTGCAGGACCTGAAGTTCGAGGCCTCGGCCCGGCTCCAGTTCTTCGACACCTGGATCAGTGGACGCTGACCCATGATTCGCTACCTCGGACTCCGCGTGCTGCAGGCGATCGCCGTCCTGTGGGCGACGTTCACCGTGTCGTTCGCCGTGCTGTTCCTCCTGCCGTCCGACCCGGTGAGCATCGCCGTCGACTCGGCGTCCACCGGGACGACGGTCGACGCGGCGGCCGTCGCGGAACTGCAGGCGCGGTACGGACTCGACCAGCCGGTGTGGGTGCAGTACTGGAACTCGCTGAGCCACGCCGTCCGCGGTGACTTCGGGTACTCGATCGCCACCGGGCAGTCGGTGACCGAGGCCATCGGCAACGCGGTGCCCAGCACTCTCGCGCTGGCGTCCGCGGCGCTGGTCCTCGCCGTCGTGTTCGGGGCGGGGGTCGCATTCCTCGCCACCTACACGCGGGTCCACTGGGTGCGGAACCTGCTGTTCTCCCTGCCCCCGCTCGGTGTCGCGGTGCCGACGTTCTGGGTGGGCCTGATTCTGCTGCAACTGTTCTCGTTCCGGCTGAAGGCCTTCCCCGCGTTCGGCGACCAGGGGGTCGCGACGCTGGTGCTGCCCGCGGTGACGCTCGCACTCCCGACCGGGGCGGTGATCGCCCAGGTGCTCGCGGCGAGTCTGCAGACCACGTGGCGGCAGCCGTTCATCGAGGCCGCGCGGGCGAAGGGGGCGTCGCGATGGCAGATCCAGACCCGGCACGCGCTGCGCCTGTCGAGCATTCCCGCGTTCACCATCGCCGGTGTGCTCGTCGGCAATCTGCTGGCGGGATCGGTCGTCGTCGAGACGGTGTTCTCCCGCGCCGGGGTGGGGCGGCTCACCCAGACTTCCGTGATGGCGCAGGACATTCCGGTGGTCCAGGGCATCGTGGTGCTGAGCTCGCTCGTCTACGTCCTCGTCAACCTCGCCGTCGATCTGCTCTACCCGCTGATCGACCCCAGGATCGTCGAGGGCAGACGGAGTTCCGAGCGCAGCGAGAGCGTCGCGCAAGAGGAGGAGAAGGTTCATGTCTGACATCCTCACCAGAGAACTGATCGAGGAGGCCGAGGGTTTCGGCCCTCCGCCGGTCGAAGCGCCTCCCGCGATCGCGCCCCGTCCGCACGGCCGCGGACGCCGCGTGGTGGCGTGGTGGCGTCGCAACCTCGTGCTCGTCGCCTCGGCGGCGGTGCTCCTCGTCGCGGTCGGGTTCGCGGTGGCGCCGTCGGTGTTCGCGAGCGGCGACCCGCTGGTCGGGGTGCCCGCCCAGAAACTGCAGGCGCCCAGTGCCGCACACTGGTTCGGCACCGACAACATCGGCCGCGACGTCTACACCCGGGTGGTGCACGGAGCCGGATTGTCACTGACCGCGACACTGCTGGCCGTGGGCATCGCACTGGTATCCGGCTCGCTGATCGGACTGCTGTCCGGCGCCCTCGGCGGCACACTGGACGCCGTCCTGATGCGGGTCGTCGACGTCCTCCTCTCGATTCCCGCGCTGCTGCTCTCGCTGGCACTGGTGACCGCACTGGGATTCGGCACGGTCAACGTCGCGATCGCGGTGGGCGTGTCGCTGATCGCGAACTTCGCCCGCGTGATGCGGTCGGAGGTGCTGCGGGTGCGGCGGTCGCTGTACGTCGAGGCCGCGTTCGCGTCGGGTGTCCGCTGGCACACGGTGCTGCGCCGCCACGTGCTGCGGAACTCGTACGCACCCGTCGTCGCGCTGGCAGCAGTCGAATTCGGCATGGCGGTTCTCGCGGTGTCTTCGCTGAGCTTCCTCGGATTCGGCGCGGTGCCGCCCACCCCGGAATGGGGCTCGCTGATCTCCGAGGGACGGAACTACCTCGCCACCGCGTGGTGGATGACAACCCTGCCCGGACTGGTGATCGTGGCCGTCGTGCTGTCGGCGCACCGGCTCGGGCATGCACTCGAACAGAGAGAAGTGCGATGAGCGCCAACGACACTCCGCTGCTGCAGGTCTCCGGACTGCGGGTGGCGTACGGGAGCGCGAGCGAACCCGTCGTGGCCGTGCAGGGCGTCGACCTCACGGTCGCGCGCGGTGAAGTGGTGGCCGTGGTCGGCGAGTCCGGCTCCGGAAAATCCACCACGGCGCACGCCATTCTCGGACTGCTCAGCGGATCGGGGCGGGTCGTCGCAGGCACCGTCACGTTCGACGGTGAGCGTCTCGACACCAAGTCGGAACGCGCACTCGAACGCGTCCGCGGCGCCCGGATCGGCCTCGTTCCGCAGGACCCGACGACGTCGCTCAACCCGGTCCTGCGGGTCGGCGCCCAGGTGGCGGAGGTGCTCCGGATCCACGGTCTCGCCGACCGGCGGACGGCAGGCATCGAGGCGGTGCACATTCTGGCCGAGGCCGGGATCGACGAGCCCGAGGTGCGGGCCCGGCAGTACCCGCAGGACCTGTCCGGCGGGCAACGGCAGCGCGTCCTGATCGGGATCGCGCTGGCGTGCAGCCCCGAACTCGTGATCGCGGACGAACCGACCAGCGCCCTCGACGTCACCGTGCAGCGCCGGATCCTCGATCATCTCGACGCGCGGATCGCCGAATCCGGCACCGCGGTCCTGCTGATCACGCACGATCTGGGTGTCGCGGCCGACCGGGCCGACCGGATCGTGGTGATGAGCCAGGGCGAGGTGGTGGAAGCCGGCCCGACCCGTCAGATCCTCGAGAACCCACAACACGACTACACCCGCACCCTGCTGGCCGCGGCGCCGAGCCTGTCGGTGGGACAGGAACGCACCCGCGGCGAGGAGGCGGGCAGCGGCGGCCCCGACGTCCTGCTGCGCGTGTCCGGGGTGTCCAGGACGTTCCGGATCGACCGGCGCGCGTCCATCGACGCCGTCCGGGACGTGTCGTTCGAGGTTCCCCGCGGGCGCACTCTCTCGCTGGTGGGGGAGTCCGGGTCGGGCAAGTCCACGGTGGCCCGGATCGCGATCCGGCTGGAGTCTCCCACCGCGGGCCGCGTCGAGTTCGACGGCCGGGACATCACCGCTCTGCGCGGCGGCGCGCTGCGGGCACTGCGCCGGCGGGTGCAGATCGTGTACCAGAACCCGTACGCCTCCCTCGATCCCAAGCTGGCGATCGCGGACATCGTCGCGGAACCGCTCGGTGCGTTCGGTGTCGGAACCAGGGCGGAGCGGGCCGCGCGGGTGGCCGAACTACTCGAACAGGTCGCGTTGCCGCGCACCTACCTCGAACGCCGGCCGGCCGAACTGTCCGGCGGGCAACGCCAGCGGGTCGCCATCGCCCGCGCGCTCGCTCTGCGCCCCGAACTCGTCGTGCTGGACGAACCGGTGTCGGCCCTGGACGTCTCGGTGCAGGCGCAGATCCTCGGACTGCTCGAGAGCCTGCAGCGCGACCTCGGGCTCAGCTACCTCTTCATCTCGCACGACCTCGCCGTGGTCCGGCAGATCAGCGACACGGTCGCGGTGATGCGGTCCGGCCGCATCGTCGAATCGGGCACCGCGGCCGACATCTTCGACAACCCGCGCCACGACTACACCCGGCAACTGCTCGACGCCATCCCGGGACGGTCCGTCGGGCGCCCACGTTCCGCACAGCTGGAGGAATCGATTCATGCCTGAGCCACACCGCCGCATCGTCGCCGTCGATCTGTACGGCACCGGGATTCATCCGCAGTCCTGGCGGCGCCAGGACTCGCGCGCCGAGGACCTGTTCACCGCCGACTACTGGACCGGCCTGATCGGGCAGGCCGACTCGGCCGGAGTCGACCTCGCCCTCGTGGGCGATTCGTTCGCGATCGCCACGACCGGACATGCCGATCAGCGTGGGCAATTGGACGCCGTGGCGATCACCGCCCGGGCCGTCGCGTCCACCGAGCGCATCGGCCTCGTCCCCACGGTGACCGTCACGCACACCGAACCGTTCCACGTGTCCAAGGCGATCGCCAGCCTCGACCACGCGTTGGGCGGCCGGGCCGGGTGGCAGGTGGACGTGTCCTCCGGTCAGGTCCAGGCGGATCTGTTCGGGCGCAAGGACGCGCAGGACGCCGAGAGTCTGTGGGCGGAGGCGGCCGACGCGATCGAGGTGGTCGGCCTGCTGTGGGACAGCTGGGAGGACGACGCCGAGATCCGCGACGTGGCCACCGGCCGCTTCATCGACCGGGACAAGCTGCACTACATCGATTTCGAGGGAGACCACTTCTCCGTCAAGGGTCCGTCGATCACACCGCGGTCGCCGCAGGGGCAGTCGCTGATCGTGATCGGTGCGCGGGACGAGCACTCCACCCGAATCGCCGCCGCACGCGCCGACGTGATCCGCATCGACGCGCCCACCGTCGACGCGGCGCGCGGCGTCGCGGTCCGGGTGCGGCGCGCGGCGGCCGAGGCCGGTCGCGACCCCGCGACGCTGCGGATCCTGCTCGACGTCGAGGTGGTGATCGCCGAGACCGCCGACGCCGCCGAACGTGACCTCGCGCAACTCGAGAACTGGTCCGGCGCCCGGTACGAGCCGGCGTCGGTTCTCTACCGCGGCGACGCGCCGGGTCTGGCCCGGCTGATCACGGACGTGACGGCCACCGGGGACGTCGACGGCGTCACCCTGCGGCCGCTGGCGCTGCCGTCCGGCCTGGACGCCATCACCGGCAGCGTCCTGCCCCTGCTGCGCTCGCACGACCCGGCCCCGGGCGGTGGACTGCTCCGGGAACGACTCGGCTTCACCCGTCCCGCCAACCGCTTCGCCGGACAGGACTGACATCATGAGCAACCAGCGCAAGCAGATTCATCTCGCCGCACACTTTCCCGGCGTCAACAACACCACCGTGTGGAGCGACCCCGCATCGAGGAGTCAGATCGACTTCGACTCGTTCGTGCACCTCGCGGAGACCGCCGAACGCGGCCTGTTCGACTTCTTCTTCCTCGCCGAGGGCCTGCGCCTGCGCGAGCACCGGGGCCGGATCCACGACCTCGACGTGGTGGGCCGCCCCGACACGTTGACGGTGCTCGGCGCACTCGCCGGAGCGACCACCCATCTGGGCCTGGCCGGGACGATCAACACGACGTTCAACGAACCGTACGAGCTGGCACGGCAATTCGCCTCCCTCGACCACCTGTCCGGTGGCCGGGCCGCCTGGAACATGGTGACGTCCTCGGACGCGTTCACGGGGGAGAACTTCCGGCGCGGAGGATATCTCGACAAGGCCGACCGCTACGTCCGCGCCGGCGAAGTGATCCAGGGAGCCCGAAAGTTCTGGGACAGCTGGGATCGGGACGCACTGCAGATCGACCGCGCCCGGGGAGTGTTCGCCCCGGACCAGTCGATCCGCGAGGTCACGCACTCCGGCGCACAGTTCGACATCCGGGGACGCTTCACCGTTCCCCGGAGCCCACAGGGTCACCCGGTGTTGCTGCAGGCCGGCGATTCCGACGAGGGCCGCGAATTCGGCGCCGCTCAGGCCGACGCGATCTTCACCATCCACGGGTCACTCGAGGACGGCCGGAAGTTCTACTCGGACGTCAAGGGCAGACTCGCGAAGTACGGGCGAGGCCACGACGACCTCAAGGTGCTGCCCGCCGCGACGTTCGTACTGGGCGACTCGGCGGCGGACGCGGCCGAACGCGCCGACCACATCCGGCATCAGCAGGTGGGACCGCAGACCGCGATCGCGTTCCTCGAACAGGTCTGGGGGCGTGATCTTTCCGGGTACGACCCGGACGGACCGCTACCGGACGTCGAACCGGCGGAAGACTCGACCATCACCCGTGGCCGGGTCCGTCACGCGAAGGACCCGCGCGAGATCGCGGGCCAGTGGCGGGCGAAGGCGGAAGCCGAGAAACTCAGCATCCGGGAACTGATCATCGCCGTCACCACCCGCCAGCAGTTCGTCGGAACTCCCACCCAGGTGGCCGAGGAGATCGACCGCTACGTGCAGGCCGACGCGTGCGACGGCTTCATCCTGGTACCGCACCTCACTCCGGCCGGGCTGGACGAGTTCGTCGAGAAGGTGGTCCCGGAGTTGCAGAACCGCGGCAGTTTCCGCTCCGAGTACTCGGGGACGACCCTGCGCAGCCATCTCGGACTGCGCCATCCGCATCATCAGACAGAAGGAGTTCGGGCATCATGACCGCAGTCACCGAAGACGCGACATTCGAGCAGGGCTGGCAGGACTGGCATTCGGCGCGCGAGGACTACTTCCGCGAACCGCTGGGCTGGCTGAGCCTCACGGCGCTGCACTGGCTCGTCGAGACCGACACCACGTTCCCCGACCTGCCCGGCCAGTGGCGGGCCGACGCGGACGGCCTGATCGTCACGGCCCCAGCCGACGCCGGGCTCGAGATCGACGGCGAGACGGTCGACGGCACGGCGACGCTCGCACCGCAGGAGGGCGCCCCCGGTCTGCTCGTGCGCCACGGTGATCGCACTGTCGAGGTGATCCGCCGGACCGGCGACGTCGCCCTGCGGATCCACGACCCCGAGGCCGCCACCCTCGCCGCGTTCACCGGCATCCCGGCGTTCCTCCCGGCGCGGCAGTGGGCGGTACCCGCAACGTTCACCCCGTTCCCGCAGTCCCGCGTCGTGACGACGGGTGCCGTCGTCGAAGGGCTCGAGCACCACCACACGGCGCTGGGGTCACTCGCCTTCGAGTACGACGGCGCCGCATACGAACTCGTCGCGTTCGCAGGCAAGGACGGTGGGCTGCAGGTGCTGTTCACCGATGCCACCAGCGGGGTCAGCACGTACCCCGCGGCACGGTCACTGGCCGTCGACGCCCCCGCCGCGGACGGCCGGGTGATCCTCGACTTCAACCGGGCGTCCAACCTGCCGTGCGCGTTCACCGACTACGCCACCTGCCCGGTCGCGCCCGCCGAGAACCGGCTGACGCTCGCGGTCGAGGCCGGCGAGAAGAACCCGCGGTAGGCATGACCGACAAGCAGGTCGTGCTCGGGGCGGCGGCGCCCGCGGGCCGGACGGATTTCGCCGTCCTCGCGGACGCCGCCCGCACCGCGGAGCGAGGACGGTTCGACATCTTCCTCGCCGACGGCGTCACCGCGGCGAACGCGCTGGCCGGATTCACGGACGCGGTGGGGCTCGCGGCGACGCTGGACACGACCTCCGCCGAACCGTTCGACGTGGCCCGCCGGTTCGCCTCGCTCGATCACCTGTCCGGCGGCAGGGCGGCGTGGAACACCGTGGCCCCTGCCGGCGGACGGGCCGCCGAGTTCGTCGGCACCGCCCGCACCCTGTGGGATTCCTGGGCCGAGGGCGTCGTGACCCTCGACCGCGGCGCGGGGCGGTTCGTGTCGGACCCCACCGCAGGCGCGTTCTATCACCGGGGCAGGCACTTCGACATCGGCGGACGCTTCACCGTCCCCCGCAGCCCGCAGGCGCAACCGGTGGTGATCGTGTCCGGCGACGGCCCGGAAGCCCGGGATCTCGCCGCCCGGCACGGCGACGTGATCCTCGCTCCGCTGGGCACGTTCGAGTCCGCTCGCGCTGCCTACACCGACGTCGCGCGCCGGACGGTCGACGCAGGCAGGCCCGCCGGTGCGGTGAAGGTCCTGTTCACCGCGACGTTCGCGGGCACCGCCGCATCCGTCGCGGACCGGATCGTCCGGTGGGTCCGCGAGGACGCCGCGGACGGTTTCGTCCTGCCCTCCCTTCCCACCCCGGACGGACTCGACCCGTTCGTCGACACGGTGGTGCCGTTGCTGCAGGACCGTGGTGTTCTGCGCACCGACTACACCACCGCCACGCTGCGGCAGCACCTCGGACTCGGTGCCCCGCCCAGCCATCGTGCCGTCAATCCCCGCTCTCTCCAGAAAGTGCCCTCATGACCACTCCGTTGTCCGTTCTCGATCTGTCGCCCGTCAGCGAGGGCGCCACCGCCCGCACGGCGCTGCGGAACACCGTCGACCTCGCCCGGCACGCCGAGGCGTGGGGATACAAGCGGTACTGGGTTGCCGAGCACCACTTCGTCGGTGTCGCCAGTTCCTCGCCGGCCGTGCTCGTCGGGATCCTGGCCGCGGCGACCAGCACGCTCCGGATCGGTGCCGCAGCCGTGCAGCTGGGGCACACCACCGCGGCCGCCGTCGTCGAGGCGTTCGGCACGGTCGACGCGCTGTACCCGGGTCGCCTGGACCTCGGGCTCGGACGGTCGGGTCAGCGGCGGGCCGAGGCGTTGAAAGCGGTTGCCGAACGCAACAACCAGCCGGCCCCGCCCCGCCGGGAGACCGAGATCCGCGACGGCGTGGTGATCCCGGCGCCGTTCGACCCGTCCGGGCTCCTGCTGTCCCCGCGGCTCGCGGCGGCGCAGTCGGTCCTGCAGCAGCCCGGCGCGCTGTCGCCCGCATTCGACCAGCAGGTCGACGACATCCTGGCACTGCTCGGCGGCACGTACCGCACCCCGGACGGGATCGAGCTGCACGCGAGTCCCGGTGAGGGCGCGGACGTGGAGGTGTGGGTGTTCGGCAGCAGCGCGGGGCCGAGTGCCGAACTGGCAGGCAGGCTGGGGCTGCCGTTCGGCGCGAACTATCACGTGAGCCCGTCGACGACCCTCGACGCGGTCGAGGCGTACCGCGCCGCGTTCCGCCCGTCGCCGAGTCTGCCGAAGCCGTACGTCGTCGTCTCCGCCGACACGGTCGTGGCGGAGGACGATGCGACCGCGCAGGAACTGGCGTCGACGTTCGGGCACTGGACGCACAGCATCCGTAGTGGGCACGGCGCGATCCCGTACCCCGACCCCGCGCACACCGCCCCGCTGGGCGACACTGAACGCGCGCTCGTCGAGGACCGGCTGATCACCCAGTTCGTGGGGGCACCGGCCACCGTCGCGGACAAACTCGACAGTCTGCGAAGGCTCACCGACGCCGACGAACTGGTGATCACCAGCGTCACCCACGATCACACCGACCGGTTGCGCTCCTACGAACTGCTCGCGGCGGAGTGGGGACTGCCGGGGTTGCTGGCCGCCTGAGACCCGCGATGATTGAACGCTGGTCCAATTGGGAATCCCAGGCCCATGGACACAGCAAATGCACCTGTGCCCGAGTCCCATGACGAGTTGGTCGAGCAGCTACGGCAGTACCTGAGCTCGATCACGTCGACGGAACTCGGTCCCGACGACGACTACTTCACCCTGGGGCTGGTGAGTTCGTTGCGGGCACTGGAGATCGTCACGTACATCGAAGGCTCCCACGACGTCGTGGTCGAGGTGGAGGATCTCGACCTCGACAACTTCCGCACTGCGGCCCGGGTTGCGGGGTTCATCCGGAGGAAGCGGGGCGAGCAGCTTCGTGCGACGGACGGGGCGTCGCCGTGATCGGAATCGACACACTGGTCGCCTCCGCCGAGACCGATGCCGGCACCTGGGACGAGACCGGGCTGCCCGTCGAGGTCATCGAGGCCGCCGCGAAGGCGGGTGTCCTCGGGCTGGACCGGACGACGGACTGCCGGGGGCTGGGCCTGAACGCCGCCGAACTCGGCTCGGTCGCAGAAAGACTCGGGGCGGTCTGCACGTCGTTGCGGTCGCTGCTGACCGTGCAGGGGATGGTGAACGCCGCCGTCGATCGGTGGGGCACCGCCGAACAGCGGGCGAGGTGGCTGCCCGCCCTGACGACCGGTGAGCTCCTCGCCGGATTCGCCGCCACCGAAACCGGGGCGGGCAGCGACCTCTCCTCTGTGACTACCAGTTTCGAGGAGCACGGCACCGACCACCGGATCACCGGGCGGAAACTGTGGGTCACGTTCGGCGAGGTGGCGGACGTGCTGCTCGTCCTCGGCCGGTCGCCAGCCGGGCTGACCACCGCACTGGTCGAGACGGACGCGCCGGGGGTGACCGTCGAACCGCTCCACGGTCAGCTGGGCATGCGCGGCGCCCGGATCGCGCACATCGCGCTGGACGGCGTCGTCGTCCCCGCCGACCACCTGATCGCACCGCCGGGATTCGGGCTGTCCCACGTGGTCGGAACGGCCCTGGACCACGGCCGGTACACCGTGGCGTGGGGGTGCGCCGGGATGGCGCGCGGGTGCCTCGCCGACGCCGTCGCGCACGCCTCCACCCGGGTGCAGGGCAGTGCCGTGTTGTCCGAGCACGACTCGGTCCGTGCGATCCTCGGGCGCAGCTGGGTCGACGCGGCCGGCGCCCGCGCGCTGTGCGAACGGGCCGCCGAACAACGCGATGCGCGTGAGCCGAGCGCGCTGTTCACGACGATCGCCGCGAAGTACGCCGCCGCCCGCGTCGCCGCATCGGTGAGCCGGCAGGCGGTCCAGGTGCTCGGGGCCGCCGGGTGTGCCCCCGGCAGCAGGGTGGGGCGCTTCTTCCGTGACGCGAAGGTCATGCAGATCATCGAGGGCTCGACCGAGGTCGCCGAACTCCAGATCGGTGACTACGTGCTCGGGGGAGGTGTGCGATGACGGCAGACCCGCCGATCACGATCGAGTCCGTCGCGCTGTGGTTCCCCGACGACGAGGTGACCGTGGCGGGACTGCCGGAACTCGACGAACTCCCGATCGCGCAGCGCGAGCACGCGCTGGGACTGGGCATCGACACGGTGCGGATCGGAATCGGTCTCGCCGAGGTGGATCTGGCGCAGGCCGCGGCGGAGGAGGCGCTCCGCACATCCGGCCTCGACGCCACCCAGCTCGACGCACTGCTGCTCGTGCAGGGCCGGGTTCCGCAGTACCTGCTCGCGTCCGAGGCGACGCGACTGCAGCACCGACTCGGCGCGACCCAGGCGTTCACGACCGGGGTGGGGGACCTCGGGTGCGTGTCCGTCTCGGCGGCGTTCACCCTCGCGTCGGCGATGCTCCGCGGTGATCCCCGCTGCCAGAACGTGCTCGTCGTCGCGGCGGCGAAGACACCCACCCGGTCGCGGTACCGGCCGCCGATGACGCTCCTCGGCGACGGCGCCGCCGCGGTCCTGCTGACGACGTCGGGGACGGGGCGGTACGAACTCGTCGACCAGATGATCCGCAGCGACGGAAAATACGCCGACCTGTTCCACATCGACTACCGCGACGTCCGCGAAGCCGACTGGATCGAGGAATGCGCCGACGAACCCACGTACTCGTTTCGCCTGGCGGTCGAGAGCAGGAAGCGGTTCACGGAGATCAACGCGGAGCTGCTGGCCCGGAACGGGCTGCAGCAGGACGGGATCGGCGTGTTCCTCATGCAGAACCTGTCGCTCGGTGCGTTCGCGTTCTGGCAGGAGGCGCTCGACGTCGCGATCGATCCCGTCTGCCGCGACAACCTGGCCCGGTACGGCCACCTCGGCTCCGTCGACGTCGTGGCGAACCTCGAGCGCGTGGCGTCCGCGCAGGCGCCCGGCGACTACTGCCTGATCATGAACAGCAGTCCGGTCGCGGCGTGGAGCAGTGCGCTGCTCCGGCGCCTGCCGGACCACCCCGGGTGCGGGGTGTGATCGCGATGGCGCAGACGGTCAAGTGCATGGTCTGGGATCTCGATGACACCATCTGGGACGGTGTCGTCCTCGAACAGGACGCCCCGGTGCCGACCGCGGACGCCCTCCGCGCCCTGGATGTGCTCGATCGGCGCGGAATCCTGCACGCCGTGGCGAGCCGCGGCGAATTCGAACCCGCCGCCGCGCACCTGCGGATGCACGGCATCGAGGAACTGTTCTGCGCCATCGACGTCGGATGGGGACCGAAGTCGGAGGCCGTGCGCCGCATCGCCGAGACCCTGAACCTGGGCCTCGACACCATCGCCTTCGTCGACAACGATCCCGTCGAGCGCGCCGAGGTGTCCGAGGCGCTGCCCCCGGTGCGGTGCTATCCCGCCGAGCAGATCGCGTCGTTCCCCGACCTTCCCGAGTTGACTCCGCCCGCCGTCACCGCGGAGGCGAGGCAGCGGAGGGCGCTGTACCGCGCCGAACGGATCCGGCAGGTGAGCGAACAGGAGTTCCGCGGGTCGAACACCGAGTTCCTGGCCTCGCTGGACCTGGTCATGACGGTCCGCCGGGCGACCGAGGAGGACCTCGAACGCGCGCACGAACTGACCGTGCGGTCCCATCAACTCAACACGACGGGACGCACTTTCGGGATCGACGAACTGCGCGGGCTGTGCGCCTCCGACGATCACGAGGTGCTCGTCGCGTCGCTCGCCGACCGGTTCGGCGGGTACGGCACGATCGGTCTCGCGGTCTCGGAGATCCGCGGCGACGATTCCGTCCTGCAACTGCTGCTGATGTCGTGCCGGGTGATGTCGCGGGGCGTCGGGACGGCGCTGATCCGGCACGTCGTGGCGCGGGCCCGCGCCCACGGCAGGCGGGCGCTCGCCGAGTTCGTGCCGACCGACGTCAACCGGGTCATGCTGGTGACGTTGCGATTCGCGGGCTTCGACGTCGTCGACCCGAATCCCGAGCGAATGCTGCTGCTGTGCAACGACGTCCGCAGTGCGGCGGCACCGAACGCCGATCATGTCACGGTCGTCTCCGGAGACGTGACGACATGACGGACGTGGTCTCGAGCGGCGGAGTGACGTCCGGGATCCTCCGCCAGTGCAGGCGGGTTCCCGGGCGGATCGCGGTCGTGGTGGGCGACCGTGCGCTGACGTACCGCGAACTCGACTCGGCGAGCGAGGCATTGGCGCGCAGGCTCGCGGCCCTCGGCGTGCGACCGGGCCAGGTGGTGCTGATCCACCAGCGGCAGAGCGTCGAGACGGTCGTCGGGATGATCGCGGCGCTGCGGCTGGGCGCGGCGTGGTGCGTGATCGAGCCCGGACATCCGGTGGGGCAGCTCCGCGCACTCCTCGGCGACATCGACTGCGGCGCCGTCGTCTTCGGGTCCGCGGATCCCAAGACGTCACCGGAAGCAATCCGGGCACTGGCCCACAGTGCGGGCGGACGTGTTCCGGCACTCCACGACCGGGACGCGAGCCCGGCGCCCGGAGACGAACCGGCGGTCGCACTTCCCGCGGACGTGCCCGCGGCCACCGCCGCCTACGTGATCACGACGTCCGGTTCCACCGGCATCCCCAAGGCCGTCGTCGCGAGCCGCGCCAACCTCGCGAGCATGGTCGACGGCCGTAACTACGACTACGACGAGGACGACCTGGTCACGTTCTCCGCGTTCCGCCTCACGTGGGACGGCTCCCTGCTGAAGACCCTCTGGTCGCTGTGCACCGGCGGTACCAGCGTCCTCCCGGCAGCGCACGAACTGATGGACGCCGAGGCGGTCGCCGCGCTCGCCCGGACGTGGCGGGCCACCCACCTGGTGGCGACCCCGTCGTTCTACCGGCTGCTGCTGCCGCACCTCGCCCCGCTGCGCGAGCGCCTGCGGTTGGTGACGCTTGCGGGAGAAGCCCTTCCGGGGGTGCTCGTCGCCCAGCACCGGGCGGTACTGCCGGGGGTTCCGCTGAGCAACGAGTACGGTCCGACCGAGACCACCGTCAGCTGTCTCGCCCATCCGGTGCGCGACGTCCCCGCCTCGATCGCCCCGATCGGCAGACCTCTGGGGGCGAGCACGGCGTACGTCCTCGACGCGAAACTGGTCGAGGTGCCGTACGGGGCGGTCGGGGACCTGTACATCGGCGGTCCCCAGATCTCCGAGGGCTACGCGTCCCGCCCGGGCGCCACCGCGGCCCGGTTCGTCGCCGACCCCTTCGCGGAGCGGCCGGGCGCGCGGATGTATCACACGGGCGACCTCGCGCGCGTCGACCCGCACGGCGACATCGAATTCTGCGGCCGGTTCGACGGGCAGGTGAAGGTGCGGGGTGCCCGCGTCGAGAGGCACGCGGTGGAGGCCGCGCTGGAAAGTCATCCCGCGATCCACCAGGCCGTGGTCCTCGCGACCGCCGACGAACACGGGGAGACCACACTGACCGCGTTCTGGGTGCCCGCGGCCACTGCGACCGTGCTGCCCACACCCCGCGACCTGATCGCGCACTGCGCCGAACGCCTCGTCGCGCAGGCCGTGCCCGACCGTTTCCTCGCGCTCGGCGCGCTTCCGCTCGCTCCGAGCAGCAAGGTGGACGAGGCGGCGTTGCGCCGGCTGCTCCCCGGCGGAGGTGGTGGCGTTGCCTGAGCACCGTGCCGGGACCGCCGGTAACGCCGAGACACCGTTCCCACTGTCCTCCGCGCAATACGAGGCGTGGCTGGCGCAGCAACTGGCTCCCGACGTGCCGCTGTGCATCGCCCAGTACGTCGAGGTCCACGGCGACCTGGACGTCGACGTCCTGCGCGCGGCGACCGTCGCGACCGCGGACGAATTCGGATCGCCGTTTCTCCGGTTGATGGACAGGGACGGTCAGCCGTTCCAGATGGTCGACCCCGCCGCGGACCGCTCGATCGGGTTCGTGGACTTCCGCGACGACCCCGAACCGGTGGACGCCGCCCGCCGGTGGATGCGCGCCGACTGCGAGACCCCGCTCGATCCGACCCGCGACCGGCTCGTCGAATCGTCGATCCTCCGGGTCGGTGACGCGCACTACCTGTGGTACAGCAAGATTCACCACGTGGCCCTGGACGGCTACGGTGCGATGACGCTGCTCAACCGCATCGCGGCCCGGTACTCCGCGCAGGTGCTCGGCCGGGAACCGGCACCGGGCGAGGCCGCGGACCCCCGGCATCTGTACGACGCCGACCAGCAGTACCGGTCGTCGAACCGGTTCGCCGCGGACCGGCAGTACTGGGCCGATCGGATCAGCGGTCTCGGACCCGGATCGACACTGGCGCGTCGTACCGGGCCCTCGGTCGCCACGAGCACCGACGCCGCCGGGCCCCTCCCGGAGGCCGCGGAGCGAGCGCTGGGCGCAGCAGGCACCCGCGGAACCGCCGCGATCATCGCCGCGTTCGCCTGCTACCTGTCGAGGATGACGGGCCGCCGGGACGTGCTCGTGAAGATCCCGGTGTCGGCGCGCACCACCGCGATCCTGCGACGGTCCGGCGGGATGGTCGCGGGTGTCGTGCCGCTTCCCGTGCGGATTCGCCCCGAGGACACCGTGGGACAACTGGTCGAGCGGGTGCAACTGGACGTGATGGGTGCGTTGCGGCACCAGCGTTTCGGGCTCGGCGACATCCGGCGCGACGCGGGCGCCGCTGCCGCGGAGTCGCTGTCGGGGCCGATGGTCAACGTGATGCTCTTCCATCAGGAACTCGCCCTCGGGCCGCTCGTCGGCGAGTACCACATCGTCACGTCCGGACCGGTCGAGGACCTGCTCGTCAACGTGTATCAGAGCGGCTCCCCGGTCCGGACCGTCGTCCATTTCCTGGCCAACCCCCACCGGTACGACGCCGGTGAGGTCGGTGCCCATCACCGGCGGTTCGTGGAACTGCTCGGCGAATTCCTCGCGGCCGACGCGGACACCCCCGTCGGCACCGTCCACGAGGAGACGGCCCGGCTCGACTTCTGGACGCGCACCCTGGCGGGTGCGCCGCAGCTGCTGGATCTGCCCACCGACCGTCCGCGTCCCGCACGGCCGTCCCGGCGCAGCGCCGCCGTCGACGTCGCACTCGAACCGGAACTGCGGGGCGCGCTGGCAGCGTTCGCCGAGGCGCACCGCACGGACGCCGCCACCGTCACGCACGCGGTGCTGGCACTGGTGCTGGCACGATCGGCCCGTACCGACGACGTCGTCCTCGGCACGCGGAGGGATGCCGACGTGGTGGTGTCGCGGACCCGGGTGCGCGGCGCCGACCGGTTCGGCGACTTCGTCGACACGGTCCGGAACGCCGGCGCGCTGGCGTTCGCCCACCGCGGCGTGCCGGTGGAGGCCGTCGCCCTGGCACTCGACCCGCCGCGGTCCGCGTCCCACGCACCGCTCTTCCAGGTGCTGCTCGAATTCTCGGACTCCGATGGGGAACTCGGCGACCTCGATCTGCGGGTGACGGTGTCGGACACGACGGCCCGCTTCGCCTACGCGACGGACCTGTTCGACGCCGCCACCGTGGACGGGCTCGCTCAGCGGTTCGTGCGCACCGCCGCGGCGGGTGTCGCGGATCCGTCCGTCGTGGTCGACGACATCGACCTCGCCGATCCGGCCGAACACGCCCTGCTGCGGGAATGGTCGACCCGGCGGGCGGACGCCGCCGGCGAAACGACGCTCGGCGCACTGTTCGCCGACCGGGCCGCGCGGAACCCCGGCGCGACCGCCGTCGTGTCGGGCGGTGAGCGCATCACCTACGGCGACCTCGACGCCCGGTCGAACCGCCTTGCCCGGCACCTCCTCTCGCTGGGGGCGGGCCCGGAGTCGATGGTCGCCGTCGCGATGCCGCGGACGGCAGCGCTCGTCGTCGCACTCGTGGCGGTCGTCAAGACCGGGGCCGCGTACGTGCCCGTCGACGCGGATCACCCCGGTGAGCGTTCGGCGCTCGTCGTCGCCGACGCCCGGCCGGTGTGCGTGCTCGCGACCCGGGACACCGCGGCCGCGCTGCCCGTGCCGGACGTTCCGGTCCTGCTCCTCGATTCGGCGGACCCCGAAATCGACGGCCGCTCCGCGGACCCGCTGACCGATACGGAACGGGCACCGGCCGATCCGGATTCGCTGGCCTACGTCGTCTACACGTCGGGATCGACGGGGCGGCCGAAAGGTGTTGCGGTGTCGCACCGCAACGTGGTCTCCCTCTTCACCGGCACCCGGGACCTGTTCCGGTTCGACGACACCGATGTGTGGACGATGTTCCACTCCCCGGCATTCGACTTCTCGGTGTGGGAGTTGTGGGGCGCGCTGCTGCACGGTGGAACGCTCGTCGTCGTCGACCTCGACACCGCCCGGACACCCCCCGCGTTCCTCGCGCTGCTGCGCCGCGAGCGGGTGACGGTGCTGAGCCAGACGCCGACGGCGTTCTCCCAGCTGATCGAGGCCACCGAAGCCGACGGCGCCGCAGGCCCGACGTCGCTGCGCTACGTCGTGCTCGGCGGCGAGGCACTCGACTTCGGGCAGTTGGAACGCTGGTACTCCCGCCGCGGCGAGAACGCGCCCGTGCTCGTGAACATGTACGGCATCACCGAGACGACGGTGCACGTCACCCACCTCCCGCTCGACCGCGGGCTCGCCGCCGCCGCGTGGACGAGCGGGATCGGGCGGGCGATTCCCGGGCTCCGGGTGTCGGTGCTGGACGCGCGGCTACATCCGGTGCCGGTCGGTGTGGCGGGCGAACTGTACGTGGCGGGACCGCAGGTGGCACGCGGCTACCTCGGCCGCGCCGGGCTCACCGCGTCCCGCTTCGTCGCGGATGCGTCGGGGGACCGGATGTACCGGACCGGGGACGTGGTGCGGTGGCGGCGGGACGGCAGTCTCGACTACCTCGGGCGCGACGACCTGCAGGTCGAGATCCGCGGATTCCGGGTGGAACTCGGCGAAGTGGAGTGGGTGCTCGGCCGGTGCGACGGTGTCGCGCAGGCCGTGGTGACGCTGCACGAGGATCCGGTGACCGGCCCGGCGCCGGCCGCGTACGTGGTGCCCGAGGCGGGTGCGGTCGTCGACCCGGGGGCCGTGCTGGAGTTCGCGGCAACCGCGCTGCCGTCGTACATGGTCCCGGCGTCGGTGACGGTCCTCGCGCGGCTGCCGCTCACCGTGAACGGGAAACTGGACCGGGCGGCACTTCCGGTACCCGCCGACGACTCCGGCGCCGACTTCGTGGCACCGGGCACCCCCGCCGAGGAGGCGATCGCGGTCGTGTTCGCCGCGCTGCTCGGCGTGCCCGCGGTCGGCGTCGACGCCGACTTCTTCGCGCTCGGCGGCAACTCGCTGGTCGCGGCGAAGATCGTGGCGCGGATTCAGGCTGTGCTCGGTGCGGCCGTGGGAGTGCGCGACGTCTTCGAGGCGCGGACGGTGCGGTCGCTCGCCGCCCGGGTGGCGCGGGCGGATTCGGCGAGCAGGCCGCCGCTGGTGGCCACCGACCGGTCCGCGGCGGCGCCGGTGTCGCTGGCGCAGACGCGGATGTGGTTCCTCGACCAGTTCGACACGACGTCGCCCGCCTACAACATCGCGGCGGCCTTCCGGTTGCGCGGACCCCTCGACGTCGATGCACTGCACGCGGCGCTGACGGACGTCGTGGACCGGCACGAGGCGCTGCGGACGATCTTCCCGATGCGCGGCGACACGCCCGTGCAGTCGGTGATTCCGGCGGCGGACGCGGTGCGCCGCCTCCGCGCGGTCCCGGTGTCGGGGGAGAGTGAACTCCGGGACCGGCTCGCCGCGGCGCTGTCCGCGGGCTTCGAGGTCACCGCGCAGGTTCCGTTGCGGGCGCACCTGTTCGAGCTCGGTCCGCGTGATCACGCCCTGGCCCTGGTGGTCCACCACATCGCGGCGGACGCGTTGTCGCTGGGGCCGCTCGCCCGGGACGTGACGTCCGCGTACACCGCGCGGGTGCGGGGGCACGCGCCGGACTGGGTGCCGCTCCCGGTGCAGTACTCCGACTACAGCGTCTGGCAGCGGACGCTGCTCGGAGCGGAGGACGATCCGGATTCGCTGATGTCCCGCCAGCTCGGGTACTGGCGTGCCGCGCTCGCCGACGCGCCGATCGTGACGGACCTGCCGATGGATCGCCCACGCCCCGAGCACCGGACACTCGCCGGTGCGCGGGAGGCGTTCGACATCGGGGACCGCCTGCACCGGAAGGTGGTCGCCCTGGCGCGGGAACACGATGCGACGGTGTTCATGGTGACCCACGCGGCGTTCGCGGTCCTGGTGTCCCGCCTGGGGAGCACCGCCGACGTGATGATCGGATCGGCGGTGGCGGGGCGTGGCGAGGCCGTCCTCGACGACGTGGTCGGGATGTTCGTCAACACCCTGGCGCTGCGCACCCCGGTCCGTGGCGCCGACTCGTTCGCCGAGGTGCTCGCCGTCGTGCGGGACCGCGACCTGGAGGCGTTCGCGCACGCGGAGGTGCCGTTCGAGCGGGTCGTCGAGGCGCTCGCGCTCCCGCGCACCACCGCCCACGCACCGCTGTTCCAGGTGCTGTTCGAGTTCCAGGACGTCGAGCGGCCCACCCCGAGCCTGCCGGAACTGGACGTGGACGAGATCGACCTCGGTGTCTCCGTCTCCACGTTCGACCTGCAGCTGACCCTGGCCGAGCGGTTCGGGGAGAACGGGGCGCCCGCCGGGATCAGCGCCGGATTCACCTATGCCACCGACATCTTCGACGCCGCGACCGTCCGGAAGTTCGCCGAACGCTACGTGCGGCTCCTCGACACGGTGGTCGCGGACCCGGACGTTCCGCTGGCCCGGTTCGATCTGCTGTCCGCCGGCGAACGCGAGGCGCTCGTTCCCGTGCGCGGGCGGCCCACCGGCACCACCCGGCTGCTGCCGGAGATCCTCGCCGCCGCGGCCGCCCGCGACCCGCACGCCGTCGCGCTGTCGTACGGCAACGCGGTGATGTCGTACCGCGAACTCGACGACTGGTCGAACCGCCTGGCGTGGGTGCTGATCCGCTGCGGAATCGGGCCGGAGGATCACGTGGCGATCGGGCTCGTCCGATCCGTGGAACTGGTGGTGGCGGTGTGGGCGGTGGCGAAATCGGGTGCGTCGTTCGTGCCGGTGGATCCGAGCCTGCCGTCCGCGAGGATCACCGACATCCTCGCCGACTGCGGCGCCGTGGTGGGACTCACCGTCGCCGAACAGCGCGACCGGATGCCGGACGGCGTGGAATGGCTGCTCCTCGACTACCCGGGTCCGACGCGGAGATGGGAGTCCCGGTCGATCACCGACGAGGATCGGGTCGTGCCGCTGCGACCGGACCACCCGGCGTATCTGATGTACACGTCCGGGTCGACGGGCGCGCCGAAGGGCGTCGTGATCCCCCATGCGGGATTGCAGAACTTCACGATCGATCAGCGCACCCGGTATGCGACGACGAACGCGTCGCGTGTGCTGAATCTCGCGTCGCCCGGGTTCGACGCGACGATGCTCGAATACCTGATGGCGTTCGGCGCGGGCGCGCGACTGGTGATCGCCGCGCCGCACGTGTACGGCGGTGCCGCGCTGACGGAACTGCTGGCGGCAGAACGGATCACCCACGCATTCGCCACCCCGGCGGTCCTGGCCACGATCGACCCGCGCGGTCTGCGGTTACTGCGCGCCCTCGTCGTCGGCGGTGAGCGCTGCCCGTCGGAGTTGCTGGCCCGCTGGGCGGCCGGGCGCACCCTGCTCGTCGGCTACGGCCCGACGGAGACGACGGTGATGTCGAACATCGGCGACCCGATGACCCCGGGCGACCCCGTGCGGATCGGCCACCCGATGCGCGGCGTCCGCGAACTCGTCCTCGACGAGTGGTTGCGGCCGGTGCCCGTCGGTGTGGTGGGTGAGCTGTACGTGCTGGGGGACGGTCTGGCACGCGGCTACCACCGGCGGGCAGGCGCGACCGCCGCCGCGTTCGTGGCGAACCCGTTCGACCATCCGGGCTCGCGGATGTACCGCACCGGGGATCTGATGCGGTGGACGAAGGACGGGCGGCTGGAATATCTGGGCCGCAATGACTTCCAGGTCAAGCTGCGCGGCCAGCGGGTCGAGCCGGGAGAGGTGGAGGCGGTGCTCACCCGCTGCCCCGGTGTCGCGCAGGCGGTGGTCGTGGTGCGCCGCACGCCCGCCGCCGAGGCGGTCCTCGCCGGGTACGTCACGGCCGAGGACGGCGCCGATCTCGACACCACGGAGGTGCTGCAGTTCGCCGGATCGGTGCTCGCCCCGTTCATGGTGCCTGCCTCGGTGACCGTCCTCGACCGGCTTCCGCTCGGCGCCAACGGCAAGGTCGACCGGCACGCGCTGCCCGAACCCGAATTCGCCCCCCGCGTCTTCCGTGCGCCCGGCACCCCGTTCGAGTCCGCGGTGGCCGACGTGTTCGCCGAGGTTCTCGGGACCGGCGTCGTCGGAGCCGACGACGACTTCTTCGCGTCCGGGGGCAACTCGCTGACCGCGACACAGGTGGTTGCGCGCATCAACTCCGCGCTCGGTGCGGACGTCGGTGTGCGGGACGTGTTCGAGGCCCCGACGGTGCGGGCGCTTGCGGCGCGGATCGCCCGCGAGACCGCGGGCGGCGACGCCCGGCCCGCGGTGGCGGTGCCCCGGCGCCCCGACCCGGTGCCGCTGTCGTGGGCGCAGCACCGGATGTGGCTCCTCAATCAGTTCGACCCGTCCTCGCCCGCGTACAACGTCGCGATGATCGTCCGCCTGTCGGGCGACCTCGACGTCGACGCGCTGACCGCCGCCCTCGCCGACGTCGTGGAGCGGCACGAATCGCTGCGCACCCGGTACCCGTTCGGCGACACCGGACCCACCCAGGTGATCGTCGGCGCGGGGCACGTCGCGCAACTCACCGTGTCGACGTCCGAAGATCCGGTACCCGGCCAGATCTCGGAACTCGTGTCGACGGGATTCGACGTCGCCGCCGAAGTGCCGATGCGGGCGCGGCTGTTCACACTCGGCGACCGAGAGCACGTCCTCGTCGTCGTGGTGCACCACATCGCGGCCGACGGGTTCTCGATGGTCCCGCTCGCCCGCGACGTGCTGACGGCCTACACCGCGCGGTCCGAGGGCTGCGCGCCGGGATGGGAGCCGTTGCCGGTGCAGTACCCCGACTACACGGTGTGGCAGCGGGAACTCCTCGGCTCGCAGGACGACCCACACTCCCTGCTCTCCCGGCAACTCGACTACTGGCGGTCCGCACTCGCCGATGCGCCCGCCGTGACCGACTTGCCGACCGACCGTGACCGCCCGCCCCGCCGATCGGCCGCCGGCGACCGGGTGACCTTCACGATCGGCGCCGACCTGCACCGCGAGGCGGTGGCGTTGGCGCGGACCCGGCGGTGCACCGTGTTCATGATCGTGCACACGGCCCTCGCCGTGTTGCTGTCTCGCTCGGGTGGTTCCGGCGACGTGGTGATCGGGTCACCGGTCGCCGGCCGGGGCGAGGCCGTCCTCGACGACGTGGTGGGCATGTTCGTCAACACACTCGTGCTGCGGACCCACGTGTCGGGGACGTTCGACACTCTGCTCGCACGGGTCCGCGAGACCGATCTCGCGGCCTACGCTCACGCCGACGTGCCGTTCGAGCGGGTGGTGGAGGCGCTGAACCCGCCTCGCTCCCAGTCTCATTCACCGCTGTTCCAGGTGTTGCTCGAGTTCCGGAACACCGAGCACCCCGATCTCACCCTCCCGCACCTCGAAGCCCAGGTCCTCGAACCCGACGTCGAGGTCTCCCTCTTCGACCTGCACCTGACGGTGCGGGAGCGGTACGACGACTGCGGAACACCGGAAGGGTTGACGGCCGGATTCACCTACACCACAGACCTCTTCGACGAGGCGACCGTGCAGGCCCTCGCCGGGCGGTTCACCCGGATCCTCGCCACGTTCGTCGCGGATCCGAGTTTCCCCGTCGGCGACGTCGACCTGCTGACCCCGGACGAGCACGCCCGGATTCGCGAATGGAGCGTGGCGGCCGGGACGTTCGTGCTCGACCCCCGGATGCAACTCACCCTCGAGGGCGTGAGCGGCGAGGTGTATGTCGCCGACACGCGGGAACCCCACACGTCGGTGCGCGCGGCGGCCACCACGTTCGTGGCGAACCCGTTCGGGGCCCCGGGCTCCCGAATGGTCCGCACGGGCGCGTTCGCCCGGTGGAACCGGTCCGGACGACTGCTGACGGTCGACGCCGCCGGATTCCCGGCAGGGTCGGTCGCGGACGTCGTCGAGAGTCACCCGGCGGTCCGTGAGGCCGTGGTCCTCACGACCGCGGCCGGTGTCACCGCCTTCTGGGTGCCTGCGGCCGCGGCGGCCGTGCTGCCGATGGCGGAGGACCTGCGGGAGTTCAGCGCCGGACGGCTCGACGCCCGCTCGGTGCCCACCCGGTTCGTCGCACTCGGGGCCGTCCCGCGAACGGCGGGCGGCGAGGTGGACGAGAACGCGCTGCGTGCACTCGTGTCCGAGGCGGAGCCGGCGATGCGGCCACGCTGGACGACACTGCAACGGTCGGTGGCCGAACACTGGGCGGCCGTGCTGGGGCACGACGACTTCGGTCCCGAAGACGGATTCTTCGACGTCGGCGGCAACTCTCACCGCGTCGTGGAACTGCAGCGGCGTCTCGACGGACAGTGGCCCGGCGCACTGCGAGTGGGCCAGTTGTTCGACCTCGTCACCGTGGCGGCGCAGGCCGAGGCGCTCACACATACCACCGACAGCGAGGCGCCCGCGCCCGCCACCTACGAGTTCTGACCAGCAAGGAGGCAACCGTGACGGTGCGACATTCCACAGCGGGTGACGACGACATCGCCGTGGTCGGTATCGCCGCGCGCTACCCCGAGGCCGCGAACCTGGCGGAGTTCCGCGCCAATCTCGCGGCAGGCCGGGATTCGGTGCGTCCGCTGTCGCGGTCCCGGGCCGAGGCGACCGGGCTGGGGCCTCCGTCCCACTACCACCCGATGGGTTTCGTCGAGGACATCTCCACGTTCGACTACTCCTACTTCACCCTGTCGAAACGGGAAGCGTCGCTGATCGATCCGCAGCAGCGGCTCGCGCTGGTCCTCGCGTATCAGGCGGTCGAGGACGCCGGCTACTCGGTGACCGATTTCCGGGACAGCGCGACGGCGGTGGTGTTCAGTGCCGCCGCGTCGACATATCCGGCGATGTGGGCGGAACCGGGTGTGCTGAGCACCCTCGGCAACGTTCCGTTCGCCGTCCCTGCCCGGATCGCGTACCACCTCGGCCTCACCGGCCCCTGCTACGCCGTCGATTCGGGATGCAACGGATCGCTCATCGCGGTGCACCACGGCTGCCGGGAGCTGCGGTCGGGCGACGCAGACTTCGCCATCGCCGGCGGAGTGAGCCTGCGCGTGAACGGTATCCGCGCCGACATGGCGGAGGGGTCCGCGGAACTGATGTCACCCGGCGCGCGCTGCCGCGCATTCGACGCCGACGCGGACGGCACCGCGGTCGGGGAGGGCGGGGCGGCGCTTCTGCTCACGACGATGGCCCGCGCCCGCGCCGACCGCCTCCCGGTCCACGCCGTGATCCGCGGCACCGCCACGGTGTCCAGCGGCCATTCGTCCGCGACCATCAGTTCCCCGAGCGCCCGGGCGCAGGTGGCCGTCATCTCCCGGGCCTGGCAGAACGCGGGCCTCACCCCCGGCGACGCCGGGTACCTGGAGGCGCACGGTTCGGGAACCCCGCTCGGCGACGCCGTCGAACTCGAAGGGATCGCGGCCGCGTTCCGGGACCGCCCGGGCGTCCTGCCGATCGGTTCGGTGAAGACCAACATCGGGCACCTCGACCACGCGGCCGGGGTGTCCGGCCTCGTGAAGGCGATCCTGGCCGTCGAGCACGGCGAGCTGTACCCGTCGCTGCACTTCGAACACCCCACCGGCGGAGTCGATCTGGCGGGCAGCGGTATCGAGGTGGTCACCGGGTCTCGGACGTGGAGCGACGACACCGGGCCGCGGCGGGCGGGAGTGAGTTCGTTCAGCCTCGGCGGCATCAACGCGCACTGCGTGGTGGAACAGCCACCGGAGCGCGCCGTCGCCGTCCGACCCGACACCGGCACCACGCGGCTGGTGGGGGTGTCGGCGAAGAGCGTGGGCGCGCTGGCGACGCTGTGCGCCGAATTGGCAACGGCCGTGCGCGCGTACGACCTTGACGACGTCGCCTTCACCCTCAACCGGGGCCGGCCGCACCACGACCACCGGGTGGCCGTGCGGGCGCGCAGCACCGCCGAACTCTCGCGGTCACTCGCCGTACGTGCCGCCGAACTCGGCGGCCGCGGCGAGAACCCCGCACCGGCCACTCGTCCGCGCCCGGCCGTGGCGTTGCTGCTGTCGCCCGACCGAATGCCTGCCGCATTGCGCGGCCGTGACCTGCCTCCGGAGCTTCCCGCCACCGGCGACGAGGCGGATCTCCTCGCCGGGCAGATCGCCGTACATGGGGAACTCCGCGCCGCCGGTGTCACCGTCGACGCCGTCCTCAGCGGCGGAGTGTCCCGCTACGCCGTCCGGCATCTGCGGGATCCACTGGCGGCGGTGGACGCGGCCGACCTCGCCGCCGCGGCCGCGAACCCCGCGATCGACACCGACAGGCTCGTCGCCGTCGCGAAGGGAATGCTCGCGGACGGGCCCGTCGTCTTCGTCGAGCCGAGCCCGGCGGGGCGCCTCGGGGCACTACTCGCCGACGCGCTCCGCGACGCCGACATACTCCGTGCGCCAGACACGTCCGACGCGGTCACAGACCTCCTCGCCGGTCTGTACGAGCGTGGCGTCGACCTCGTGTGGGCGGCCGTCGGCGCGAGCGACGAGTCCGCCCGGCGCGTGCGCCTGCCCGGTCACCCGTTGCGCGGTTCGCGGTGCTGGTTCGACCTTCCCGGCAGACCCGACTGGACCGGCACACCCGATGTTCCGTCGGCGGAGCCGAGCCCGCAGCCGGTGACGCCGGCGCCGGAAGACAGCCTCGACTGGCTGCGGACCACGCTGCGCGAGCTCCTCCACACCGAGAGGGACGTCGATGCCGAAGACGACTACTTCGACCTCGGCGGAAACTCGCTCATCGGCATGCAACTCGTCGACCGGGTGTCGGACCGGTACGGGGTCCGGCCCAAACTCATCGACCTCTACGAGCGGCCGAAGGTGTCGGACTTCGCCGCCCTCCTCGCCGACGGCACATCCGCGGCCGGCGGGCTGCCTCCGATCACACCGCGGGGGCGGCACGTGATGTCGTTCGGCCAGATACGCATGTGGTTCCATCATCAGCTCGACGCCGCCACCACCATCTACAACCTCCCGATGGTCAGCGACCTCCACGGTCCGATCGACGAATCCGCCGTCCGTGGAATGTGGGACGACCTCGCCGCACGGCACCGGGTGCTGCTGTCCAACTACGTCGAGATCGACGGGGAGCCGGAACTGCGGATCCGCGACTGTCTCGGCGACTTCTTCCGCACCGCCGACGTGTCGGGCGAACCGGATCCGGTGGCCGCGGCCCGCGCACTGGTACACGAGGCCGCGGCGGCGCCGTTCGACCTGGCCACCGACCCGCTCGTGCGGGCACTGCTCATCAGGCTCGGCCCGGACGAGCACGTCCTGCAGGTCACCACCCACCACTCCGTCAACGACGGGGGTTCGCCGAGGATCTTCGAGCAGGAACTGCCCGCCCTGTACGCGGCCCGCCGCGCCGGTCGCCCCGCCGGCCTCGCGCCGCTCCCCGTCCAGTACTGGGACTACGCCCTGTGGCAGCGGGAACTGATCGCGAGCGCCGCGCTCGACGGCGAACTCGACTACTGGAGAACAGTTCTGCACGACGTTCCGCTGCTGCGGCTGCCCACCGACTTCCCGCGCCCGGAGCGGAAGAACTTCACCGGGGCGTTCCACACGTTCACCGTCTCCGAGAAACTGACCCGGAGCCTGCGGAACGTGGCGCGGCGGGAGTCCGTGTCGCTGTTCGTGGTGCTGCTGTCCGCGTTCTACCTCCTCATGGCGAGCCGCAGCCGCCAGCGCGACCTCGTGGTCGGGACACCGACGACCGGACGCAACCGGCCGGAACTGTCCGGCATGATCGGGTACTTCAACAGCACGGTGGCCCTGCGCGCCGACCTGTCCGGGGAACCGAGCATCGCGGAACTGTGCGGACGGGTGCGCGACGTCGTGCTCGGCGCCCTCGAACACCAGGAGATCCCGTTCGACCGCGTCGTCACCGCACTCACCGGCGACCGGGATCTGAGCCGGACTCCACTGTTCGACGTCTGCCACGTCCACCAGGAACTGCCGGCGTTGCAGTCGCAGCACGGACTCACCGAGACGCTGTTCGACCAGGACGACCCCGCCGCCATCGCGTTCGGCGGGGTGCCGTCCGGCACGGCCAAATTCGATCTCACGCTCGTCACCACGGAACGGGGCGGGGAGGACGACATGGCCGCGGGACTCGAATTCAGCACGGAACTGTTCACCGAGCAGACCGCCGCCGGGCTGTGCGACGAATACGTCCGCATCCTGGAAGGCATCGTGGGATCGTCTAGCACGCAGACGATTTCGGTGTTTCTCACCGGCTCGTCACCGGCGCCCGCGCCTGCACCCTCTCCGGTCGCGCCACCACTGGTCCCGGCCGACCGGCCCCGGCAGCCCGCCGACGCCGGGCCGCCGAGCTATTCCGTGGCACGGGTGACGGCGACACTCGACGGACACCCCGACCTCCCGGAACTGCTCGCCGCCTGGCTCACGCTGCTCGCCTGGTACACCGCCCAGGACGAGGTGGCGGTGGCCGCGCCGCGGATCGTGGCCGTGGACCTGTCCGCGGAACCCACCTACCCGGAACTGGTGGAGACCGTACGCCGGGAGTTGTCTTCGGACCGCGGCGCGGCAGACCCGGCGGCGCAGCACTTCCCGGTGCGCTGCGACGGCGAACGCGCAGGCGGCGACGTCCCGGCGGGCCCGTCACAAGGTGAACTCGGGCTGTCGTGGACCCGTGGTCCTTCGGCGCTCACCCTCCAACTCGACTACGCCACCGACCTGTTCGACGCGAGCACCGCCGGGGCGATGCTCGCCGACCTCCGCCGGCTGCACGCCGGGCTGGTGGCTCACCCCGACCTGCCCACCCAGGAGGTGGCAATGGAGTACGTGCATCAGGACGACACCGGCTTCACCACCGGCTTCACCACCGGCTTCACCTCGGGGGCAGTGCGATGAGCGGAAATGCGCTGAGCATCGGTGTGGTGGGGGCGGGAACCATGGGCGCCGGGGTGGCCGAAAGTCTGGCTCGGGCCGGCCACGACGTCACCGTCGTCGACTCCGACCAGCAGGCCGTCGAACAGGCCCGCTCCCGGATGCGCGACTCACTGCGGCTGGCGATACTCCTCGGCCGGACCGGCGGCCCGAAACCCGCCGAGGTCACCGCGCGGGTGCAGTGGACCGCGCAGCTCACCGATCTGCGCGAAGCCGCCGTCGTCATCGAATGCGTCCCCGAGCGAATCGACCTCAAGGAGAAAGTCTTCGCCGAACTCGACCGGGTCTGCGCACCCGGCGCCCTCCTCGCGTCGTGCACGTCGGGCATCCCCGTCGACCGGCTCGCGGCGAGCACCACCAGGCCGGAACAGGTGGTCGGGCTGCATTTCATGAACCCGGCACCGCTCAAGGACACCGTCGAGGTGGTGCGGGGGCCGCGGACGTCGCAGCAGTCGCTGGACCGTGCGCTGGCGCTCCTCACCTCACTGGGCAAGACCGGCATCGTCGTCGGCGACGGACCCGGATTCCTGCTGAACCGGGTCCTCATGCTCTGCATCGCCGAGGCGGCGGCCGCCGTCGGCGACGGGATCGCCGACGCGGACACCACCGACGCGTTGTTCGAGGGCTGCCTCGGCCACCCGATGGGACCGCTGCGGACCGCCGACCTGATCGGCCTGGACAACGTCCAGGACACGATGACCGCGCTGCGCGAGTTGACCGGCGACGACCACTACCGCCCGCCGGCGACGCTCGTCGCCCTGGTCGAGGCCGGACACTTGGGGCGCAAGACCGGACGGGGATTCCATGAGTACCGGTGAGGTGCTGCCCCTCACCTACGACCAGATCGCGGTACTCCGCGCCCACCTCACCGACAACACGTTCGGCCAGTACCTCGAACTCGAGGGCCCGCTCGACGAAGACCGTTTCTGCCGCGCACTGCACCGGACCCTGTCCGAATGCCAGGGCCTGCACCGCACTTTCGTGCTCGACGGCCCCGAGCCCGGACAGATCGCCGGAACCGCGGTCACCGGTCCCGACGTCCTCGACGTCACCGCCCCCGGACCGCTCGCCGCGACATGGATCGATCGGGAACTGGCCCGGCCGATGGACCCCGCCGCCGGGCCGCTGTACGTGCACGTCCTGTTCCGGTTACCGCACGGCCGATACGGCTGGTTCCAGCGCTACCACCGCCTGGTCGACGACGAGCCGGGCATGGCGGCGATCGTCCGCCGCACCGCCGAGGCCTATGAGTCGGGGGCAGCGGCCACGACCGCGCCGCCGGAGACCCGGCCGTTCGCGGCGCCCACCGTCCAGCTGACATCCGACGCCCGGTACCGCGAGAGCGGCGCCTGGGCGGACGACCGGCACTACTGGGAGCGGGTGCTGGGCGGAGCGCCGCGACAGGAGATCCCACCCGGCCCGGAGGGCGAGCGCCGCGTCACCCTCCCCGCCGACGGCGCCCTCGTGCGCCTCGCGCGTCGCAGCGGCGGCGGCCCGGCAGCCGTCCTGCTCGCCGCACTGGCGGTCTACGCCCACAGCCGCACCGGCATCGACGACGTGGTGATCGGACACCGGGAGCACGGCTCCACCACACCCGTGCGGATCACCCTCACACCGTATCTCACGTTCGACACACTGACCCGGCACGTGGGACTGCAGCTCCGCAGATCCCGCAGGCACCGATTCCTCGCCTCCGAAGACGGTGCGGGAGAACCATGGTCGGTGACCGGCGGAATACGCGAACCCCTCGGCGTCGAGCGCATCGGGGAGAGTGCCGTCGCCGTCGTGCAGCGGTGGCACGGCGCCGGCAACGGAGCGTTCGTGGAACTCGAGGACCGGGACGGCACCTGGGTCGTTGCCGTGCACGGCCCGGCCGACGCCCAGGACTTCGCCCGAATCCTCACCGCCGCAGCCGCGGATCCGGGTGTGGGTGTGGGTGGGGTGGGTGTGTGGGGGTCGGGTGTGGGGTTGGTGTGTGGTGTGTCGGGTGTGGGGGTGCGGTTGTTGCCGGAGATTTTGGCGGGGGGTGTGGGTTTGGGTGGGGGTGGGGTGGCGGTGTCGTGTGGGGGTGTGGAGTTGTCGTATGGGGAGTTGGATGGGTGGTCGAATCGGTTGGCGCGGGTGTTGATTGGTTGTGGGGTGGGTCCGGAGGTGGTGGTGGGGGTGGTGGTGCCGCGGTCGGTGGAGTTGGTGGTGGCGGTGTGGGCGGTGGTGAAGTCGGGGGGTGTGTTCGTTCCGGTGGATGTGGGGTTGCCGGTGGGGCGGGTGCGGGAGGTGTTGGTGGATTCGGGTGCGGTGGTGGGGTTGTCGGTGTCGGGGGTGGTGGTTCCGGGGGTGGTGGAGTGGTTGCGGGTTGATGATGTGTCGGTGGTGGAGGGGGTGTCGGGGGAGTCGGTGTCGGAGGGGGAGCGGTTGGGTGGGTTGGGGGTGGGGAATGCGGCGTATGTGATGTATACGTCGGGGTCGACGGGGCGTCCGAAGGGGGTGGTGGTGTCGCATGGGGGGTTGGCGAATTTGGTGGAGGAGGTGCGGGTTCGGTTTGGGTTGTGGTCGGGGTGTCGGGTGTCGCATGTGGCGTCGCCGGGTTTTGATGCGGCGGTGTATGAGTGGTTGATGGCGTTTTCGGTGGGGGCGTGTTTGGTGGTGGCGCCGCCGGGGGTGTTCGGGGGTGCGGTGTTGGGGGAGTGGTTGGAGGTGGAGGGGGTGTCGCATTGTTTTGTGACGCCGTCGGTGTTGGGTTCGGTGGAGGGGTCGTTGGGGTCGGTGCGGGTGTTGGTGGTGGCGGGGGAGGTGTGTGGTCCGGAGTTGGTGGAGCGGTGGGGTGTGGGTCGGGAGTTGTTCGATGCGTATGGGCCGACCGAGGTGACGGTGCAGGCGACGGTGAGTGGGGCGTTGGTGCCGGGTGGTGGGGTGACGGTGGGTGGTCCGGGGGTGGGTGTTGAGGTGGTGGTGTTGGATTCGTGGTTGCGGCCGGTGCCGGTGGGGGTGGTGGGGGAGTTGTATGTGGGGGGTGTGGGGTTGGCGCGGGGGTATCACGGGTTGGTGGGGTTGACGGCGGCGTCGTTTGTGGCGAGTCCGTTTGGGGTGGGGGCGCGGTTGTATCGGACGGGGGATTTGGTGCGGTGGGATGGGTTGGGGTCGTTGGTGTTTGTGGGGCGGGCTGATTTTCAGGTGAAGGTGCGGGGGCAGCGGGTGGAGTTGGGGGAGGTGGAGTCGGTGTTGGTGTCGTGTCCGGGGGTGGGTGCGGCTGTGGTGGTGGTGGGTTCGGGTGGTGGGTTGGTGGGGTATGTGGTGCCGGAGGTGGGGGCCCAAGTGGATTCGGGTGCGGTGGTGGAGTTTGCGGGGTCGGTGTTGCCGGGGTTTATGGTGCCGTCGGTGGTGGTGGTGTTGGGGGAGTTGCCGGTGACGGTGTCGGGGAAGGTGGATCGGGCGGCACTACCCGCACCCGACACGGCCCCGCGCGGGCCGGACCGTGCGCCACGGAGTGCGGCGGAAGAAACACTGGCGTCCGTGTTCGCCGAAGTACTCGGCGTCGAGAAGGTCGGATTCGACGAGTCGTTCTTCGCGCTGGGCGGCGACAGCATCCTGTCCATCCGCCTCGTGTCACGCGCCAAGGCTCGAGGATTGGTGTTCACCCCGCAGCAGGTGTTCGAGCACCGGACGGTGGCGGCGCTTGCAGCGGAATCAGAATTCGCGGACCGTGAAACCACGGTCGCCCTTACCGAACTCGCGGGCGGTGGAATCGGCACCTTCCCGCTCACTCCGGTGGTCCGGTACCTGATCGAGCGGGGTGGGCACTACGAGCGGTTCAGCCAGAGCGTGCTGCTCGACCTCCCGCGGACCGTCGACTCCGACCGGCTCCTCGCGACCGTCGCCGCGGTGCTCGCGCGCCACGACATGCTGCGGTCGCGGCTGTATCGGGACGCGAACGGGCAGTGGCAGATGGAGACTCGCACTCCGTCCGACGTCGATACCGCGTCACTGCTGCGGCGGGTCGTCTTCGCCCCGGCCACCGAAGCCGGCCTCGTGGCAGACCTGATCGCGACCGAACACCAGGCCGCCGTGGAGAGACTGCGCCCGTCCGACGGGGTGGTCGCCCAGTTCGTGTGGCTCGACCCCGCGCCGGCGACCGCAACCCCGGGCCGGTCGGGGCGATTGCTCGTGGTCGCACACCACCTCGCCGTCGACGGGGTGTCGTGGCGGATTCTGCTGCCCGACTTCGTGACCGCCTGGCATCAGGTGAGCGCCGGGAGCGTGCCGGCACTCCCGGAACCGGCGACGTCGATGCGCCGGTGGGCGCACGCGCTGGCGGAGGAAGCCGTCCGGAGCGAGCGAATCGCCGAACTGGGGTGGTGGCAGTCCGTCGTCGAGGGACCCGATCCGCTGATCACCGACCGCCCCCTCGACCCGGGCGTGGACGTCGCGACCGCCGTGCAGGACGTGAGTGTCGAGACCTCCCTCGGCGACACGTCCGTGCTGCTCACCCGCCTACCGGACCTGTACCACGGGGGCGCCCTCGACGTTCTGCTGACGGCGCTGATGGTGGCGTCGTCGCGGTGGCGAGTCGAACGGGGGATCCCGGGAACGTCGACGCTGATCCGAGTGGAAGGGCACGGCCGGGAGCAGCAGGTGGTGCCGGGCGCCGACCTGTCCCGTACCGTCGGCTGGTTCACGACGGTCTTCCCGGTTCGCGTCGAACTCCGCGGCATCGACCTCGACGACGCGCTCGCCGGCGGCCCCGACCTGGGCAGCGCACTGAAGCGGGTGAAGGAACACCTCCGGGCGGTGCCGGACATGGGCATCGGCTACGGACTGCTCCGGTACCTGAACCCGGACACCGCGAGTAGCCTGCCGGACACCGAACCGGGGCAGATCAGTTTCAACTACCTCGGCCAGGTCCCGGATCCGGCGGTCGGCGACACCGCGGCCGGCTGGACCCCCGCCGACGGGTTCGGCGACCTCCGGTACGTCCCGGACCCGGACATGCCGGCGTCGGCCGCCGTCGAGATCAACGCGATCGTCATCGGCGGACGGCTCCGGGTCGGTTTCGGTTTCCCGCGCACCCTGCTCGCGCGTGCCGAGGTGGAGCGGCTGGCGGCGCGGTGGCGGGAGGCGCTGTCCGCATTGGTGTCCCACGCGCGCAGCGGTGTCGCCGGTGGGCTCACACCGTCGGACGTTCCCCTCGTCGACGTCACCCAGGACGACCTCGAGACGTGGGAAGAACACTTCGGCGCGCTGACCGACGTGTGGCCGCCCACCCCGCTGCAGGCCGGGTTGCTGTTCCACGCCCTGCTCGCGAAACCGTCGATCGACGCCTACACGGTGCAGGTGGAACTGCACCTGAAGGGCGCCGTCGACCCGGACCGGATGCGCCGGGCCGCGGCGGCACTACTCGAGCGGCACGCGAATCTGCGGGTGGCGTTCGTCCCGGCGCGGGACGGAACGTTCGTGCAGGTGGTGCCCGCGACCGCCGACGTACCGTTCCGCGCACTCGACCTCACCGGCCTGCCGGAAGCCGAGCGGACCACCGAACTGGAGCGCGTCCTCGCCGCCGACCGGGCCGCGCCGTTCGACACGTCCCGGGCCCCCCTGCTGCGGTTCCTGCTCGTGTCGACCGGCAGCCGGGAATCGCGGCTCGTGTGGACCCACCACCACACCCTTCTGGACGGATGGTCGATGCCGCTCGCGATCCGCGAACTGCTCGCGCTCTATGTGGCCGGGGATGCCGATGCGTCGGCGCTGCCGTGGCCCCGGCCCTATCGGGACTTCCTGTCGTGGCTGCACCGCCGGGACGCGGCCGAATCGCGGGAGGCCTGGGCGGCCGCACTCGCCGGCATCGCCGGTCCGACACTGCTCCTGCCCGACGCACGGGGGCGGCAACTGTCGGCTCCTCCCGAGAGCGCCCGGTACACGGTGTCCGAGGAACTGACCGCCGACCTCACGACCCTCGCGCACACCCGCAACACGACCCTGAACACGATCACGCAGGTGGCATGGGCCATCGTGCTGGGCGCCGCGACGTCCCGCGACGACGTGACGTTCGGGAGCACCGTGTCCGGGCGGTCACCGCACCTGCCCGGGGTGGAGTCGACGATCGGGCTGTTCGTCAACACCGTGCCCACCCGCATCACCCTCGACCCCCGGGAGACCCTGGGTGCGCTGCTCGACCGGACGCAAGCGGAACAGGCAGCCCTCCTCGACCACCATCACCTCGGCCTCGCCGACATCCAGCGCGCGGTCGGCGCCGACATCGGATTCGACACCGCGACCGTCTTCGAGTCGTACCCGATCGACCGCGGAGGCCTCACCGAGGACACCGACCTCGCCGGAATCCGGGTGGTCGACGTGCGCGGCGTCGACGCCACACACTACCCGCTGAGCGTCGCGTTCTCGGTGGACACGCAGTTGCGCATGACATTCCACTACCGGCCCGACCTGATCGACCGGGGCGCCGTCGACTCGATGGCGGGACAGGTCACCCGGGTGCTCGAGGCGATGGCGTCGGATCCGGGTGTGGGTGTGGGTGGGGTGGGTGTGTGGGGGTCGGGTGTGGGGTTGGTGTGTGGTGTGTCGGGTGTGGGGGTGCGGTTGTTGCCGGAGATTTTGGCGGGGGGTGTGGGTTTGGGTGGGGGTGGGGTGGCGGTGTCGTGTGGGGGTGTGGAGTTGTCGTATGGGGAGTTGGATGGGTGGTCGAATCGGTTGGCGCGGGTGTTGATTGGTTGTGGGGTGGGTCCGGAGGTGGTGGTGGGGGTGGTGGTGCCGCGGTCGGTGGAGTTGGTGGTGGCGGTGTGGGCGGTGGTGAAGTCGGGGGGTGTGTTCGTTCCGGTGGATGTGGGGTTGCCGGTGGGGCGGGTGCGGGAGGTGTTGGTGGATTCGGGTGCGGTGGTGGGGTTGTCGGTGTCGGGGGTGGTGGTTCCGGGGGTGGTGGAGTGGTTGCGGGTTGATGATGTGTCGGTGGTGGAGGGGGTGTCGGGGGAGTCGGTGTCGGAGGGGGAGCGGTTGGGTGGGTTGGGGGTGGGGAATGCGGCGTATGTGATGTATACGTCGGGGTCGACGGGGCGTCCGAAGGGGGTGGTGGTGTCGCATGGGGGGTTGGCGAATTTGGTGGAGGAGGTGCGGGTTCGGTTTGGGTTGTGGTCGGGGTGTCGGGTGTCGCATGTGGCGTCGCCGGGTTTTGATGCGGCGGTGTATGAGTGGTTGATGGCGTTTTCGGTGGGGGCGTGTTTGGTGGTGGCGCCGCCGGGGGTGTTCGGGGGTGCGGTGTTGGGGGAGTGGTTGGAGGTGGAGGGGGTGTCGCATTGTTTTGTGACGCCGTCGGTGTTGGGTTCGGTGGAGGGGTCGTTGGGGTCGGTGCGGGTGTTGGTGGTGGCGGGGGAGGTGTGTGGTCCGGAGTTGGTGGAGCGGTGGGGTGTGGGTCGGGAGTTGTTCGATGCGTATGGGCCGACCGAGGTGACGGTGCAGGCGACGGTGAGTGGGGCGTTGGTGCCGGGTGGTGGGGTGACGGTGGGTGGTCCGGGGGTGGGTGTTGAGGTGGTGGTGTTGGATTCGTGGTTGCGGCCGGTGCCGGTGGGGGTGGTGGGGGAGTTGTATGTGGGGGGTGTGGGGTTGGCGCGGGGGTATCACGGGTTGGTGGGGTTGACGGCGGCGTCGTTTGTGGCGAGTCCGTTTGGGGTGGGGGCGCGGTTGTATCGGACGGGGGATTTGGTGCGGTGGGATGGGTTGGGGTCGTTGGTGTTTGTGGGGCGGGCTGATTTTCAGGTGAAGGTGCGGGGGCAGCGGGTGGAGTTGGGGGAGGTGGAGTCGGTGTTGGTGTCGTGTCCGGGGGTGGGTGCGGCTGTGGTGGTGGTGGGTTCGGGTGGTGGGTTGGTGGGGTATGTGGTGCCGGAGGTGGGGGCCCAAGTGGATTCGGGTGCGGTGGTGGAGTTTGCGGGGTCGGTGTTGCCGGGGTTTATGGTGCCGTCGGTGGTGGTGGTGTTGGGGGAGTTGCCGGTGACGGTGTCGGGGAAGGTGGATCGGGCGGCACTACCCGCACCCGAGGCTCCGGTGCGGACGTTCCGGGCGCCGGCCACGCCGTTCGAGGCCGTCGTCGCCGACGTGTTCGGTGAGGTCCTCGGCGTCGACCGCGTCGGGGCCGAAGACCACTTCTTCCGTCTGGGGGGAGATTCGCTGTCCGCCACCCGTGTGGTCGCCCGCGTCGACACGGCTCTCGGCGTCGACGTCGGCGTGCACGCCCTGTTCGAGGCGCCGACCGTCGCGGAGTTCGCGGAACGCGCGGCGAAGGCCGGTGCGCCGACACACCGGCCGGAACTGCGGGCGGCACCGCGACCCGCGCGAATTCCGCTGTCCCTGGCCCAGACCCGCATGTGGTTTCTCAACCAGTTCGACACCGCGTCGCCCGCCTACAACATCGCCATGGCGTTCCGCCTCATCGGCGCACTCGACCTCGACGCCCTGCACGCCGCGGTGTCCGACGTGGTGCGACGCCACGAGACGCTCCGCACGCGGTTCCCGATGGCCGGCGAAGAACCCGTGCAGGTGATCGTGCCCGGCGCCGATGCGGTTCCGGACCTGCCCGTCACCACGGTGTCCAGCGAGGCGGAGTTGCGGGCGCTGCTGTCGGCGGCGGTCGCGCAAGGATTCGACGTCACGGAACAGATTCCGTTGCGGGCAGCCGTGTTCGAGACCTCCGGCACCGACTGGACGCTGCTCGTGGTGGTCCATCACATCGTCGCGGACGGAGTGTCGATGGTCCCGCTCGCGCGCGACATGACGACGGCCTACACCGCCCGGGCGGCCGGGCACGCCCCCGACTGGGCACCGACCACGGTCCAGTACGCCGATTTCACGCTCTGGCAGCGCCGCCTCCTGGGCTCGGAAGACGATCCGCAGTCGCTCGTGTCGCAACAACTGGACTACTGGCGCAGCACACTGGCCGGGCTCCCCGCCGCGCTGGACCTGCCCGCCGACCGTCCGCGGTCGCTGCAACGCACACCGGACGGGAGCAGGGTCGGGTTCGAGATCGACGCCGACCTGCATCGCCGGCTGCTGACGACGGCGTCCACGCACCAGTCGACGGTGTTCATGGTCGCGCACGCCGCCCTGGCCGCGTTCCTCGCGAGAATGTCCGGCACCGGGGACATCGCCGTCGGCACCCCCGTCGCCGGACGCGGCGAGGCCGCGCTCGACGACGTCGTCGGAATGTTCGTCAACACCGTCGTCCTGCGGACCGTCGTGTCCGACGCGGACCGGTTCTCCGACCTGCTCGACCAGGTACGCGACGTCGACCTCGCTGCGTACGCGCACGCGGAGGTGCCGTTCGAGAAGGTCGTGGAAGCACTCGATCCGCCCCGCTCCACGGCGCATTCACCGCTCTTCCAGGTGCTGCTCGAATTCCAGAACGTCCAGCGCCCCGACCTCTCGCTGCCGGGCGTCGAGGTGCGCGGCATCGACCTCGGTGCCACGATCGCCCGGTTCGACCTGCAGTTGACACTGGCCGAGGAGTACACGGACGACGGAACACCGGCCGGCATCACCGCCGGTTTCGCCTACGCCACCGACCTTTTCGATGCCGAGACCGTCGCAGGCCTGGCCGACCGGTTCGTCCGGATGCTCGATGCGGCCGTATCCGATTCGTCGATCCGGGTCGGCGACCTCGAGATCCTCGACGCCCTCGAACGGGACGAACTCGTACCGATGCGCGGTTTCCCCGCGGTCCCGGAACGCAGGCTCCCCGACGTCCTGGCGGCGGGCACCGCGCTCGCACCGGGAGCGACCGCGGTGTCGTGCGAGGGCGTCACGCTGTCGTACCGCGAACTCGACGAGCAGTCGAACCGGCTGGCCAGGGCGCTGATCCAACGCGGCACCGGTCCGGACGCCTTCGTCGCGATCGGAGTGCCCCGGTCGATCGACTGGGTGCTGTCGGTATGGGCGGTCGCGAAATCGGGGGCCGCGTACGTGCCGGTCGACCCGGCCCTGCCCCCCGCGCGCACCGGCGGCATGCTCGAGGATTCGGGTGCGATGCTCGGGCTGACGGTGACCGCGCACCGTGACCGGTTGCCCGGGGTGGTGCCGTGGCTGCTGCTCGACGATCCCGGCGTCGTGAACGGATATTCCCGCGACCCGGTGACCGACGCCGACCGCCTGCGCCCGCTGAGGGTCGAGCACGCCGCGTTCCTGCTCTACACGTCGGGATCGACGGGAACGCCGAAGGGTGTCGTGCTCACCCACGGCGGACTCGCGAATCTCGCTGTCGAGGAACGGGAACGCTTCGCGTCGATGCACGGGGCGCGGGTGTCGCACCTGGCGTCGCCGAGCTTCGACGCGTCCCTGTTCGAACTGCTGATGGCGTTCGCCGTCGGCGCGACGCTGGTGGTCGTGCCCCCGACGGTGCTCGGGGGACGGGAACTGGCCGAACTCCTCGCGCGCGAGCACGTCTCGCACGCGTTCTTCACCCCCACCATCCTCGACACCCTCCGACCCGAGGACCTGCCGTCCCTGCGGATTCTCGCCGTCGCGGGCGAACGGTTCCCACCCGAGATCGCCGACCGCTGGTCCCCGGGACGGTTCGTCTTCAACGGATACGGACCCACCGAGGCAACGGTGCAGACCACGATCAGCGAGGTCCTGTCGCCCGACGAATCGGTGAACGTCGGCGGTCCCGGGCGGGGCGTCGACGTCATCGTGGTCAACACCTGGTTGCAGCCCGTCCCGGTGGGGGTGATCGGAGAACTGTACGTGGCGGGACCGGGGCTGGCGCGCGGCTACCACCGGCGTCCGGCGCTCACGGGTGCGTCCTTCGTCGCGAACCCGTTCGGCGAACCCGGCTCCCGCATGTACCGCACCGGCGACCTCGTGCGGTGGACGGAAATCGGACGGCTGGAGTATGTGGGACGCAACGACTTCCAGGTGAAGATCCGCGGACAGCGGGTGGAGCTCGGCGAGATCGAATCGGTGCTGTCCCGCTGCGACGGCGTCGGCCGGGCGGCGGTCGCCGTGCACAGCGGCACCGGCGACCGGCTGGTCGGATACGTGACGGCGGAGGACGGTGCGAGCATCGACACCGCCGAGGTACTCCGGTACGCCGGGTCGCACCTCGCGCCGTACATGGTGCCCGCCCAGCTGGTGGTGCTCGACCGGCTGCCCGTCGGCCGCACCGGCAAACTGGACCGCCGGGCGCTCCCCGCCCCCGTGCTCGCGCCGCGGGAGTTCCGGGCACCCGCCACCCCGGTGGAGGAGGCCGTCGCGGAGGTCTTCGCCGACGTCCTCGGCATCGACCGCGTCGGGGCCGACGACGACTTCTTCGAACTCGGCGGCAACTCGCTCGTGGCGACCCGGGTGGCGTCCGGGCTCCGGGACCGGCTCGGCACCGACGTCGTCCTGCAGTGGATCTTCCGCAACCCGACCCCGGAGGGCCTCGCCCGCCGGATCGTCGACCCGTCGGTGCTCGGAAGCATGCCGGCGGACGATGTGCTGAACGTCGTCGTCCCGCTCCGGGCGTCCGGCGCGCAACCCGCTCTGTTCTGTGTGCACCCGGCGGGCGGACTCGCGCTGGGCTACGCCGGACTGATCGGGCACCTCTCGCCCGACCGTCCGGTGTACGGGCTGCAATTGCCGATCCTCAGCGGCGGAACGACGTTCGAGTCGATGGAACAACTCGCTCACCGGTACGTGGTCGAGATGCGTGCCGTCCAGCCCCGGGGGCCGTACCACCTGCTCGGCTGGTCACTGGGCGGTGTCATCGCCCAGGCGATTGCCGTGGAACTCCGTGAGTCGGGCGCCGAGGTCGGCACCCTCGCGATGATGGACAGCTACGTCGCGGAGGGCGAAAACTTCGGTGACCTCGAAGTGAACGCCGAGGAGTGGCTGCACGGGCTGGGCGTCGAATTCGAGGGCAGCGACGACGCCGGCACGTCGTACCGCGAGCAACTGCTCGAGATGCTCGGACGCTCGTTCGGCCGGGACCCCGCGTTCGCGTCGACCCTCCTCGGTCGCATCAGCACCGGGCTGGAGAACTCGAAGCAGATCTCCACCGGACACCGCCCGCGCGTGTTCGACGGCGACCTCCTGTTCTTCAGCGCCTCGCAATCCGCCGAAGGGGAAGAAGGCGAACGGCCGTCGCCGGGCGTCTGGCAACCTGCGATCACCGGTGTCATCGTCGAGAACAAGGTGGACTGCGACCATCTGCGGATGACCACACCGGAAGCCCTCGCGGTGATCGGACCGATCCTGGAGAACTCCCTGGGGTCAGGCCCCGATCGCACTGCCGATGACGGGCCAGGACTCCCGTAGCCCCGTCTCGAACAGCCCCCACGAATGGGTGCCCTGCGAGAGATACGCGAACGTCGCCGGAATCCCCAGCGAGTGCAATCGCGACTGGAACGCGGCCGCACACACGTTGGTCACCATCTCGACCACGCTGCCGCCGATCGTCTGCGGTACCACCAGCACCGGGTCGTGGTTGTCGATGCCGCCCGGAAGTCCGTTGCCGCTCGAGACGAACAACTCTGTGCCGCGCAGACGTTCGGCGTTCACCATCGGATCGTGCACCCGCCACTGTGGGTCCACAGCGGAGCCCCACATGTTGGTTGCGTTGCCGCCGCCCCGCAATTCCACCATCGACCGCACCATTGCCTGGCCGAGCAGTCCGCTCGTCGCGGCGCAACCGCTGTACGAGCCGACGGCCCGGTAGAACCCCGGGGCCTGGACCGCGAGGTCGAGCACCGCGCCGCCCGCCATCGACACCCCGCCGATGGCGTTCGCCCCGGTGGTCGCGAACCGGCCGTCGATCGCGGCGGGAAGTTCGCTCGTCAGGTACGTCTGCCACTTGTTCCTGCCGAGGACCGGGTCGTCGGCTTCCCAGTCGGTGTACATGCTGTACTGCCCGCCGATCGGCATTACCACGTTGACGTGCTTGTCGGCGAAGAAGTCCCGCACACCGGTGTTGTTGAACCACGAGATCCCGTCCGAGCCGCCGCCGATGCCGGTGAGGAGGTAGAACGTGGGCGCCGGACCTCCCGACGCCGGAGAGATCACGTCGTTGGCCACCCACCGGCCCATCGACTCCGAATAGACGTCCACCCTGGTGATCCGCGGCTCCGCCGAAGCAGGCGACGGTCCGAGCGCCGCCCACGCGGAGAAGACCAGCAGCATCACTGCGGCAACACGCAGAGAGATCGTGGATCGCAGAGCTTCGAACGGTCGCATGGACGCCCCCTGGCTGTGGCCTGCCCTTCCAATCTAGGACTGCGGGGTACCTGCTTGGTGCGGTTCCCGTGAACCGGTGTAAAGATGATTCGGTGACCGACAACGACCGGCCCGACGAACGTTTCACGCTCGCAAGCGAGCGGACGTTCCTTGCCTGGATGCGGAGTTCACTCGCACTCCTGGCCGGTGGCATCGCGATGATCCATCTGGTCCCCGAATTCAGCACCGGATGGGTGCGGACGACCCTCGGGCTGATCCTGATCGGCCTCGCCGCCGCGGCGGCCCTCGTCGGCATGCGGCGGTGGTCGCAGGTCGAGAGGGCGCTGCGCGACGGCGCACCGATGCCGCCGCCCCACGAGTTGTGGTTGTTCGCGGTGACCCTGACGGTGGTGGCACTGGGAGCGGCGCTCGCCAGCCTGGTGGCCGCGCTCTAACCTGCAGAAGAGGTTTGCATCTCGCGAACCGGACGTGAAGACGAAGGAGTACACGGTGGCCCACGAACTCAAGCTCGGTTACAAGGCGTCCGCGGAACAGTTCGGTCCGCGGGAGTTGGTGGAGCTGGGTGTGCTGGCGGAGCGGCACGGCATGGATTCGGCGACGGTGTCGGATCATTTCCAGCCGTGGCGGCACGAGGGTGGTCATGCGCCGTTCTCGCTGGCGTGGATGACGGCGGTGGGGGAGCGGACGG
>NZ_JARJBD010000250.1:0-2165 GCF_029269925.1 Rhodococcus sp. T2V
TCCAGTTCCGTTTATCCGGGCAAACCATCGAAGTGACCAGCGAATACCTGTTCCGTCATAGCGATAACGAGCTCCTGCACTGGATGGTGGCGCTGGATGGTAAGCCGCTGGCAAGCGGTGAAGTGCCTCTGGATGTCGCTCCACAAGGTAAACAGTTGATTGAACTGCCTGAACTATCTAGAGCGCACATTTCCCCGAAAAGTGCCACCTAAATTGTAAGCGTTAATATTTTGTTAAAATTCGCGTTAAATTTTTGTTAAATCAGCTCATTTTTTAACCAATAGGCCGAAATCGGCAAAATCCCTTATAAATCAAAAGAATAGACCGAGATAGGGTTGAGTGTTGTTCCAGTTTGGAACAAGAGTCCACTATTAAAGAACGTGGACTCCAACGTCAAAGGGCGAAAAACCGTCTATCAGGGCGATGGCCCACTACGTGAACCATCACCCTAATCAAGTTTTTTGGGGTCGAGGTGCCGTAAAGCACTAAATCGGAACCCTAAAGGGAGCCCCCGATTTAGAGCTTGACGGGGAAAGCCGGCGAACGTGGCGAGAAAGGAAGGGAAGAAAGCGAAAGGAGCGGGCGCTAGGGCGCTGGCAAGTGTAGCGGTCACGCTGCGCGTAACCACCACACCCGCCGCGCTTAATGCGCCGCTACAGGGCGCGTCCCATTCGCCAATCCGGATATAGTTCCTCCTTTCAGCAAAAAACCCCTCAAGACCCGTTTAGAGGCCCCAAGGGGTTATGCTAGTTATTGCTCAGCGGTGGCAGCAGCCAACTCAGCTTCCTTTCGGGCTTTGTTTAGCAGCCTAGGTATTAATCAATTAGTGGTGGTGGTGGTGGTGGTGGTGCTCGAGTGCGGCCGCAAGCTTGTCGACGGAGCTCGCCTGCAGGCGCGCCAAGGCCTGTACAGAATTCGGATCCCCGATATCCATGGACCCGCGTCCCTCAATACCGGAGCCACCACCGGTACCCAGATCTGGGCTGTCCATGTGCTGGCGTTCGAATTTAGCAGCAGCGGTTTCTTTCATACCAATTGCAGTACTACCGCGTGGCACCAGACCCGCGGAGTGATGGTGATGGTGATGACCAGAACCACTAGTTGAACCATCCGATTTTGGAGGATGGTCGCCACCACCAAACGTGGCTTGCCAGCCCTGCAAAGGCCATGCTATATCTAGACTGGATTTCAAGTACTTATCAATTTGTGGGATAGCTTCAATACGTTTTTTAAAACAAACTAATTTTGGGAACGCATCCAGGCACATTGGGTCCATGTATAAAACAACATCAAGAGCGTCATACAACATGAAGTCAGGATGGGTTACATGATCACCATTTAAATATGTTTTATGACATAAACGATCTTCGAACATTTTCAGCATTTCAGGTAGCTTGCTAAGAAAATCAACTTTGAGAGTTTCAAAGTCTTTACTATATGCAATTCTCGAAACACCGTATCTAATATCCAAAACCGCTCCTTCAAGCATTGAAATCTCTGCACGCTCTTTTGGACAACCACCCAACATGTTGTGCTTGTCAGCTATATAACGTATGATGGCCATAGACTGTGTTAATTTAACATCACCATCAATATAATAAGGAAGATTGGGAAACTCCAAACCCAATTCAAACTTTTTGTTTCGCCATTTATCACCTTCATCGCGCTCATACAAATGCTCTTCATATTTTTCTTCAAGATATTCCAAAAGAAGTCGAGTGGGTTGCACAAGGCCCTTAATTTTCCAATAACCTAGTATAGGGGACATATGTATATCTCCTTCTTAAAGTTAAACAAAATTATTTCTAGCTAGAGGGGAATTGTTATCCGCTCACAATTCCCCTATAGTGAGTCGTATTAATTTCGCGGGATCGAGATCGATCTCGATCCTCTACGCCGGACGCATCGTGGCCGGCATCACCGGCGCCACAGGTGCGGTTGCTGGCGCCTATATCGCCGACATCACCGATGGGGAAGATCGGGCTCGCCACTTCGGGCTCATGAGCGCTTGTTTCGGCGTGGGTATGGTGGCAGGCCCCGTGGCCGGGGGACTGTTGGGCGCCATCTCCTTGCATGCACCATTCCTTGCGGCGGCGGTGCTCAACGGCCTCAACCTACTACTGGGCTGCTTCCTAATGCAGGAGTCGCATAAGGGAGAGCGTCGA
>NZ_JARJBD010000251.1:0-2137 GCF_029269925.1 Rhodococcus sp. T2V
GAATTAATGTGTCGATTCGGTTGTGTCGTCTTCCTGCTGTGGTATCGCGGCGAGAAGGGCGGTGGCGGTGCGGTAGCGGGTGGGTGCCGGTGCCGGGGTGTAGCCGTCCTGTTCGAGCAGTGGCCGCACGTCGAGCAGGGCATTGCCGATGGTGCGTGGGCTGACGTGGAACAGTTCGGCGAGGACGGCGCGGGTGCAGAGTTGGCGCAGGTGCAGAACGGTGGCCAGGACGCGTTCGGCATCGGTGATCTTCTGGAGGAAGATTCCGCCGCGGCCTCCGGGCATGCGTTCGCCGCCGCGTTGGGTGTAGCGGCGCCGTTCGACCAGGGCGGCTTGCCGGACGGCGAGGCGTTCGACGAGGTCGCCCAGTTGTCGGCGACTCATGCCGGTCAGAGCCGGATGCGACAGTGCCTCGGGGAGAGGCCGATTCGGTGTCGGGATGGGTGTCGGGCCGTCGCGGAGAAATCCCGCGAGGTCTGCGGCGGTGCTGAAGCGAAGCCCGATGTTCGGGGTGACGTGATGGCCGTGTTCGTCGAGCAGCATCCGCGTTTCGGCGATGATTTCGCCGATGGAGTTCGGATTCACCCCGAGCAGATCCGAGAGCACCCGCTGGGGACAGGCCTGCCGCAGGTACACGATGGTGATCAGCAGGGCCGCGGCGTCCGACAGCAGCCGCCGCCCGCCGGCACCCGGGGCCCTGCGGCGCCGGCCGCCGCGTTGGTGCCAGCGGCGTTGCTCGGCGCGCGCGGACTGAGCCGGTGCCAGCCGTGCGGTGAGTTCGTCCAGTTCGGCGCCGGTCATGCCGGTCAGGCGCGGGTCGGCGAGCATCGCGACGGCCGCGGCACGCTCGCGTTCCCGGTCGCGGCCGGGAACCGGCGCGGCGTCGGCGTGAGTGGGTTCGATGGTGTAGTTCCACGTTCCGCACTGAGCGTGTGGGTGGATGGGTAACGCGCGCAACTCTTCTCGACCAATCGAGATCCCGATCGGGTAGTCGCCGGTATCCAGCTCGGCGTCCACGCGCAGCCCGGTGCGGGTGCGGGTGGAGGCGATGGTCTTGACCACCACCTCGTGGCTGGTCAGCGGCCGGCCCCGCCAGTTCATGGTGATTTGAGAGAACAGCCGGTGCTCGATCTTGTTCCACTTCGAGGTGCCGGGCGGGAAATGGCAGACCGTGATCGCCAACCCGGTCTCGGATGCCAGCGCGGCCAATTCCGCCTTCCACAACCGGTACCGGTAGCTGTTGGAGCCGCCGGCGTCGGCGGTGATCAGCAATCGGCTCGCGTGCGGGTAGTCGGCGGCGCCGCGGGCCTGCCACCAGCGGCGGATGGAGGCGACCGCGAACGCGGCGGTGTCGTGGTCGACGCCGACATTGACCCAACCGGCGTCGGTGGTCAAGTCGTAGACGCCGTACGGGATGGCCCGGTCCGCATTCGGTCCGGTGAAGAAGCTGTGATCGACCACCCGCACCGGATCGCCCTGCGGGCGCCACTCGCGCCCCGGGGTGGGCAGCTGGCCGAGTTGTTCCTTCTTCTTCGAATCGACGCTGATCACCGGCTCGCCCGCGTCCTGGTGCGCCTTGACCTGCTCGTTGATGTAGCGGAACTGCACGTCCCGGTCCGGATGCTGCTCGCCTTCCAACGTCTTGGCGTTGGCCTGCAAACTGAATCCGTTGTCCCGCAACAATCGTCCCACCGTTGGCGCGGACACCGGATGGCCCTGCCGGGTCAGCTCCTCGGCCAGGTGTCGCAGCGACTTGGTCGTCCACCGCAACGGAGACTCCGGATCCCCACGCTCGTCCGGCTCGACCAGCGTCAACAACGCAGGCACCAGCTGCGGATTCAGCGCGTCCGCACCCTTGCGGCCCCCACCCGGACGGCGGACCCGACCCGTCGGCGCCGGCTGCTCGCCGGCCTCCAACTCGAATACACCCCTGCGAACCGTGGTCTCACTGACACCGACCGCCCGGGCAACCGCCCGCACCCCGCCATGCCCCAGTGACCGGGCCTCCGTCGCCAACGCCAAACGCCGCTGACGCTCGTTCAGATGCGGCAGCAATACCTCGAACCGCTCCCGCAACCGCCTGTCGACCTCGCTCACGATCGCCCTACCGCACCGACCAGACCCCGATCACAAAACA
>NZ_JARJBD010000252.1:0-2107 GCF_029269925.1 Rhodococcus sp. T2V
GGATCGAGCACCTCGACCAGTCGCTCGAACTGCACCTCGGACTGGGCGAGGGCACGCAGTTCCACCTCGCGGGACTGGTCGATGATCTCGGTGAAACTCATGTCCGGGTCGAGGCGGGTACGCAGCACGATGGTGTTGACGAACATGCCGACCACGTCCTCGAGCGCGGGATCCCCGCGCCCCGCGACCGGGGTGCCGATGGTGATGTCGTGGTCCCCGCTCAGCCGCGCGAGCAGCATGGCCACCGCCGAACGCAGCGCGGTGAACAGTGAGGCGTGATGGTGGTGGGCGAGGGTCAGCAGGGCGCGGTGGGTGCGCCCGTCGATCTGAAGGCTTTCGCGTCCTCCGCCGTAGGTCCACCGGCGTGGTCGCGGCCGGTCGGTCGGCAGCGAGAGCGCACCGGGTAGTTCCGCCAACTCGGTGGTCCAATAGTCGATTTGGCGTGATACGAGGCTCTCGGGGTCGGTCTCGGTGCCGAGGAGTTCGCGCCGCCACACACTGTACTGCGAGTACACCGCCTCGGTGGGTCCCCACTCCGGGGCCGCGCCCGCGGCGCGGGCGGTGTATGCGGTGACGAGATCGCGGGCCAGCAGTGCCAACGACCAGCCGTCCGCCGCGATGTGGTGGATGACGCACGCCAGGATGTGCTCGCGGGGGGTGAGCTCGAACAGCTGAGCGCGCAGCGGCGGTTGCTCGCGCACGTCGAACCCGGTCTGGAGCAGACGCGCTATCGGTTCCCCGGCGTCTCGGGCCGGGATCTTCACGGGGGTGAGATCGGGCACTGCGTCGGACACGGGGAGGACGTGCTGGTGTGGTCCGGTGGGGGAGTCGGGGAATACCGTGCGCAGCGATCGATGCCGCGCGAGGACGTCCGCGGCGGCCAGTTGCAGTGCGTCGGTGTCGAGTTCCCCGATCACCCTGACGGTGAACGGAATGTTGAACAACGCGGGTGTGGTGATCGTGCGGTCGATGAACTGTTGTGACGGCGACAACGGCACGCGACCCTGCACCGTGACGGCACGCACCCGGGGGCGGGCGGCACGGTCGCCGTCATCCCGGTGATCGGATTCGGTGACGACCCGCGCGAGCGCGGTCACGGTGGGCGTGTCGAAGAGGTCCCGCACCCCGAGGGTGGTGCCCTGTTCGGTGTTGATCGCCGCGATCACCCGGGTGGCCGACAGCGAATCCCCACCGAGGTCGAAGAACGAATCGTCGGCACCCACCGGATGCACTCCGAGTATCCGGGCGAACACGTCGGCGACCATGCGTTCGGCTGCCGTCGCCGGCTCGCGGCGCGGTGCCGGGGAGGAGCCGAACTCGGGCGCGGGGAGGGCGCCGCGGTCGAGTTTCTTGGTCGGCGTCAGCGGAACCTCATCCAGGACCATGATCGATGCGGGAATCATGTAGTCCGGCAGGAACTGGGCCACTGCGGTTTTCAGAGTTCCGGGTGTGGTTGCCGCCGCGGGGCGAAGCATGATGTAGGACACGAGGACCGGGTCACCGACCGGGTTCTGGTGGACGACGGTGGTGGCGAAGGTGACGTCGTCGTGTCGGTGCAGTGCGGCGTTGATCTCGCCGAGTTCGATGCGGAACCCGCGGATCTTGACCTGTGCGTCGGTGCGGCCCAGGAATTCGAGGGTCCGCTCGCCGGTCCAGCGAACCCGGTCGCCGGTGCGGAACAGCCGGGTTCCGGGTTTGCCGAACGGGTTGGCGACGAACCGTGATCCGGTCAGGGCGGGCCGCTGATGGTAGCCGCGGGCCACTCCCGCGGTGGCGAGATAGAGCTCGCCGACCGCGCCCGGTGGCAGCGGACGTAGGCGGTGGTCGAGCACGATCGCACTGACCCCGCGCATGAGGGATCCGATCGTCACTTTCTGCTGCGGTGCGATCGGGTCGGTCAGGGTGACGCTGCAGGTGGTTTCGGTGGGCCCGTAGGCGTTGCGCATCGTCCGGCCGCCGGCCCAGCGCCGCACCAGCTCCGGCGGGCACGCTTCGCCGCCGACCAGGACGAGTTCGAGGTCGGCGAGCCCGGTCGGGTCCACGGTCGCCAACGCGGACGGTGTCGACAACAGGTGGGTGATGCGTTCGGCGCGCAGAAGCGCCGCCA
>NZ_JARJBD010000253.1:0-2088 GCF_029269925.1 Rhodococcus sp. T2V
GGATACCTCACCCCAGTGGAGTTCGAACAACGGCTGATCGCGTCGTCTACGCTGTTAGTTGCCGCATGAAATCGGGTGTCCACTCCCGAGGAGCAACCTCAATCCGCCCGAGAGCGAGGCGCTGCGGCGGCCCCTCTACCGAGGGCTCCTGGCCTGGTTGGTCACCGCACTCGCCAACGTGGTCCTCGCCGCCTCTGGCCCGCGGAGGACGGGGAGGCGTTCGTGCTCGAGGTGCGCACCACGCCGGGCGCACCGTCGGTGCCGGTGAGCTGCCCCCGCGCCACGGCCGGGTGGGACGGTCCGTGCTGGCGCTGCTCGCCGCCGAACGCGAACCGGACCGGGTGGTGCGGGCCACCACGCTGGTCGAGGCATTGCTCTGGCTCCACGCGCTGCCCGACGCCGAGACGCCGGCCTTCCTGGACCCGCCACCCGAATGAATCTCCTGGCCCGCCCGACGGGGAATCTCCCCGACCCTCGGCGGTGTGACGTCTGGCTGCCAGGGCGTGGCCGGGTCGGAGAGAACCGAGAGGGAATCGACAGCGATGCGGGTGTATCACCCTGCGGGGCAATGGGAACTGGCGACAGCACACGTCCGGTGGTCGATGCGTGCCGCGAAGGAGCAGACGTTCGTGGTCGAGGACGAAGTCCGTCCCGTGGTCCGCATCCCCTCGCCGCCACCGATCCGCCGCCGCTCGGGCGAACGACTCGCCCGGGCCGGTCACCGACCGCAGCCACCGGTCGGTGATGGGCTGTGCGGCGATCCCTGGTCGACGACATCCGGAGCGACACTCCGAGGGTGAGGACCCGGGTAGATCCTCGTCGCTACCCGACGGTCCGATCATCTGGCCCGACCCCAGGCCGCTGGTCGACTGGTGGGACCGAGTACTCGGCCGGCCCTCGACCACCCGAGGCCCGCGGACGCGCTCGCATGTTCGGGAGTCCACCGGCGTGCGCACCGTCCACCCGATGTGCGCTAAACCGGACACTGCCCCGCAGTGGAGGTTCTTACCCCTGTTGCCGACCATCGGGGCGGACGATGATGGGTGACAGGCCTGACACTGCAGGAGGAATCTCATGACGCACCACAACGACCCTCTCGCGCACGCCCAACACACGGCGCACGAGTGGCTGAAGGTTGTCGCCGAGCGGCTCGGGACCGAGGACCGCAACTACACCTACCGGGTGCTGCGGGCATGGTTACATCTGGTTCGCGACCGACTCACCGTGGACAGCGCGGTGCATCTCGCCGCCCAGCTGCCCGAGCTGCTGCGCGGAGTCTATTTCGAGGGCTGGGTACCGAGCAAGGTGCCCATCCGTTACGACACCACCGGGTTCACCACCCTGTTCGCATACGAAGGTGGCATCAGCCCGGCCGACGTCCCCGCCACCGCCGGTGCCATCTCCGCCGGGCTGGGTGCGCTGTTCTCGCCCGGACAACTCGACCATGTGTTCGCTCAGATGCCGACCGGGCTCCGCGGCGAACTCGTGAACGGAACCCCCGCCCCGGCCGCCGCGCCGCGAACCTCCGCCGAACATCTCCGGCTGAACGCCCTCGAGGACAGGCTGCAGGCGCTGACCGACGCGGTTTCGGCATTGGCCCACGGCCTCGAAGAACTCCCGACGGAGGAACCGGCCGGTAGCCGGGCGGCAAGGGCGGCTCAGGAAGCGCACCGAATCCTCATGGTGGCGGGCAAGAGGTAATCCGGCCTGTTCTCGGCCTGCTCGTGAGAACCGGACGTCGCGATGCCGAGCCCCAAGAGTAGGGCCCGAGGGCGACGGTCGGCGATCAGTTCCCAGCGACCAGGAGTTTGGGACCGCGAGATGACCAGTTCGCGGTCCCAAATCGGATTCGCCCGAGGAGCCCGGCTCAGACGAGACTTCGATGGATATCCGCACGGTCCGGGGGGACCTGCGCGGCCGGCCGGACGCCCCATCCCGGGGAGAGCGGGGCGTGTGGTGCATAGGCACATCGCTCTCCCGCTCGACGCTGGCACTCCTGCGGGAGAGCGACACTGCCCGGTGCGGCGCGCGGTGGGTGGTTGTCGCTACCGCGACGCGGAGACCAGCATGGGCTCGCGCAGGTCGAAG
>NZ_JARJBD010000254.1:0-2086 GCF_029269925.1 Rhodococcus sp. T2V
GTTAGCGCGGATTTCCGTGTAGTTGATTAGGGGCAACCCGTTTTCGGGCCGAAGTGCTCGCTGACCTTGGACGTTGCATCGGAAAGCGGCGGTTGACCCGCACGGATATTGCCGCCAATCAACTGCTGAATCGTCGATACCAGCGATTGTTATCGTGTCGTAACATCGCGGGTGCCGCCGCCGTATCTCCATGAGGTTCGGCAGATCAGTTGCAGCCGAAGCACTTCTGTGTCCGCGTGCGATCCCCCGCTCGAAGTGGTGGAACTGGTAGAACACCCCTATGGAAGGTGGATCAGGGCAACGCGAGGGCGCGGAGGCGTTCACCGCGCCCGAGCAGGTGAACCACCGCCGCTACGAAGCGTTACGCGCGTTCTTCGTCGACGGGCTCTCCTACGCGCAGGCCGGTGCGCGGGTCGGCTACACCCGGTGGGCGACGGTGAACCTGGTCCGCGACTACCGGGCCGGGAAGCTGGAGTTGTTCGCGCCGCCCGGCAAACCGGGCCCGCGACCGGGCGTCACGCCGGCCAAGGACCGCGCCCGCGCCCGGGTGATCGAGCTACGCCGGGAAGGGCTGTCGACCTACGAGATCTCGGCGCGGCTGGCCGGTGAGGGCACCCCGCTCAATCGCACCAGCGTCGGCGAGATCCTCGCCGAGGAAGGCTTCGGGCGGCTGCTGCGCCACCCCGAACCGGAGGCGAGCGTGTCGCCGGCAACACCCGGCCGCGACACCCGCCTGCCCCGCACCGCCCGGCTCGACTTCGAAACCTGGCCGCAGCGTATCGATTCCGGCCGAGCCGGGCTGCTGCTGCTGGTGCCCGACCTGGTTGGCCTGGACCTGCCCGCCCTGGTCCGCGACGCCGGCTACCCCGGCACCCGGATCGTGCCCGCCCTGTCCTGGCTGCTGTCGCTGCTGGCGCTGAAACTGACCCGCACCCGCCGCCTCTCCCACGTCGACGACCTGCTGATCTCCGACCCGGCCGCGTCGTTGTTCGCCGGACTCTCGGTGCTGCCGAAAAAGTCCGCGCTCACCGACTACTCCTACCGCACCGGCCACGACCACCAGCGCGCGATCCTGGCCGCGCTGGACAAGAGACTGATCGCCGGCGGCCTCGCCACCGGCGATCAGTCGATCTTCGACCTGGACTTCCACGCCGTCATGCACTGGGGCCACGACCCGGCGCTGGAAAAACACTACGTGCCCACCCGCTCGCAGCGCGCCCGCTCGGTACTGACGTTCTTCGCCCAGGACTCCGGCACCCACAACCTGGTCTACGCCAACGCCGACATCACCAAATCCAGCCAGAACCGGGAGGTGATCGCGTTCTGCGACCACTGGAAACAGCTCAGCGGCGCCGACCCGCACATGCTGATCATGGATCAGAAGGTCACCACCCACCCGGTGCTCGGCGAACTCGACGCCCGCGGCGTCAAGTTCCTCACCCTGCGGATGCGCTCACCCGCGCTCGTCCGCCAGATCGACGCCCTCACCGGCACCGACTTCACCACGATCACCCTGAACCGGTCCGGGAGGTTCAACAGGCCGAAAGTGCACGAGGCCAGCGGTGTTCGGCTGACCGGCTATCCCGGCACCGTGCGGCAGCTCATCGTCACCGGGCTCGGCCGCGACGCGCCCACGGTCATCATCACCAACGACCACGACCTACCCGCCAAGGCGCTGATCGAGCACTACGCGCGTCGGATGACCATCGAGCAACGCCTCGCCGAGATCATCCAGGCCTTCCACGCCGACGCGCTGTCCTCGGCGGTCAACCTCAACGTCGACCTCGACATCATGCTCTGCGTCCTCGCCCAGGCCCTCACCGCCGCGCTCCGCGCCCGCCTACCCGGCTACGCCACCGTCACCCCCGACGTGCTGCAACGCCGCTTCCTCGAAACCCCCGGCACCATCATCACCAGCGCCGACACCGTCACCGTCCGCCTCGACCGACGCGCCTACTCACCCGTGCTCCGCCACGCCGACCTCCCCACCGACACCCAAGTGCCCTGGTGGGGCAACCGCACCCTCCACTACGAATTCAGCTGACCCGCGTTGCCCCGAACCAGTTGCGTGGAAATCCGCGTTAGA
>NZ_JARJBD010000255.1:0-2058 GCF_029269925.1 Rhodococcus sp. T2V
CAGCGAAGAGTCTGCAGCACAACACCCCAAATCATTGGGAGACACGCCCTAGCACCTTCACGGGGCGTCCCACACCCACACTCCGGGGCGGATGGTTCGCTGTGCGCAGTATGGCGCTGGAGATCAAGGCATCTCCAATTTCATGATCATCTCCGTCGAGGATGGTCACGCCCTCATCGAGTCCTTGGTGGACAGCCCGAGAGCATTCCCCACCCCGGGTCCAGCTGAAGTTCCTCGCATCAGCGACCTGAACCGTCGTGCCCGCGGCACGACGCCGCAATGGCCTTCCACCGTGACACATGCGGGCGTGGTGACCCACCAGAGCGGACCCTCTGGATGGGTGTCCGCCGGACGCGGATCAAGGCAGACGAGGCGCTCGTCGGGTGGTCGCCCGGCCAAGGGATCGCACCGCGTCGGCGGCATCGGCCGGACCATCCCGACGGTCCGGCCGCATCCGCAGGTCAGACACCCCATGTCGTTTGGTGTCAAGCCGCATGGGGTTCCGAGTGGGCGTGGTGCGACCAGGCGGTCGCTTCGTCATAGCGGGTGTGGGTCTTGAGGCAGCCGTGGAGGATGCCGACGAGCCGGTTGCCGAGCTGGCGCAGGGCGGGGTTGAAGTCGGCTTCGCGGGCACGCTGCTTGTCGTAGTAGTGGCGAGCCCCGGGCGAGGCCCGCAGGGCGGAGAACGCCTGGGACTGCAGGGCGTCGGCGAGCCGGTTGTTGCGCACGAAGCGGGCCTGGACGGTATGGCTCTTGCCGGAGGCCCGGGTGACCGGGCTGGTGCCGGCGTAGTTCTTGCGGGCCTTGGCAGAGGCGTAGCGGGTGGGGTCGTCTCCGAACTCGGCGAGCACCCGGGCACCGGTGATCTCCGCGATGCCGGGCATCGAGAAGTAGATGTCAGCGTCCGGGTGCGCTCGAAAATGTGCCTTCACCTGCTCTTCCAGCTGGGCTATCTGCTCGTTCAGTGCGATCAGCAGCTTCGCGTGGGCCACCGCCGTGGCTGCATAGGCGGCCGTGACCGGCCCGGGCAGGCCGAGTTGCTCCGTGCGCAGCGCGGCCTGGATCGTGGCTGTCTTCGTGTCCCGATTGCGCCGGCGGACACGGGCCAGGACGGCTGTGATCTGGCTGCGCGTCAGCGTCGCACCGGCTGCGGGAGTGGGCGCCTTGATCAGCAATTCCAGCGCATCTGTGCTGGTCAGTGACAGGTCCGCGTAGGCGGCCAGGGCGGCGGGGAAGTACTCGCGCAAAGTGGTGCGCAACCTTTGGAAGGTGCGGGTGCGTTCCCAGATGAGGGTCTGGTGGGCACGGGCGACGACCTTTACGGCCTGCGCCTGCTCGCTGTCCCCGGCCACCGGCCGCAGCTGAGCGCGGTCGATGCGCACCATGTCTGCCAGCGCGTGCGCGTCACCCTTGTCGCTCTTGGCGCCCGAGGTGCCGTACCGCTCCTTGAACCGTGCGACCTGCCGGGGGTTGATCGCGTACACCTGGTAGCCGGAGGCGATCAGGGCCTGCACCCACGAGCCGCGGTCGGTCTCGATCCCGATCACCACCTCGGCCGCGTCCAGGTCCGCGCCGCCGTGCTTCGCGACGAGCTCGTGCAGCTTCGCGATCCCCTCTACACCCTCGGACAGCCTCGCGGCGGCCAGCTTCCGGCCGGTCGCGTCCTGGACCTCGACGTCATGGTGGTCCTCGGCCCAGTCATCACCGATCAGCAGCAACTCATCCTCCTCCGGTCAGGCACTTCGCTTTCCATGCAGCCTGCGGAAGGCGCGGCACGCGGCCTAATGGATCCAGTGCTCACGCCTCACTGCCTGGCGGGCACGTCACCCCATCAGCGGTCTGGCCTCCCGGCCTACCAGCAGGGGCACGGTCTGACCTCAGAAGTCCAATGCTTCCGGCGGTGTAAGTGCTCACCTGCTGGCGGCTACGGCACCGAGTCTCTACGACCCGACAGCTCCCATTAGGCCGGTGCCAGTGAGTGTGAATCCCTCGTGGGGCGAATTAATCTGGTCGGTTGTTTAATTTCACAGACTGGGAAATCCGGATTTATGTGAAACA
>NZ_JARJBD010000256.1:0-2034 GCF_029269925.1 Rhodococcus sp. T2V
GATCAAGGCGCGATTCGACGAGCAAGCGAACATCAAATGGGCCCGCAAACTCGAACACGCGGGTGTGCACGTGGTGTACGGACTGGTCGGGCTCAAGACCCACTGCAAGACCTGCCTCGTCGTCCGCCGCGAGGGGTCCACCATCCGCCGTTACTGCCACATCGGCACCGGAAACTACAACCCGAAGACGGCCCGGCTGTACGAAGACATCGGTCTGCTCACCGCGGCACCGGAGATCGGCGCCGACCTCACCGACCTGTTCAACTCGCTCACCGGCTATTCGCGCAAAACGCAGTATCGCAACCTCCTCGTCGCGCCGTACGGTGTGCGCCGGGGCATCATCGAGCGGATCGATGGTGAGATTGCGCACAAGTTGCGGGGCGAAGACGCCGGAATCCTCCTGAAGGCCAACGCCTTGGTCGACGAGCAAGTGATCGACGCGCTCTATCGCGCGTCCAAGGCCGGTGTGCCCGTCGAGATCGTCGTGCGCGGCATCTGCGCCCTCAAGCCCGGAGTTCCCGGATTGAGCGAGAACATCCACGTCCGGTCGATCCTCGGCCGTTTCCTCGAGCATTCGCGAGTCTTCCATTTCCGCGGCGCCGACGAATTCTGGATCGGCAGCGCAGACATGATGCACCGCAACCTCGACCGACGCGTCGAGGTCATGGCGCAGGTGAAGGATCCTCGCCTCACCGCTCAGATCGGCGAGATCGTCGATTCGGCGCTCGATCCCGTCACGCGGTGCTGGGTGCTCGGACCCGACGGCCGGTGGGTTCCGTCGCCGGCACAGGGCGAGGAGGTCCGGGACCACCAGGAGGCCATGATGCGTAAACGAATGGGCACCGGATCCTGATCGCGGCGTACCCGCGGCAGTAGGGAAGGAACTCGGTGAGCGGCACACCCGGCAAACCGGTCAAAGCCAATATCTTCGCGGCGGGAGCAGTGCTGTGGCGAAAGTCTCCCGAGAATCCCGACGAGATCGAGATCGCGGTCATTCACCGGCCCAAGTATGAGGACTGGTCGTTTCCCAAGGGAAAACTCGACCCCGGCGAAACCGCAGTGGTGGCAGCGCTGCGCGAGGTGGAAGAAGAGACGGGTATTCGCGGGCGCCTCGGGAGGCATCTCGGCGCGTTGACCTATCCGATTCCCGGGCACCGCCGGTTGAAACGAGTCGAATACTGGGCGGCCGAAGCCCGCGCGGGCGAATTCGTCCCCAACAGCGAAGTGGACCTGATGCGGTGGCTTCCCGTATCGGACGTGGCCGATCAGCTGTCCTATCCCATGGATCGCACGATGCTCCGCCGTTTCACGGCTGGGCCGCCCGACACCGCGACCGTCCTCCTGGTCCGGCATGCCAAGGCGGGAAGCCGGAAACGGTACAGGGGCGACGACGACACCCGGCCCCTGGACGCGAACGGCATACTCCAGGCCGACGCCCTCGTAGCCCAGCTCGAGGCGTTCGGGGCCACCGACATCACGTCGGCCGATAGAACGCGGTGCACACAGACGGTCGAGCCGCTGGCCCGCGCGCTGGACACGACCGTCCGGTTGGATCCGCTGTTGTCCGAGGAGAGTTACACCGCCGACCCGGCGGCCACCCGTACCCGGGTCCGCAAGATCGCCGCGCTCGGCGGGGTTCAGGTGATCTGCAGCCAGGGTGGCGTCATTCCCGATCTGCTCGACTGGTGGGCGGACATCGACGGCGTCGCACTCCCCCCGGCACGGAACAGAAAGGCGAGCACCTGGGTGCTCTCACTGTCCGGGGGCAAACTCATCGCCGCCGACCACATCGACAGTCCCCTGCCTCCCACGCGGAAGGACTGAGAGCCGCCGGCCGGATTTCGTCCGGGAACGACGACGACACAGACAGGCGCCAACCCCCAGGGTCGGCGCCTGTCTGTGTTCGGGAAGACCCGTGTGCGCTGTCTTACTTGGCGCGCTTCGCGGGAGCCTTCTTTGCTGCGGTCTTCTTTGCAGCCGTCTTGGCCGGAGCCTTCTTGGCTGCAGTCTTCTTCGCGGCAACCGTCTTGGCCG
>NZ_JARJBD010000257.1:0-1966 GCF_029269925.1 Rhodococcus sp. T2V
GGACACCGCCAGCACCGTCTCGAGCAACTGCGCCTCGGTCAACCGCAGCGTGTCGATGTCCGCCGGATCACCGTCCGGCAACGCCCCCTGAGTTCTCTCCCCGTCCCCCATGCATCAAGACTAGATCGAACACCAGTTCGAGTCAAGGGGATTTCCTCAATTCGTCTGTGCCGATGCATGTTCAGCACGGCGCACCCCGTGCGCTACAGGGTCCCCGCTTCCCGGTCTACGTTCAGCAAGCGAAGAGGCAGTCTCTGCGCGACCGGGGGCCACTCACCGATACGAGGAACCACGGACGTTGCATTGACGGCTCGTAACCCCGGGGGCAGACGAATACCGTCGGCCCGGGGCTGCTGCGAGTACGAATACGTTCGACCGTCGAAAACGGGAGGGTGCCGGTCTCCGATGAGCGGCGTCCTGCCCTGCTTCAAGTACCGGGCAAAGGGTAGCTGGGGGACGCCGGTACCGGGCAAAGGGTAGCTGGGGGACGCCGGTGTGCCCGTCCGTATCGGCGTGCAGCGTCTTCTCCCTGGACCGAGGGCGTCGAACAGGTCCAGGGCCCGTTGATGCGCGGTTTGGTCACGGCTAAGCCCTCCGCGGTGCGTGCCGGGCTCGGGCCACCAGTTGGGGATACGTCATGTGCGGTCCGCCGGGGTGGCCGACCAGCATCAGCGGTGCCGGTGCGGGAGTTGTTCATGGGGAGCATCTTTCGTGTATTCCTGCTAATCTTGCTGGGGTACGTGCCTCAATCGGTTGGCATCATCCATCATTTTCACCTCGAGGGAGAAGTTGTGGCGCACAGTCGTTACAAGGTTCGGGAGATCGCCCAGCAGGCCGGCCTCAGCGAGGCGACCGTCGACCGCGTGCTTCACAACCGCCCGGGGGTGCGTGAGGGAACCCGCGCAGAAGTCGCGCAAGCGATCGCTGACCTGGACAAACAGCGTTCCCAGCTGCGGTTGGCCGGGCGTAAGTACCTCTTCGACGTCGTCATGCAGGCGCCGCCCCGATTCTCCGGGGCGTTCCGCGAGGCGGTGGAGGCGGAACTGCCGTCCCTCGCCCCTGCCGTGGTCCGGACCCGCTTTCACTTCCGGGAGACCGGCTCGGTGCCTGCCATGGTCGAGACGCTCGACAAGCTCGTCACACGTCCTTCGCAGGGTGTCATCGTCAAGGCGCCCGACACCACCGAGGTCTCCGACGCCATCGACCGGCTCACCGAGGCGGGGATCCCCGTCGTCACCTACGCCACCGACGTGCCGAACAGCAGTCGGGTCGGCTATGTCGGAATCGAGAATCGGGCGGCGGGGGAGACAGCCGCCTACCTGCTCGAGCAATGGCTGTGCGACAGCGCGTCCAGTGTCCTCGTTACTTTGAGTAGCAACGCGTTTCGCGGCGAAGAGGAGCGCGAGATGGGATTCCGCGGTGCGCTGCGCCGCTCGGGCGGTGTCGGGGGGAGCGGCTCTCAGCGGACACTGATCGACATCTCCGAGAGCGAGGGCATCGACACGACGGTTGAGCGTCTCGTCCTCGACGCGCTCGAACGCAACCCGGGCATCGAGGCGGTCTACTCGATCGGTGGCGGCAACATGGCGACCGTGCGCGCCTTCGAGAAGCTCGGCCGCCGCTACCGCGTTTTCATCGCCCACGACCTCGATCGGGACAACAAGCAGTTGCTCCGCGACAAGAAGATCTCGGCCGTCCTCGATCACGACCTGCGGTCGGACGCAAACCTGGCCTGCCGCATGCTGATTCAGGGACGTGGCGGGCTGTCGGGCGTGACCACGGTGATGTCGCCGATCCGGATCATCACTCCCTACAACATGCCCTGACGGTGATTCAGGAGTATCCGCACACGACTGCACCGCCCCGACAATTCGGGGCGGTGCAGTGTCGATGCGGACCGGGGACGGGGTGTCCTAGCGCCGGAGTTCGTGGGTGAGTGCTTCGAGTTCGTCGCCGCCGGCCATTT
>NZ_JARJBD010000258.1:0-1884 GCF_029269925.1 Rhodococcus sp. T2V
TCCTAGCGCCGGAGTTCGTGGGTGAGTGCTTCGAGTTCGTCGCCGCCGGCCATTTGCTGGGTGAGTTCTTCGAGGCTGATCTCGTCGAAGGTGCAGTCCAGCTTCTGCCGGCCGCGGTTGAGGAGCACGAAGTGGTCACCGACCATGTAGGCGTGGTGCGGGTTGTGGGTGATGAACACCACCCCGAAGCCCTGTTCCTTGGCGGCGGAGATGTAGCGCAGCACCATCCCGGACTGTTTGACACCGAGGGCGGCGGTGGGCTCGTCGAGGATCAGGACGCGGGCGCCGAAGAAGATCGCCCGGGCGATCGCCACGCACTGGCGCTGACCGCCGGAGAGCGAGCCGATGGGGGCGTCGACGTCGGGCAGCTCGATGCCCATCTTCGACAACTCCGACATCGTGGTGGCGCGCATACCGTTCGCGTCGAGGGACTTCAGCGGGCCCTTGCGCAGTTCCTGGCCGAGGAAGAAGTTGCGCCACACCGGCATCAGCGACACCACCGCCAAATCCTGGTAGACGGTGGCGATGCCCTTGGACAGGGCCTCCTTCGGGGAGTCGAACACGGTGGCCTCGCCGTCGACGAGCAGCTCGCCCTCGCTCTGCTGGTGCAGCCCGGCCATGATCTTGATCAGGGTGGACTTGCCGGCGCCGTTGTCGCCGAGCACACCGGTGACCTCCCCGGCTTTGACGCGCAGGTTGATGTCCTGCAGGGCGATGATGTTGCCGTACTGCTTGCCGACGTGTTTCAGCTCGATCAGCGGGATCTTTTCGCCCCCACCGGGTTCGGTATCGACGGGCATCTGTTCGATGGTACTCATACTGGTCACCTCTTGGCGGCGTAGTTGCGGAAGGCGTTGTTGGCGATGACCGCGAACAGCAGCATCGCGCCGAGGAAGAACTTGAACCAGTCCGGGTTCCAGCCGGCGTAGACGATGCCCTGGTTGGTCATGCCGAAGATGAACGCGCCGATCGCGGCGCCGATCGCGGTGCCGTAGCCGCCGGTGAGCAGGCAGCCGCCGATCACCGCGGCGATGATGTAGAGGAACTCGTTGCCGATGCCCTGGCCGGATTGGACGGTGTTGAACGAGAACAGCAGGTGCATGCCGACGAACCAGGCGGCGAACCCGACGGTCATGAACAACCCGATCTTGACCCTGGTGACCGGGACGCCGATGGCGCGGGCGGAGTCCTGGTTGCCGCCGACGGCGAAGATCCAGTTCCCGATCCGGGTCTTGAACAGCACCCAGGTGGCGATCGCGGTGAACAGCAGCCACCAGATCACGGTGATCCGCACCGACACCCCGGCGACGGTGAAGGAGGACGCGAACACCTTCTTCGCCGAGTCGAAACCCTGCATGTCCGAGACGGAGGGGGTGGCGACCTGCCCGGTGATCAGTTTGGTGACCGCCAGGTTGATGCCGGTGAGCATCAGGAACGAGCTCAGGGTGATCAGGAAGCTGGGGATCTTCGTTTTCATCACCAGGTAGCCGTTGAAGAACCCGACCGCGAGCGAGACCAGCAGGGCCAGGGCGGCGCCGGCCCACAGGTTCAGGTGCAGGTTGTAGGCGATCATCGACGCCGCCAGCGAGCTGGTGGTGACGGCGACGCCGGCGGAGAGGTCGAATTCGCCGCCGATCATCAGCAGCGCCACCGCGCAGGCCATGATCCCGATGGTGGAGGAGGCGTAGAGGACGGTGGCCAGGGCCTCGGGGCTGCGGAACGGGGGTGCGACGATCATGAAGAAGACGAAGATCGCGATCGCACCGAACAGGGACCCGATCTCGGGGCGGACCAGCAGACGCTGCAGGCGTTTTTGCTCCTTCACCCGTTCGTCGTGGACGACCTTGTGACTGGCAAGGTCCAGATCTTGCTGTGTGGACATGA
>NZ_JARJBD010000259.1:0-1861 GCF_029269925.1 Rhodococcus sp. T2V
GTCGAGCTGCTCGTGAAACTTCATCCGCATGCGCATCATCATCGTGCACCCCGCATCGCCGGGCGAGCGAACCCCCTTTACCCGAGCACCCGACTTCGCAGAACATTGCCTGGTCCGCCGAGACTCGCCATCGATTCCGCCGGCCCGTCGCGGATTGTCGAACAGTGAGCGACGACATCCGCAGTCGCAGAATGTAAAACGTGCGGGACCGAGCTTCCCTCATGTTCGGCCTCACTCGCCCCCGCCGGACACCGAGGGCTCCTCGACCACCGTCTCGGGCACCCCAAGTATGTCCGGGCGAGGTTGCGTTGAAGTTCCCTCCCGTCGCCGTCAACGTTCGCCGCATCCACGTGTTCGGTCGCTAGAGCGTGTCGATTCGATCGAGTGGGTGGCCGAGTGGTTCCGGTCGCGGCGGACGTGCACTGCCCCGCCGGTCCGATCGGGCTGTGCCGTCGGTGCGGTTGCGGCATACCCACCGAGCAGGACCAGAGCGATGACCGCGAGGGTGAGCCAGACCGGGAGCGGACCCTCGACACTTCTCTCGGCGGCCAATACGGCGGCGGCTGTCGACGTCATCGACAGCCGTCCTTTCCAAGTCGATTGCGGGTGCGTGGGTGGGAGACGGTCAGGTGACCGGGAGTCCGACCAGTCCGGCGGCAAGGCCGAAGAGGGCGCACACGCCGAGGGTGCGCAGCACCGACCAGTTCAACCGGTAGATCATCACCCCGGCGAGGACCGCGATGACCGCGACGACCGGGCGGATCGTGCTCAGGTCGGGCACCAGCAGGTGGATCGGCCCCCAGTGCAGCATCGTGGCGTCCGCGAAGAGGGTGTGGATCGCGAAGTACAGGGCCAGGTTCGCGATCACCCCGACCACGGCGGCGGTGATCCCGTTCAGCGCCGAGGTCAGCTGTGTGTTGTTGCGGAGCCGTTCGACGTAGGGGGCGCCGAGGAAGATGAACACGAAGCACGGCACGAACGTCACCCACGTGGTGAGCAGCGCGCCGATGGTGGCCGCCACCCACGGATCCAGCTCACCGGGGTTGCGGTAGGCGCCGAGGAACGCGACGAACTGCACCACCATGATCAGCGGGCCGGGGGTGGTCTCGGCCAGGCCGAGACCGCGGACCATCTCGCCGGGGGTGAGCCAGCCGTAGGTTTCCACCGCCTTCTGCGCGACGTAGGAGAGGACGGCGTAGGCGCCGCCGAAGGTGACCAGCGCTGCGTGGGCCGTCCGGATGATCGCGATGGTCGTGTTCACCGGCCGGCACAGCGTGTTCACCGAACAGGGGATGTTCTTCTCCGGCACCGTCCAAGTACGTGGTGACAGGCTCCCGCCCAATCGCCGGCCGGGCCGCAACGAGGGGCAACTCGATTGCGTCGGGCTGCGGTGAGGCCTCAAAGAAGTACTCGTGCCGATACGTGTTCTCCTGCTGGTGAAACCCCGCACTGCTGCGACGGGGAACGGCTGGAGGACAGAATCTTCGCGAGCCCGCAACTGCAGTCGTTCGCCCACCCATTCCCTGCGGCGGCGTTCCTTTACCCGAAGGAGAACACCGCAAATCCGATGTCCGCGAGTCGAGGGTGTGATTGGCAGAGCGGCCGTTCGGGAATGGCGGACCCGTCGTTGGGACGAGTACGAGCCCGCAATCTTGTCGGTGTCGGGCTTACGCCACGGCTATGAGGACTGTCGCGGTGAGCGCAGCGGCCAGTCCGAGTGCCTGGGGTGGCCGGAGGCGCTCGTGGAGGAACACGATTCCCACGGTCACCGGGACGACCGGGTAGAGCGAGGACAAGACAACAGCGACGGTGACGAACTCGGTTCGGAGCGCGTAGAGGTAGGCGGCCAGCGCGGTTGCGG
>NZ_JARJBD010000026.1:0-122230 GCF_029269925.1 Rhodococcus sp. T2V
TCTTCACCCGCGGCAAGGTCGTCACCACCCGCTGGCTCGACCCCAGCCACGGCGGCCTCAACCTCGGATTCCCCCAGAACGCGTAAGTACTGGTTCTCCGCGCCGGACCGTCCGCGGTCCGGCGCGGCGTCCGTACGATCGAAAGGAACTTCATGAGCGACACCTCTCTCGCCCGCCGTCATCGGGTCGTGGTCATCGGATCGGGATTCGGCGGCCTCTTCGCCACCAAGGCCTTGAAACGGACGGACGTTGATGTCACTCTGATCGATCGAACGACGCATCACCTGTTCCAGCCGTTGCTGTACCAGGTGGCGACGGGAATCCTGTCCGAGGGCGAGATCGCACCCGCGACCCGGCTCGTCCTCGAAGACCAGCAGAACGCGTCCGTCCTCATCGGCGGAGTCGAGAAGATCGACGTCGCCGACCGGACCGTCACGTCCACCCACCGTGGCCGCACGACCGTCACCGAGTACGACAGTCTCGTCGTATCGGCGGGCGCCCGCCAATCCTATTTCGGCAACGACCATTTCGCCGAGCACGCACCCGGAATGAAGACGATCGACGACGCCCTCGAGCTGCGCGGCCGCATTCTGGGCGCCTTCGAGAGCGCTGAGGTGAGCACCGATCCCGCCGAGCGGGCGCGCCTGCTGACGTTCGTCGTGGTCGGCGCCGGACCCACCGGAGTCGAAATGGCCGGCGAGATCGCCCAGCTCGCGCATCGCACTCTCGCCGGCGCGTACCGCACCATCGATCCCCGTGACGCGCGCATCATCCTGCTCGACGCGGCGCCCACGGTTCTCCCGCCGTTCGACGACAAGCTGCGCCGGGCGGCCGCGGACACGTTGGAGAATCTCGGGGTCGAGATCCAGTTGGGCGCGATGGTGACCGACGTGGACGACGACGGACTCACCGTCCGCGACCAGGACGGAGCCGAGCGGCGGATCGAGGCCACCTGCAAGATCTGGTCTGCGGGCGTCGCAGCCAGCCCGCTGGGCAGGCAACTCGCCGAACAGACCGGCGCCGGCACCGACCGCGCGGGCCGGGTCCTCGTCGAACCCGACCTCACCCTGCCCGGCCACAGCAACGTCTTCGTCGTCGGGGACATGATGAACCGGGACGGTCTGCCCGGCGTCGCGCAGGTCGCGATCCAGGGCGGCCGCTACGCCGCGCAGCTGATCGCCGCCGAGGTGCGGGCCCACCGGAAGGGTCGCGACAAGCCCGAACGCGCCCCGTTCCGCTACACGGACAAGGGCAGCATGGCGATGATCTCCCGCTTCAATGCGGTCGCGAAGGTCGGCCGCCTCCAACTGACCGGGCTCCTCGCCTGGCTGCTGTGGCTCCTGATCCACCTGGTCTACATCGTCGGATTCAAGAGCCGGCTGGCGACCGCCATGTCCTGGACATGGTCGTTCCTGGGCCGGACCCGGGGACACCTCGCCGTCACGGAACAACAGGTGGTCGCCCGGACCGCGATCAGCCGGCTCGATGCCTGGGAGGATTCCCGGCCGGTACCCGAGGCGGCGACGGCCTCGGGGAGGTGAGTACCGTCGCCTCCGTGCCTGTCTCCGCTCTCACCGTCGGCATCGACGTCGGTGGTACCAGTATCCGGGCCTGCGTGGTCGACGACACCGGCGAGGTGCTCGACTCCGTCCAGGCGCCCACACCGCAATCGGCCAAGGCCCTCGAGGACGCGCTCGACCGTGCCGTTCGCGAACTCGCGGGCCGCCACCCGGTGTCCGCCGTCGGGCTTGCGGTGGCCGGCTTCATCACCCCCGACCTCACCACCGTGCGGTTCGCGCCGCACCTGCCGTGGAAGAACGTGCCGGTCGCCAACGACCTCAGCGAGCGGCTCGGACTGCCGGTGGTCCTCGAACACGACGCGAACGCGGCGGCGTGGGCGGAGCACCGGTTCGGGGCCGCCGCCGGCGGTCGCAATGTGGTGATGGTCGCGATCGGCACCGGCATCGGTGCAGCCCTGCTCATCGACGGGACGCTGTACCGCGGGAGCCACGGAGTCGCTCCCGAACTCGGCCACCTGCAGGTGGTTCCGGGCGGCAGACCCTGCGCCTGCGGCAAGCGCGGGTGCTGGGAACGGTATTGCAGCGGAACAGCACTCGTGGACACGGCCATCGAGCTTCTCGCCGCCGACCCCACGAGTTCGACGATCCTCGCACGCGAAGTGGCGAGCGATCCGGGATCGCTCACGGGCCGCCGGATCGCGAGCGCCGCGCGGGACGGCGACCCGCTGGCCATCCGCACGATGGAGGAGTTCGCACGGTGGCTGGGCGTCGGACTCGCCATGGTCGGTGACGTCTACGACCCCGACCTCGTCGTCATCGCCGGCGGTGTCAGCGGTTCGGCTCCGCTGTTCCTCGACCACGCGCGGGACGTCTACGCCTCTCTCGCAACCGGTTCCGGACACCGCCCCCTCGCCCGCATCCGCGAAACACAACTCGGCGAATCGGCACAGCGCATCGGCGCCGCCACCCTCGCGAGGCTCTCCGCGCCCGTGCGTGCCTGAGGAGTCCCCGGACTCGTCGGGCGTGCACGGGCACGGAGGCCTGAGGCAGGATCGAAGATGAATTCGATGCCGGGGGGTTGAAGACTATGGGGGACAACAGTTCCAGTGCGGCTTTACTCGATGCGACACCACCGGGAATCGTGGCGATCGAGGGGCTGCGGCTGGGCAAAACGATACTGACGCAAGCTCAGTACCGACAAGTGGTAGCGGTGACCGAGTTCTACGACCTCTGCTGCGACGAGCGCCAGGGGGCGACGTTCTCGATGAACGCCACGGCCGACAAGGTGATCCGGTCCGTGGTGATCTCATCATCGATGACGATGTCGAGTCCCGCCGGCCGAAATTGGTGGCAGCGGCCAGGCGCTGGCAGCCATTGACTACGAGCGATCAGGGTGCGTGTTGTTCGTCGAGCGCGTAGTCGACTGCCTCGAGCAGTGTCAGAGTGGCGCCTTCGGCATGGGCGGCGTCGAAGTCCGCCGCGCCGAGGGCTTGCCGCGTATCGTGCTCGCAGTCATCGTGGTGCGCGAGGAGGTTGGGCAGGTAGGCCGAGGAGCTTCCCACCGCGTGGCTGATGTTCTCGGCCGCCCCCATGAGCACTGCGGCACGGTGCGCATTCTGCTCGGCGTTCGCAATCCACGCGAGCGTCTCGAGGCCGGCGGTGACGCCGAGGCGGTCATCCGCGCTCTGGGCGAGCCGAAGCCCGTGCGTGAGGTGGTCGACGGCCCGGGTGTGTTCGTGCCTCTGCCACCAGGCGACTCCCAGCGCCCACTGAGCATAGCCCTGGAGCACTATTTCGCCGCGCGCACGGGTGATATCGAGAACTTCCTCGAAGGACGGGACGGCGCGGTCGAGATCACCACTCCACGCGTAAGCCAGTCCAAGCATCATGACGGCCTCGACCCGGACGGTGAGATCCTCCGGGGCACTCAACGCCGCGGCTGCAACCTCGAGGTGTTCGCACGCGCGGGCTAGATCGCCGCGGAACACGGCGTACGTCCCATCTGCAAGCGTGACATAGGAGTTCATCGCCTCGTCACCGGCCCGCGCCGCGATCGCGCGAGCCTGCTCGACGAGTTCGGCCGCCACAGTGAGGTCACCTTGCAGTTCCGCCAGAACACTGTCGGCGTAGAGAGCCTTGACTCGCTCGAGCGTCTGGCCGTGATCGTGCGCGAGAAGGCGATCCAACCAGTACCGTCCTTCGCCGAACATCGACCGCGCGTTCCAGAACTCCCACAGAGCATTTGCGATCCGCAACCCGGACTCCGCATCCGTTGTCACGCAAGCTTCGAGTGTGTCCCGTAGGTTGGACTGCTCCCGCTCGAGGCGTGAACTCCAATCGAGTTGTCGATCGCTCATCCAGCCGGCCTCTGCCGCGAGGGACAATCGCCGGTACCAATCGAGGTGTCGCTCTCGCAATTCGTCATAACAGCCCGCCTCCTGTGCTTTCTCCCGGCCGTAGTTCCGGAGCGTTTCGAGCAGCCGGAACCGCACCACGGTCTCGGACTCCTCGCGGATCAGGATCGACTTGTCCAGTAACGAGGTGATCACATCGAGCAGGCCGGGCGTGGTGAGGTCGTAGCCGCAGATACTCTCTGCAGCATCGAGTTCGAAGCTGCCCGCGAACACGGAGAGCCTGGACCACACGGTCTGTTCGAGGAGGGTGCACAGGTCGTAGCTCCAGTCCACGCACAGTCGCAGGGTCTGTTGTCTGGTTGGTGCGGTGCGGGCACCGCCGGTCAGCAGCGTCCAGCGGTCGTCGAGGCGCTCGAGGATCTGCTGCGGTGACATCGCCCGCAGCCGTGCTGCGGCCAGTTCGATCGGCAGCGGCATGCCGTCGAGTCGTCGGCAGATGCCGGCCACCGTTTCACGGTTGCCGTCGGTCAGAGCGAACCCCTGCAGGGTGGTTGTGGCGCGCTCGGTGAACAGTCTGACCGCGTCGAAATGTGCCAGATCTCGAAGCGAACACGCTCTACCGGACTCCGGGACGGTCAGTGGGGGTACCCGAAGCACGGTCTCGCCGGCGACGGCCAGAGCCTCCCGGCTTGTCGCAAGGATCCGCAGTTCGCGGCAGCTACGGAGCAGGAGTTCGACCAGGTTCGCAGCGCCGTCCACGACCTGCTCGCAGTTGTCCAACACGAGAAGCAATTGCTGCGCGTCCACGAAGTCGACGATCACGTCCTGCATGGTGCGGCCTGACTGATTTCGTAACCCCAACGCACCGCCCACCACGTCGGGTATCAGGGATCCGTCGCGGAGCTCACCGAGCTCGACCAGCCACACCCCATCGGGAAAACGTGGGCGTGTGTGTGCCGCCACCCGCAGTGCCAGTCGGGTTTTCCCGGCACCCCCGATCCCGGTCAGCGTCGTCAGCCGTGACGTCGCCAGAAGGTTCATCGTGGTCGCGAGTTCGCGGCCGCGGCCGACGAAACTGGTCAACTCCTCGGGAAGGTTGCCTGGTGGATCCGTCCTGGACGGTGCTGTTTTTGCGCGGGACTCTCGAGTGCGCAAGCGCGGACTGTACTCGTCGTGGTTGTCCGGCTGCAAGGTCAGGTCGTCGACCGCGAACCCGAGGACCGTCTGGGCGTATTGGAGTTGTCGGCCGAGCTCGGGAGCCGAGGGGCGGTCCTGCGGATCGGGAGCCATCGCGTGCTCGATGACAACGCTGACGTCCTCTGGGATGCCGTGCTCACGCAGGTCCGGTGCCGGCTGGGTGGTGATCCGCACGAACTGTGCCACCAACTGTTCACCGCTGTGCCGCTCGAACGGGGCGTGAGCGGTGATAGCACAAAAGAGGGTGGCGCCCAGACTGTAGACGTCAGCCGCTGGAGTGGGTGCCCCGCTGGTGAGGACCTCGGGGGCGGTGAACGCTGGGGATGCGGTAATGACACCGCTGGCTGTTTCGAACCCGCCGGCGATGTGCGCGATACCGAAGTCGGACAGTGCCGGTTCCCCGTAGTCGGTGATCAGAACGTTCGAGGGTTTGACGTCGCGGTGCACGACGCCTGCGCGATGCCCGGCGGCGAGCGCGGCGGACAATCTCACCCCGAGTGCCAGCACTTCGTCGACTGGAAGCGGCCCCCGTCGGCGGATGGCGGCATCCAGCGAATCGTTCGCGAAATAGGGCATCACCAGGTAGAGGCGGCCGTTGTCGGTGACGCCGACTTGCAGAATCGTGACGATGTTCGGGTGCCCGGTCAGCCGACCCATGGCGCGCTGCTCCCGCAGAAAGCGTGCGCGATTGTCCTCGTCGAGGTCCGCTGTCAGTACCTTCACGGCCACAACACGGTCCAGATCGGCTTGTCGGCAGCGGTACACCACGCCGAAACCGCCGCGACCTACCTCGACGGCGTTGTCGAAGCCGGCCGATGCCAAATCCACGGGCACCGAGACCTGGATGCCGCGCTGCGTCTCGAATGGGTCGACGCCGGTCATCGGCTACACCGTTACGGCCGGTCCGGTAGTTGACGACGAATCATCGTGCACCTCATCAAGGAGTCGCCGGAGCATCCACAAACAGGAACGCGGACCCGATCGCGGTGTCCGGAGAGATCCCATTTTGCCACCGCTCGGGCAGCACAAGCGATAGGGGCGAACCACAACGCGATCGAGGACCTCCACCACAGGGGTTCGTGCCGGGTCGGACGTCGAAATCGAGTGCTGCTCAGGAGCGGTACCACCACCTGCACGCGGTGGTACCGGCGCGTGAGAACCGTCGATCAGTGGGTGGCGACTGCGGCGGTGTTTCCCGCGGCGGACGTGGCGGGAGTGCCCGCACCGAGGCGGTCCTCCAGCTCTTCGAGGCTGCGGCCCTTGGTTTCCGGGACGAAGCGGTACACGAAGTACACCGACATCAGGTTCACGAGAACGAACAGGCCGAACGTTCCGGTCGATCCGAGAACCGAGTTGAGGATCGGGAAGACGAACGAGATGAACGCATTGGTCGTCCAGAGCACGAACACCGCGATGCCCATCGCGAACCCGCGGATGGCCATCGGGAAGATCTCCGACAGCAGCAACCACACGCAGGTGCCGATGAAGCACTGGACGAACGCGACGAACACCATCATCGCGGCGAGGATGATGTAGCTGCGGCCGGTCGACGAGGGCAGCAGGAACACCAGCGACAGCGCGGCCTGCGAGGACGCCACACCGATGAAACCGGTGAGTAGCATCTTGCGGCGATTCACGAAGCCCAGCAGAACGATTCCGAGGATCGTCATGACTACCGAAGTGACACCGACCGCGATGGTGGCCACCAGGGACGCGCTGACACCCAACCCGCTCTGCTCGAGGATCGTCGGCGCGTAATAGTTGACCGTGTTGATGCCCGTCGCCTGCTGCACGATGGCCAGACCGCAGCCGATCCAGAGGATCCGGCGCATCCAGGGGTAGTCACGCAGGTAGTGGACGGCGCCGCTGGTCTTCGACTTCCGGTCGCGGGCGGCGTGGAAGCTGATGCTGGCGTACTCGTCGGCGGCCTCGGACTCGCTGCGGCTCATTTCGAGGGTCCTGCGGGTTTCGGCGAGGCGGCCCTTCGACGCGTACCAGCGCGGTGAATCCGGGAGCACGAGCATGCCGAGCAGCAGGAGAACCGCCGGCACCGACGCGATGGCCAGCATGTACCGCCACACCGTCGGATCCTCGATCAGGTGATCGAGCAGGGCGTTGATCGAGAAGGCGAGCATCTGACCGGTGACGATCATCAGTTCGTTGATGGTGACCATCCGGCCGCGTCGCTCCACCGGAGCCATCTCGGCCAGGTACAGCGGGCAGGTGACGGCGGCGGCGCCCACACCGAGACCGAGGACGATCCTGGCCAGCACCATGATCTCCACGTTGGGAGCCATCGCACACCCGAGGGCACCGACGAGGAACAGGCCCGCACAGACGAGCAGCGTGCGCTTGCGGCCGAGGGCATCGGACAACCGGCCGCCCAGCAGCGCGCCGACGGCGGCACCCGGGAACAGCAGTGAACTCACGACGGTGGCTTCGCCGACCGCACTGAGGTTCAACTCGTCCTTCATGTAGAGCAGCGCACCGGAGATCACGCCGGTGTCGTAGCCGAACAGCAGGCCTCCGAGCGTGGAGATGACGGTGAGCTTGGTCAGGAAGCGGTTGTGACTGCGCTCGTTACGCCCAGCGCCGCCGCTTCCGCGTGCACTGGCAGCCTTGGTGGTCAACATCAGGTGTGGCCTTTCTGGGAATGCTCACGCATCACGACACGGAAGATCGGTTCACGTGTGTCGATATCGCCCGGGACGCGCTCGGCTCGATGCAGCCGAGAGGCGTACTTTCCTGAACTGAAGCGCTTCACTAACGCGCTTCAGTTGTCTACTATGAGGTGAATCACAGAAGGTGTCAAGGGCTGGGGTCGCGATCCGTGAGAATGTCCCTGACGACGCAACCGAGGGAGATCGAGATGCCCGACGACCGAGCCACCGCGCACGCGGATGCGGAACGGGCACCGGCCGGCCTGCACCGACGCCCCACGATGGCCGATGTCGCGACGCGGGCCGGGGTGTCACGCACCCTCGTGTCACTGATCTTCAGCAACAAACCGGGCGCGTCCGACGAGACCCGGGACCGCGTCCTGCAGGCCGCGGACGAACTCGGCTACCGCCTCGACCGGGCCGCCCGCATGCTCGCCCGCGGCCGCAGCCGCACCCTCGGGGTGCTCATGGACGTCCACCAGACCTTCCAGGCCGACCTGATCGGAACGATCTACGCGGAGGCCGAAGCCGCCGGATACGAGGTCCTGCTGTCCGCGAGCGCACCCACCCGCGACGAGCACAAGGCGATCGAAGCGCTCCTCAGCCACCGGTGCGAGGGCCTGATCCTGCTCGGCCCCCTCTCCACGGCGGACTATCTGCGCACGCTCGCGGACCGGGCCGTGGTCACCGTGGTCGGCCGCGCACTCCCCCACACCGCCGTCGACACCGTGCGGACCGCCGACGCCAAAGGCATCCGGCAGTCCGTGGACCACCTGGTCGAACTCGGACATCACGAGATCGCGCACGTCGACGGCGGCGCGGACCCGGGCTCACCCGAGCGGCGTCGCGCATATCTCGCGGCGATGCGCAGGCACGACCTCTCCGACCACATTCGCGTCATTCCCGGTCAGCACACCGAGGAGGCAGGCGTCGCCGCCGCGAACATCCTGCTGGCCGAGGACCGCCTGCCCACCGCCGTGCTCGCCGGCAACGACCGCTGCGCCATCGGCCTCATGGACGTGTTCACCCGCGCCCACGTCGACGTGCCTGGCGACATCTCTATCATCGGGTACGACGACAGCCACCTGTCGCAGTTGTCGCGGATCGACCTCACCACCGTGCGGCAGGACACGGAGGGCCTGGCACGGCACGCCGTGCAGTTCGCCGTCGGCCGACTCGAGGACGGGGACCTCCACCCGCAGGATTTCGTGATCGACCCCCACCTGATGGTGCGCGGCACGACCGGGCCTGCCCGGTCGTAGCCGCGCCCCGTCGGCACAAGGTCCTACTTCGCGATGCTTTTCAGGAATTCGACGCTTCGGACGACGTCGCGCACGGGACCTTCGCCCTCGGGTTCCGCCGCGAGAATGGTGTCCTGTTCGAGGACGTACAAACCGTCGTAGCCCTGATCCTGTAGCCGCTCGACCACCCCGGCGATGTCCACGTCGCCGGTACCGAGCGGCGTGTACATGCCCTGGGCGACGGCCTCGGTGTAGGTGAGTTCACCCGCCCGGACCCGGCCGAGGAGTGTCGCATCGACATCCTTCAGGTGTGCGTGGGCGATCCGCTCGGGGGCCGTGGAGACCAGGTCGAGCGGGTCGGTGCCGCCGATCAGGAGATGTCCGGTGTCCAGGCACAGCGGGATCGACGAGCCGTCGAGGATGCGGTCCACCTCGACGCGGTTCTCGATCATCGTCCCCACGTGCGGGTGGATCACCGCCCGCAGGCCCCGGTCGGCAGCAGCGGACGACAGCCGGTCGAGATTGCGCAGCAGCGTCTTCCATCCGGAGTCGTCGAGTTCGGGGCGCGAATCGTAACCGACCGCCCCCGTCACCGCCGCCAGGACGATGACCTCCGACCGCGACGCGACGAGCGAATCGAGCGCCCCGCCGATCGCAGCGACCGTGTCGTGATCCGGGTCGTGCAGGAGCACCGGCACGAATCCCCCGACCGCCGTCAGGTCGTACCGGGCGAGGGTGTCCGTCAGCTCGCATGGATCCGAGGGGAGGAATCCGTCCGGACCGAGTTCGGTGGCCGCGAGGCCCGCGTCGCGCATCTCGGTGAGCACCCGATCGGGTTCGAGCTGGTGACCCCAGCCCTCCACCTCACACACTCCCCACGAAATGGGCGCGCCTGCAAGTCGAATCGTCATCGTCGTGTCTCGTCCAATCGCACCGGACGGTGCTGTCGTCGTGAATCCGCGTGTCCGTCGATCACGCCTCGGAGCCCGTTCACGGTTGCCGCCGCGCGGTCTGCGCGGCCAGACGCTCCGCGAGCACCGCCGGATCGACGCTGTCCCGCAACGCTTCCCACACCGTGTCCACCTGGGTGGCCGGCGCGAGACTGTGTACCGGCTGATCGTGGTCGAGGTTGGTGGGGAACGGGTAGCACTCGGCGGTGGCGACGACGGCATTGCGGAGAGTCCGCTCGCTCGCCCCCGCACTCCGCCGGGCCAGCAACGTCGGATACACGGCGTTCGCCATGGCCTCACGGTCCAGCACTTCCATCGCCCGGCCGAACGGCGACGAGATCTGCAGCAGATTGGCCATCCGCCGGATCGACTCCGAACGGTTGTGGCCCGCACCGTGGTAGAGCGCCGGGTTGAAGAACACCGCATCGCCCTTGCGGAGCGGCAACTGGACGTGACGGTCGCGGAAGAACTCGACGAACTCCGGCCGCGCGAACGCCACATAGCCCGCCTCGAACAGCTGCGAGTACGGCAGATACAGGGTGGGTCCGCTCTCGACGGGCATGTCGCAGTGCGCCACCGCGCCCTGCAGCGTCAGCGCCGCCGACATCCGGTGCAGATGCGCCGGATACTCGGTCAGCTCGTGCGAAGGCACGATGCCGAGGTGGTAGTCCCGATGCGGAATCTGCGCGGCGCCACCGGGATTGACCACATTGACCTGGGACGTCACCTGGTACAGCGGCCCCAGCCAGCTCTGGCAGATCAGCGCGAGGATGTCGTTGGCGTAATAGTCGGCGAACACGTCCGGTGCGCCGAGAGCCAGCTTCTGCGCGGCGTTCCAAATGCGGTCGTTGGCGCCCGCCTTGCCGAAGTGGTCACCCACCACATCACCCGACGCATGCTGCTGCGCAATGAGGAGGTCGAACTGTTCGGTGGCACGATCCACCACGGCGGGGTCGCCGAAGGCGTTCTGGAATACCACGATTCCGGGACCGTCGGTGAGCGCGCGCACGAGTTCGGTCTGCACGGCACGGCGGGACTGCGCCTCGCCGAGGTGCGGACTCAGCGATTCGCTGCGGTACACCAGAACGTTCTGCTCCACGGAGTGGGCGAACGGATAGTCGGTCAGATTCGTCGAGCGGTCCACGGAGGCGCGAAACGCGTCGAGGTCGCAGTCCGAGTCGTGGATCCACTCACGCCGGCCGGTCGGCGGAGGAGAAATGAGGGTCATGGAGACAGTCTTGCGGTGATGGAACCGGCAAACAACACCAAAAACCCATCATTTTCACCTCAGCAGGCAGCGAGGTGCCGCTAGCTACCCTGTCCTCCGGGTACGGGGACGCCGCGCGAATTGAGCCAGCCCGCGGGATCGATCTTGGTTCCGTTCGCCGTCCACACCTCGTAGTGCAGGTGCGGACCGGTCGACTGCCCCCGGTTGCCCATGGTGGCGATCTGGTCGCCGGCCCGGACCTGCTGCCCGACCGAGACCAGCGAGGTGTCGATGTGGCCGTACACGCCGACGGTGCCGTCGTCCTGCTGCAGGCGGATCCACAGCCCGAAGCCCGACGCCGGACCGCTCTCGATCACGGTGCCGTTGGTGACGGCCTTGATCGGGGTGCCGATGGAGTTCGCGATGTCGATGCCGTTGTGGTTGGTACCCCAGCGCTGACCGAAGCCGGACGTGAACGTGCCGTCGGCCGGGAACAGGACCGCGGGTCGGCGAGCCGCTTCCTCGGCGGCAGCCTGACGTGCGGCCTGTTCGGCCGCCTCCCGGGCCAGGCGCTCGGTCTCGGCCTTCTGGGCCACCAGCTTCTCGACCTCACGCTGGGCGGCGCGCTGGATCTGCTCGGTGTGGTCGGTGAGTTCCGGGCGTTCGACCTGCAGGAACTGCGGCGGCGGAGTGAGCGACACACCCGCCTCGGTGGATGCGTGCGCCACCTCCCCGGTGGCGGCGGAGGCGATGGCGCCGGACACGAGCAGCGCGGTAGCCGCCAGCGAGGTCGCCACCACGTGCCGGCGGGCGGACTTCGCAGAATGGGTGCGCCGGGCGTGCCGGGCCTGCGGGACGGTGTTCGCGCGTAGAGCCAAGACCACATTCCTCCGTCGAGTTCGTGACTGATAACGAAACGGTCACGGTTTCGACACAGGTTAGTACGTATCGGCCAAAAACCCACGTGCCGCATCGACGCCTGTGTTTGCGGTCGCCGTCTCCGGTGGGATTTTTCGACCTCATCAGTCACATACACCCCGAGAGCGTGCATCGACGACAGTGGTCACGCTCCAGACGTGTCGGACGTCACTGTCACCGCGCTCGACGGAAAGACGACGGCGCCCGTGGTCGTGACCACGGGCGCCGTTATCGGTCGGGTCGGCCGCTCAGCCGGCCGCCCGCAATTGGGCAGCCAGGCGCATCGCGGAGTTCGCGTCCCCGTACCCCTCGTAACCGCCGACGCGTTGCACGACCTCGAAGAACAGGTCGGCGCCCACCGTCTGGGTGAACAGGTGGAAGAACTCGCCGTGGGCGTCGGCGTCGTACATGATGCCGGAACCGCTCATGCGGTCGAGGAGTTCGCGGGCGAGTCCGAAGCGGGCCTCGAGGTCGTCGTAGTAGTTCGGCGAGATGACGAGCGGCTCGAAGCCGTTCGACTGCATGGTCGCCGCGGCGGTGAAGATGTCCGTGCACGCGAACGCGACGTGGCTGATCCCACCGCGCCGGGCCGCGGCGATGTGGGAGCTCCCCGACACCGCACCCGGAACCATGTTCAGCGAGATGCGCAGCGGACGGTCGACGCCGTCGACGCCCGTCTGATCCATCGTCAGCGCCTGACTGCGCATCATCCCGACCGCGTCCGTGACGTCGAGGCCCTCGTGCGGCGCCATCGCGAACACCGAGCGGAGCAGCAGCATGATGCCGTCCCAGTTGTCCGACGGGACGGCGAGCGCCACGTGATCGACCCCGGTGAACACCGGCACCTCGTCCTGCCAGCGCGACTCCGTCGGGTACAGGTCGAACGCCGACTGCCACGACGCGGCGCTGCCCGGACCGCGCAGATCCAGCGACGTCGCATCGGTGATCTTCAGACGCACCACATCCGATTCGGGGGCCGTGTCCACACCGGGCAACAGGACCTCGTGCACCGGGACCTCGAGCGCCGCGGCGCGCTCCCCCCACGCGTCGGGATCACTCGACCGGATGCCGATCTGGGTGAGCACCGGAAGGTGCGCAGGCAGTCCCGGCGCCGTCCACACGGTGCCCGCGGTGGCGTCGACCACGATGGTCATCCGGCCGTGCCGCCACAACTGGAGGTCGTGACTGCGGTGCCGGCCGACCAGGCGGAATCCGATGTGCTGCAACGCCTGCCGGAGGTCGGAATCCTTACCGGGACCGGCGGCGAGCCGGAGCGACACGATGCCTTCGAGCGGTGCGCGCGGCGGCGGCTCGAACAGCGCCAGACCCCGACCGGTGTCCTCACCGTGCTCGGCCTGCACCCGGGCGACCTCCTCCTGGAGGTACAGCAGCGAGCGGTGCGCGTCGGCGGCCGTGCGACCCGTCGACGACTGCCGGAACGTGTCGTTGAAGATCTCCAGCGACCACGGCCCGGTGTATCCGGCCGCCTGGACGTGGGCACCGAACGTGGCGAGATCGAAGTTGCCCTGCCCCGGGAAGTTCCGGTGGTGCCGGCTCCACTGCAGGATGTCCATCGACATCCGGGGCGCATCGGCGAGCTGCAGGAAGAAGATCTTCTCCCCCGGGATGTCACGGATGCCGGACGGGTCGTCGCCGCGGGAGAGGATGTGGAAGCTGTCGAGGCAGGTACCGAGGGCGGGATGGTCGACGTCCTGCACGATCTTCCACGCGTGCCGGTACGTGTTGACGTGCGTGCCCCAGGCCAGCGCCTCGTAGGCGATGCGGAGCCCCCGGCTGTGTGCGTGCTCGGCGAGGGTGTGGAGTTGCTCGGTCAGGCGGGCGTCGTCGCGCACCGCCTCGGGCAGTGGCGACGAGCAGACCAGCAGGGTGTCGCAGCCGAGCTGCTCCATGATGTCGAACTTGCGCTCGGCCCGGATCAGGTTGCGCGCGAACGTCGCGTCGTCGGCCGAATCCAGATCGCGGAACGGCTGATACAGATCGAGGGTGAGCCCGAGATCCGCTGCGCGGGATGCCAATTCACGCGGCGACCACGGCGAGCTCACGAAATCGGGTTCGAACACCTCGAATCCGTCGAACCCGGCTGCCGCGATCGCGGTGACCTTCTCCTCCAGCGATCCACTCAGGGACACCGTGGCAACGCTCGTACGAACCTGTCGTCCCATGGCGCCGTCAGCCCTTGTTGCAGATGAAGTCGACGGCCAGCGAATAGCCGAGGATGCCGAGTCCGGCGATCACTCCCGTGGCGACCCCGGACACGTACGAGTGGTGCCGGAACTCCTCGCGGGCGTGCACGTTGCTGATGTGCACCTCGACGAGGGGCACCTCGAGCGTCACCAGGGCGTCGCGCAGCGCCACCGAAGTGTGCGTGAAACCACCGGGGTTGATCACGACGCCCGACGCCGTGGTGCGGGCCTCGTGCACCCAGTCGATCAGGTGGCCCTCGTGGTTGGACTGTCGCGCGACGATCTCACGTCCCGCCTTCGCGGCGGCGGCGCGGCACAACTCCACGACGTCGTCGAGCGTCTCCCGCCCGTACACCTCGGGCTGCCGTTGCCCCAGCAGGTTCAGGTTGGGGCCGTTGAGAACAAAGATCGGTCCGGGAGCGGTCATCGCGCGCATTACCTCCATTTGTACGAACTAGTGAGTTAGTTCGCACCCAGGATACAGCGCGCTCCCGCCTAGGCGGACTTGTCCCGGCGTTCTCCCCGCTCCGGCTTGCGCGGGACGATGGTCGGGAGCACGTTGTCGTTGACCGTCTCCGCGCTGACCACGACCTTCTCGACGTCGTCCCGGCTCGGGATGTCGTACATGACCGGAAGCAGGACTTCCTCCATGATCGCGCGCAGACCGCGAGCACCGGTGCCGCGGAGGATCGCCTGATCGGCGATGGCCTCGAGCGCGTCCGTGGTGAACTCCAACTCCACGCCATCCATATCGAACAACCGGTTGTACTGCTTGACCAGTGCGTTCTTCGGCTCCGACAGGATCTGGACGAGCGATTCCTTGTCGAGGTTGGTCACCGATGCCACGACAGGGAGACGGCCGATGAACTCGGGGATGAGCCCGAACTTGATCAGGTCTTCCGGCATGACCTCCGCGAAGTGGTCCTGCGTGTCGATCTCCGCCTTCGACCGCACCTCGGCACCGAAACCGATGCCGCGCTTGCCCACGCGATCGGACACGATCCGCTCGAGCCCCGCGAACGCGCCCGCCACGATGAACAGCACGTTCGTCGTGTCGATCTGGATGAACTCCTGATGCGGGTGCTTGCGACCACCCTGCGGCGGCACGCTGGCCTGCGTGCCCTCGAGAATCTTCAGCAGAGCCTGCTGCACACCCTCACCGGACACGTCCCGGGTGATCGACGGATTCTCGCTCTTGCGGGCGATCTTGTCGACCTCGTCGATGTAGATGATGCCGGTCTCGGCGCGCTTGACGTCGTAGTCCGCGGCCTGGATCAGTTTGAGGAGGATGTTCTCGACGTCCTCACCCACGTAGCCGGCCTCGGTGAGTGCCGTCGCATCGGCGATCGCGAAGGGAACGTTGAGCATCTTCGCCAGCGTCTGAGCCAGATACGTCTTGCCGCAGCCCGTCGGGCCGAGCATGAGGATGTTCGACTTCGCCAGCTCGACCGTCTCGCCGCGCGCATCACGGCCCTTGTCGCCGGCCTGGATACGCTTGTAGTGGTTGTAGACCGCGACAGCGAGAGTCCGCTTGGCGGCATCCTGGCCGATCACGTAGTTCTCGAGGAAGTCCCGGATCTCGGCCGGCTTCGGCAGCTCGTCGAGCTTCACCTCGCTGGACTCGGCCAGCTCCTCTTCGATGATCTCGTTGCACAGGTCGATGCACTCGTCGCAGATGTACACCCCAGGCCCAGCAATGAGCTTCTTGACCTGCTTCTGGCTCTTACCGCAGAAAGAGCACTTGAGCAGATCCCCGCCGTCACCGATGCGTGCCATCTCGTCAGGTCCCTACTTCCTTCGTCTACGTGCAACCATCGAACCGATCCCCACGCCGTGCGCGCATCGACCGAAAACGAAAGCCCGTTATGTGACCGTACCCGCAGATCGCGAGCGAGGTCGACTGGTTGTCGGTGATTCGCGCACCGATCTTCGGGGAAAGCCAGCCTTGCCGATCCCGCACCCGGCTCGCGGCAACCACGCCGTCACGGCGTGTCGCCCGAGCCGGGGCGGCAGGAAATCACTTCTGGGCGCTGAGTTTGCGGTACTCGAGCACGTCGTCGATGATTCCGTAGTCCTTGGCCTCGGCGGCCGTGAGGATCTTGTCGCGATCGGTGTCCTTGCGGATCACGTCGGCGTCCTTGCCGGTGTGCTTCGCGAGGGTGGTCTCCATCAGACGACGCATCCGCTCGATCTCGGCGGCCTGGATCTCGAGGTCCGAGACCTGACCCTGGATGCCGCCGGTGGCCGGCTGGTGGATGAGGACACGAGCGTTCGGCAGGGCCAGACGCTTGCCGGGGGTACCCGCCGCGAGCAGCACCGCGGCAGCGGAGGCCGCCTGACCTAGGCACACCGTGGTGATGTCGGCGCGCACGTACTGCATGGTGTCGTAGATCGCCATCAGCGAGGTGAACGAACCACCCGGCGAGTTGATGTACATGGTGATGTCGCGGTCGGGGTCCAGCGACTCGAGAACGAGCAGCTGAGCCATCACGTCGTTGGCCGACGCGTCGTCCACCTGCACACCGAGGAAGATGATGCGCTCCTCGAACAGCTTGTTGTACGGGTTGGACTCCTTCACGCCGTAGCTCGAGTGCTCGATGAACGACGGCAGGATGTAACGCGACTGGGGGCCTGCGGGCGCCTGGCCTCCCAGGCTGCGGGGATCGAACAGGTTGGTCATCAGTTCTCCAAAGGATGTGTGGGAGCGGTCAGTGAGGAAGCCGGGCTGCTACTGCCCGGTCCCGCCCGCCTGCGCCGCGCGGGAGACGACGTGGTCGACGAAACCGTATTCGAGAGCCTGCTGTGCGGTGAACCAGCGGTCGCGATCCGAATCGGCGGTGATCTGCTCGACCGTCTGACCGGTGTGCTCGGCGATCAGCTCGGCCATTTCGCGCTTGGTGTGCGCGAACTGCTCGGCCATGATCGCGATGTCACTGGCGGTACCACCGATTCCGGCGGACGGCTGGTGCATCATGATCCGCGCGTGCGGGAGGGCGTACCGCTTGCCCTTGGCCCCGGCGGAGAGCAGGAACTGGCCCATCGACGCGGCCAGACCCATTCCGAACGTCGCGACGTCGCACTCGGCGAACTGCATCGTGTCGAAGATAGCCATGCCGGCGCTGACCGATCCGCCGGGCGAGTTGATGTAGAGGGAGATGTCCCGGCTGGGATCTTCTGCCGACAGCAGCAGGATCTGGGCGCACAGCTTGTTCGCGATGTCGTCGTCGACCTGGGTACCGAGGAAGATGATGCGCTCGCGCAGCAGGCGCTCGTACACCGAGTCGCTGAGGTTCAACCCAGCGGTGGCTGAAGTCATGGCGGGACTCTGCAAAGTCTCCAGGTGATTGGAAGTCACGGTACCTGCCTTCTCCGTAAATCGTTGATTGCTGACACAGACACTAACGAAGGAGGGCGGCACCGGAGTCCCGGTGCCGCCCTACTTCGCTCAAAGCGGAAAACATCTCACAGCCGAACGCGAGGGAAACACCCCGCGACCAGCATTACTTCTGGTCTTCGCCCTCGGCGGAATCCGACGCGACCTCGTCCGTGGACGCGGTCTCTCCGGCTTCGGCCTCACCGTTGCCGAACAGTTCGGCGGTGTCGACGGCGGCACCCGAGGTGTCGGTGACGGTGGCCTGCTCGACGACACCGGCGAGAGCCTTGCCGCGACGCACGTCGGCGAACACGGCGCCGAGCTGACCGGCCTGCTGGATCTGCTGGATGAACTGCTCCGGCGCCATGCCGTAGCGCTGCGCCTGGAACAGGATGCGCTCGGTGAGCTCGTCCTGGCCGACGGTGACGTCGGAGGCGTCGGCGATGGCGTCCAGCAGGAGCTGGGTCTTCACCGAGCGCTCGGCGCTGTCCTTGGCGTCCTTGTCGAACTCTTCGCGGCTCGTGCCCTGCTCCTCGAGGAGCTTGTTCAGCGCTTCCTCGTCGTGGTCGAGTCCGTGCACGGCGTCGTGCAGCGCAGCGTCGACCTCGGCCTTGACGACGGCCTCGGGCAGCGGGACCTCGACGGTCTCGAGCAGGGTCTCCAGGACCTTGTCGCGGATCTGACCGGCCTGCTCGACCTTGCGGACGCGTCCGACGCGCTCACGCAGGTCGGCCTTCAGCTCGTCGAGGGTGTCGAACTCACTTGCCAGCTGAGCGAACTCGTCGTCCTCGGCAGGCAGCTCGCGCTCCTTGACGGTGCCGACGGTGACGGTGACGACAGCTTCCTTGCCTGCGTGGTCACCGGCGACGAGCGTCGAGGTGAACTCCTTGGACTCGCCGGCCTTGACGCCGACGACGGCCTCGTCGAGGCCCTCGATGAGCTGACCCGAACCGACCTCGTGCGACAGACCGCTCGCGGTGGCCTCGGGAACGGCCTCACCGTCGACGGTGGCCGACAGGTCGATGGAGATGAAGTCTCCGTCCTCGACCGCACGCTCGACACCGGTGAGGGTGCCGAACCGCTGACGCAGCGACAGCAGCTGCTCCTCGACGGCCTCGTCGGTGATCTCGATCGGATCGACGGTGACGCTCAGCTCGCTGTAGTCGGGCAGCGTGATCTCGGGACGGACGTCGACCTCTGCGGTGAACTCCAGGAGTTCACCGTCTTCGATCTTCGTGATCTCGATCTCGGGCTGACCGATCGCCTTCACCGAGGCGCTGGTGACGGCCTCGGAGTAGCGGGACGGGAGTGCGTCGTTGACGACCTGCTCCAGGACGGCGCCACGACCGACACGGGCTTCGAGCAACTTGGCCGGTGCCTTGCCCGGACGGAAGCCGGGGAGACGGATCTGTTGCGCGAGGGCCTTGTAGGCCTTGTCGAAATCAGGCTTGAGCTCCTCGAAGGGCACCTCAACGTTGATACGGACTCGCGTCGGGCTGAGCTGCTCGACGGTGCTCTTCACGGACTGGCTCCTTCGTGTGGTCGTGCTCTTTTACTGTGCGGCAGTTACCTGCCCTGTGGTTCTGGTCGGGGTGACAGGATTTGAACCTGCGACCCTCCGCTCCCAAAGCGGATGCGCTACCAAGCTGCGCTACACCCCGGTCGAAGCCGGCTCTCGCCAACCTCGCGAGGACCCGAGGAAGAATCCTACGGCCCCCCGATTATGAAATCCAAAGCGAGGTTGGGTACAGTCACTCATCGCAGACGACATGCATGGCGATCCCAGGTTGTCGTATGCACGGGGATGTAGCTCAATGGTAGAGCCTCAGTCTTCCAAACTGATTACGCGGGTTCGATTCCCGTCATCCCCTCCACGCAGGAGCGTTCCCACCCCGAGGGAACGCTCCTTTTTCTTGCGCACGGGCGGTCGCGCACATCCGATTCGCTATGACATGCGTCACAGGCGATCGAGCGAACCCCGGCCTCACCCCTCTCCTCCGTTCGCCGAGCGCGTAACCCCGATATCGATCAGTACTCTGGGAGATGTCCGATTTGTCCCCTACTCGTGGATGTTGCAGCCCCCGCAGCCGGCGGTCCGCGAGAACTCCGGAGGCCCACCGTGGAACTGCTACTCATTCTCGTGATCGTGGCGGCGGTCGCCTTCCTGGTGGTGAGGAGCCGCAACAACCGCGCCGGGCAGACCGCGAACCAGCTCGAGGACGCCAAGGCGGACGCCCGCCAGGCCATCGAACGACTCGGCGGACAGGTGTACAGCCTCACCGGCTCCGACACCGCCTCCCAGCAGGCACTGGCCGACGCGTCCGAGCGCTACACGGCGGCGGGCTCCCAGATCGATCAGGCCGCCACCCCCGTCCAGGCACGCCTCGCCAAGCAGACGGCACTCGAAGGCCTCTACTACATCCGTGCCGCCCGGACGGCCATGGGCATGGACCCCGGCCCCGAGATCCCGTCGATCGACGGGCAGAAGTCCGCGGGCGCGGTCACCGAGGACCGTGAGGTCGAGTTCGAAGGCAGGCAGGTCGCGGCGTCACCGAACCCGTCGTCGAAGACACCGAACTATTACCCGGGCGGTCGCGTCGCGGGACGCCCGGTTCCCGCAGGCTGGTACTCGGAGCCGTGGTGGAAGCCCGCCCTCGTCGCGGGCGCGTGGGGCCTCGGTTCGATGTTCCTGTTCTCGGCGATGTTCTCCGGGATGGACGGCGTGGGGTACGACGCGCAGGCCTTCGAGAGCGGCGCGGGCGACGCCTCGCAGGACGGCGGCGGTGACGCGGGCGCAGATGCCGGCGGCGACGGCGGCGACTCCGGTGGCGACATGGGCGGGGACGCCGGTGGCGACGGCGGCGGATTCGACTTCGGTGGCGGCGGAGACGGCGGCGGGTTCGACTTCGGTGGCGGCTTCGACTTCTGACGCGGCCGTCAGGACGGCTGGCAGCTCGGGCACCAGAAGAGGTTGCGGCCCTTCATGACCGAGTGGGCCACCGGGGTGCCGCAGATCCGGCACGGCGATCCCGCCCGCCGGTAGACGTACGTCCGGGGACGGTCCTTCGCATACGCCGGATCGCCGTGATCGTCCTCAGGGCGGACGACGTGCATCTTGCCGCGTCGCACCCCGACTTTCATGAGGGCGACCAGGTCGGCCCACAGCGCGTCCCACTCGTCGCGGGACAGTCCGCGGCCGGGCCGGTCCGGGTCGATGCCGTGCCGGAACAGGACCTCCGCCCGGTACACGTTGCCGACGCCCGCGATCACGGCCTGATCCATGAGCAGCGCCCCGATCGGGGTCTTCGACGCCGAGATGCGGTTCCACGCCTTGTCGGGGTCGGCGTCCTTGCGCAGCGGGTCCGGTCCGAGTCGCGCCTCGATGGCGGCGACCTGCGGCGGGTGGAGAACCTCACACGCCGTCGGTCCGCGCAGGTCGGTGCCGAATTCGGCGCCGACCATCCGCATCCGGACCTGCCCGACCGGCGGTTCCATGGGAACGGCCGCTTCGGTGAACGCTCCGTACAGGCCCAGGTGGACGTGCACGACCAGCCCGGACTCGTAGTGATGCCACAGGTGTTTACCCCAGGCCTCGGACTTGACGAGGACGCGGCCGTCGACGAGGGCCGCGTCCTCGGAGAATCGGCCCTGCGGGCTCAGCACCCGCACCGGCGAACCGGCGAACCGGCGCTGATGTAGCCGGGCCAGCCGGTGCAGGGTGTGACCTTCGGGCAAGGACGATCAGGCCTCGGGCAGGGCCGGCGCGACGCCGGTCTTCTCGAACTCGGACAGGATGTCGATACGGCGCTGGTGGCGCTCCTCGTTCGACCACTCGGCGGCGAGGAACGCGTCCACGATCGCAAGGGACTCCTCGAGGGAGTGCATGCGCCCGCCGAGTCCGATCAGCTGGGCGTTGTTGTGCTGGCGGGCCAGCTGCGCGGTTTCGACGCTCCACGCGAGGGCGCAACGCGCACCCTTCACCTTGTTCGCCGCGATCTGCTCGCCGTTGCCGCTGCCGCCCAGCACGATGCCGAGGCTGCCCTCGTCGGCGACGACACGACGGGCCGTCTCGATGCAGAAGGCGGGGTAGTCGTCGAGGGCGTCGTAGACGTGAGCGCCGCAGTCGACGGTCTCGTGGCCCGCGGCCTTCAGATGTTCGATGATCTCGTTCTTACGTTCGAATCCGGCATGGTCGGCACCCAGGTATACGCGCATGACTGGTGATTCTGTCAGGCGTCCTCGCGAATCGTGCCGGGGCCCCGGGACGCTTATCGTGATCAGCATGTATCCCGACCACGGACAGAACTGGGGACAGGCGTATCCGGGACATCGGCAGGCCCCCGCGCAGCAACAGTGGGGCGGTGGGACGGGGTGGAATCCCCCGGCCCCGTTGCCGGGCCTGATGCCGAACGACAGGCCCGCCCGGCACTCGTGGGAGATCCCGCTGCTCGTGGCCGCGGTCGTCCTCACCGTCGTCGCCTACGTGGCGGCCATCGCGGCGCTGTTCCTCGGGGTGGTGTCCACCTGGGTGCTCATCGTGCTGGTCGCGCCGATCCTCATCGCCGTCGGCCGCGGCCAGCTGTACGGCTCGCAGCAGGTGAACGGGATCAAGATGACGCCCACCCAGTTCCCCGACGGCTACCGGATGGTGGCGGAAGCGGCCGCACGGTTCGGGATGGCCGAGCCGCCCGACGCGTACGTCGTCCTCGGGAACGGCCGGATCAACGCGTTCGCGTCCGGGCACGGCTTCCGCCGCTTCGTCGTCGTGTACAGCGATCTGTTCGAGATCGGCGGCGAGGCCCGCGAGCCCGACGCCCTCGCCTTCATCATCGGCCACGAGGTCGGGCACATCGCCGCCGGCCATGCCTCGTACTGGCGGCAACTGGGACAGTTCGCCGCCAACTACATTCCCGTCGTCGGGTCCGCCCTGTTCCGGTCGATGGAATACACCGCCGACAATCACGGCTTCTGCGTGCGGCCCCAAGGCGCCCGCGGCGCGATGGGTGTGCTCGGCGCGGGCAAGTATCTGGTGAGCGTCGTCGGATTCGACGAACTCGCCGACCGGGCCACCACCGAACGCGGGTTCTTCCCGTGGTTCGTGAATCTGCTGTCGGGACATCCGGTGCTGACCTGGCGCGCCGCCGCCCTGCGGAACCGGACCCGGCACGGCCACCTGTTCGTCAAACCCGGCCAGATCTACCGCGATCCGCTGCAACTGCAGTACGCGGGCGATCCGGCCGGGCCCGTCACTCGGTGACCGGGACGGGACTCAGTCGAACTGAGGGTCCTCGGTGCGGGTGCGCTTGAGTTCGAAGAAGTGCGGGTAACCGGCGAGCGCCACCGCGCCGTCCCACACCTTGCCCGCGTCCTCCCCGCGCGGAATCCGCGACAGCACCGGGCCGAAGAAGGCGACACCGTTGACGTGGATGGTCGGGGTTCCGACGTCCGGTCCGACGGCGTCCATTCCCGCGGCGTGGCTCTCCCGCAGCGCGGCGTCGTACTCGTCGGATTCGGCGGCGTCGGCCAATTCGGACGGCAGCCCCACGTCGGCGAGCGACTTGACGATCACGTCGCCCAGGTCCTTGTTGCCCTCGTTGTGGATGAGCGTGCCCATCGCCGTGTACAGGGGCAGCAGGATCTCGTCGCCGTGCTTCTGTGCTGCCGCGATCAGCACCCGCACCGGCCCCCAGGCCTTGGTCATCAGCTCGCGGTATTCGTCCGACAGATCCCGGCCCTCGTTGAGCACGGCCAGGCTCATCACGTGGAAGTTCGCCTCCAGGTCCCGCACCTGTGTGGCCTCGAGGATCCATCGCGACGTGATCCAGCACCACGGGCAGAGGGGGTCGAACCAGAAATCAGCGACGTCCTTGGTGGTCCCGGTGTTCGTCCCAGCACTCACGTGATGCTCCTTCTCGGTGTTGTACACATTCCCGTCCAGTCAACACCTCGCTGCCGGGAATCCTTCCCGGAGACCCCGCCGACGGCAGTAGGGTCGGAAGTGGTCGACCGGAAGGGAGCATCCTCACATGTCCTCCACTCGCACGTTCGTCGTCGTCGGCGGTGGCCTCGCCGGAGCGAAAACGGCAGAAGCTTTGCGTGACAAGGATTTCGACGGATCGATCATTCTGCTCTCGGAAGAGGAACACCTCCCCTACGAGCGGCCCCCGCTCTCGAAGGAACACTTCGCCGGAAAGAAGGCTCTCGGCGACTTCACCGTCCACCACGGCGACTGGTACCGCGACCATCACGTGGACCTGCGGTACGGCACCACCGCCACCGCCCTCGACCTCGGCGCCCACACGGTGACGCTGCCGGACGGTTCCACGCTCGGGTACGACAAGCTCGCGCTGGCCACGGGTTCGCGCTCACGCCGCCCACCGATCACCGGTTCCGACGCCAAAGGCGTTTACTACCTGCGCACTGTCGACGAATCGGACCGGTTGATCGCCGCGGTCGGCGACGGCAGGCGGCTCGTGGTGATCGGCGCCGGCTGGATCGGTCTCGAAGTGGGAGCCTCCGCCCGGGAGAAGGGCGCCGACGTGACGGTCGTGGAAGCCGCCGAACTCCCGCTCCTCGGCTCGCTCGGCCCCGAGATGGGCACGGTGTTCGCGGAACTGCACCGCGAGCACGGTGTTCAGCTGCATCTCGGAGCCACGGTCGATCAGATCGTCGTCGAGGACGGCAAGGCCACCGGCGTACGACTCGGCGACGGGACGGTCCTGCCCGCCGACGCGGTCCTCGTCGCCGTCGGCGCCGCGCCCAATGTCGAGATCGCGGAACGGGCCGGGCTCGACGTCGACGGCGGAGTTCTCGTCGACGCCGGATTGCAGACCAGTGACCCCGACGTCGTCGCGGTCGGCGACATCGCGGCGCAACTGCATCCGCAACTCGGCACCCGGATCCGGGTCGAGCACTGGGCGAACGCCCTCAACCAGCCGGCGGTCGCCGCCGCGACCATGCTCGGCCAGGAGGCCGAATACACCCGGCTGCCGTACTTCTTCACCGACCAGTTCGACCTGGGCATGGAGTACACCGGGTACGCGCCGTCCGACGGGTACGAGCGGGTCGTGGTGCGCGGCAACCTTCCCGGACGGGAGTTCCTCGCGTTCTGGCTCGACGCGGACAACCATGTCCTCGCCGGCATGAACGTCAACATCTGGGACGCCACCGATCAGATCAAGCAACTGGTGTCCTCGTCCGCCCCGGTCGATCCCGACCGGCTGGCCGACCCCGCGGTGCCGTTGACCGACCTGTCCGGTTAACGCCCCGGGCCCACTCGTGATGGGATGGCAGCATCGAGTACGAGCACCGCCGCCGATCACGAGGAGACCTCTGTGGCCCCACCGAACCTGACCCGCGAACAGGCAGCCGAACGAGCCGGACTGCTGACCGTCGACAACTACCTGATCGAACTCGACCTCACCGACGGGACAGGTCAGCCCGGAGTGGAGACGTTCTCCTCGCGGACGACCGTCACGTTCGGGGCCACCCCCGGCGCGTCCACGTTCGTCGACATCGTCGCTGCGCGTGTGCATTCGGCAACGCTGAACGGCTCCGCCGTCGACGTCGCGGATTACGACGAGTCCACCGGCATCACGCTCACCGGTCTCGCGCAACGCAACGAACTGGTGGTCGAGGCGGACTGCGCGTACTCGCACACCGGCGAAGGTCTGCACCGCTTCGTGGACCCGACCGACGACGCCGTCTACCTGTACTCGCAGTTCGAGACGGCCGACGCCAAGCGCATGTTCGCCTGCTTCGACCAGCCCGACCTGAAGGCGACATTCGACGTGCACGTCACGTCCCCCGCCGACTGGAAGGTGATCTCCAACTCCGCGACCGTCGAGACGGTGGCGGCCGAACCCGGCAGGCACATCTTCCGCACCACACCGAAGATGAGCACCTACCTCGTCGCGCTGATCGCGGGCCCGTACGCGGAGTGGACCGACAACTACTCCGACGAGCACGGCGACATCCCCCTCGCGATCTACTGCCGCGCCTCCCTCGGGCAGCACATGGACGCCGAGCGCCTGTTCACGGAAACCAAGCAGGGCTTCGACTTCTACCACCGCAACTTCGGCACCCCCTACGCGTTCGGGAAGTACGACCAGCTGTTCGTCCCCGAATTCAACGCGGGCGCAATGGAGAACGCCGGCGCCGTGACGTTCCTCGAGGACTACGTATTCCGGTCCAAGGTGACGCGGGCGTCGTACGAACGGCGCGCCGAGACCGTGCTGCACGAGATGGCGCACATGTGGTTCGGCGACCTCGTCACCATGCGCTGGTGGGACGACCTGTGGCTCAACGAGTCCTTCGCGACATTCGCCTCCGTGCTCTGCCAGAGCGAGGCCACCGAATACACCAATGCCTGGACCACGTTCGCCAACGTCGAGAAGTCCTGGGCGTACCGGCAGGATCAGCTGCCGTCCACCCACCCCATCGCCGCCGACATCCCGGACCTCGCCGCCGTCGAGGTGAACTTCGACGGCATCACGTACGCGAAGGGCGCGTCCGTCCTCAAGCAACTCGTCGCGTACGTCGGGCTCGACCCCTTCCTGTCCGGTCTGCGGGACTACTTCCGCGACCACGCCTTCGACAACGCCACGTTCGACGACCTCCTCGGCGCGCTCGAGAAGTCCTCGGGCCGCGACCTGTCCGACTGGGGCACGCAGTGGCTCAAGACGACCGGGCTCAATATCCTGCGTCCCGAATTCGACGTCGACGCGGACGGCAAGTTCACCCGGTTCGCCGTTCTGCAGTCCGGCGCCGCACCGGGTGCCGGTGAGCACCGGGTGCACCGCATCGCGGTCGGCGTGTACGACGACCGGGACGGCAAGCTCGTCCGCACGAAGCGGGTGGAACTCGACGTCGACGCCACCGAACACACCGACGTCACCGAACTCGTCGGTGTCGAACGCGGTCAGCTGATCCTCGTCAACGACGACGACCTCACGTACTGCTCGCTGCGGCTCGACCCCGACTCGCTGGCCGCCGCCATCGAGCGGATCGGCGACATCGAGGAGCCGCTCCCCCGCACCCTGGTGTGGTCGGCGGCGTGGGAGATGACGCGGCAGGCAGAACTCAAGGCGCGGGACTTCGTTGCCCTCGTGCAGCGCGGCATCGGCGCCGAAACCGAGGTCGGCGTGGTCCAGCGACTGCTGATGCAGGCCCAGACCGCGCTGCACAGCTACGCCGAACCCGGGTGGTCCAAGGAACACGGCTGGCCCGATTTCGCGAACCGCCTGCTCGAACTGGCGCGGGAAGCCGAGGCCGGTTCGGATCATCAGCTGGCGTTCGTCAACGCGCTGGCGGGCGCGCAACTGTCGCCGTGGCACACCGAGGTCCTGCAGGAACTGCTGGACGCCGCACCGGAAACGGTCGGGCTGCCGGGGCTCGTCGTCGACACGGATCTGCGCTGGCGTCTCGTCACCGCACTCGCCGGGGCCGGTGAGATCGACGCCGACGGCATCGAGACGCCGTTCATCGACGCCGAAGCCGAACGCGACCCGACCGCGGCAGGGGCCCGCAACGCCGCCGCCGCGGCCACCGTCCGCCCGCAGGCCGCGGTGAAGGAATACGCCTGGAACCGGGTGGTCGGCGACGACTCGGTGCCGAACATCACCGCCCGCTCGATCATCGGCGCGTTTGCCGGTCACGGCCAGTCCGACATCCTCGAGCCGTATGTCGCCCGCTACTTCGCGGACATTCCCGCGGTGTGGGAGCGACGTTCGAGCGAAGTCGCACAGACCGTGGTGGTGGGCCTGTACCCGTCGTGGTCGATCAGCGAGGCGTCCGTGGCGGCAGCCGACGAGTTCCTGGCCGGCGACCGTCCGCCGGCCCTGCGCCGCCTGGTGGTCGAGGGCCGCGCGGGAATCGTCCGTTCGCTCGCGGCCCGGAAGTTCGACGCGAGCTGATCGGTGGCCGATCCTGCCGGCCTAGTCCGGCAGGATCGGCACGGTCACCCCCTGATCCCGGCCCAGCAGGACCGCGCGGGTGACCGCCGAGGAGCCGAACCGGTCGCGGAGGCTGTCGAGCGTGGTGTCGAGCGTGCTGCGCGTGTACGGATCGAACGGCAGCGCCAGTTGCTGCGGGCAGTCGTCCTCGAGGTTGGCCACCGCGACCCCGACGAGGGTGATGCCCTTGCTCTCGATCATCGGCATCGCGTTGCCGAGCAGACCCCGGGCCGTGGTGAGGATCGTCTGCGTCTGCGCCGACGGCTGCGCCAGGGTGTGCGACCGGGTGGCCCGGGTGAAGTCGTCGAACCGCAGCCGCAGCACCACCGTGCGCCCCACCCGCTTGCCTCGACGCAACCGGCCCGTCACCCGGTCGACCAGTGTCACCAGCGCCGCGTCCACGTCCTCTCTCGACGTGGGTCTGCGCCCCAGGGCGTGCTGGGCGCCGACGGATCTCCGTCTGCGTCCCACCTGCACGGGACGGGGATCCCGCGCCCAGGCGAGCGCGTGGAGGTGGTGGCCCGCAGCCGGTCCGACGATGGACACGAGCAACTCTTCCGGATAGTGGGCCAGCCGGCCGACGGTGGCAATCCCCGCGTCGCGGAGCTTGCGCGACGTCACCGCCCCGACTCCCCACAGCCGTTCGACCGGCAGCGGGTGCAGGAATTCGATCTCGCGGTCCGGCGGCACGTGCAGCAGTCCGTCGGGCTTGCCCACCGCGCTGGCGACCTTGGCGAGGAACTTCGTTCTCGCGACGCCGACGGTGATCGGCAGACCCACCTGCTCGCGCACGTCGCGGCGCAGTCGCGCCGCGATGTCGACCGGTGTGCCCGCGATCTTGCGCAGACCCGCGACGTCGAGGAACGCCTCGTCGATCGACAGACCCTCGACCAGCGGTGTCGTGTGCCCGAAGACCTCGAACACGGCCTTGCTCGCCGCCGCGTACGCCGACATCCGCGGGCGCACCACGACGGCGTGCGGACACAGGCGCAACGCCTGCGCACCGCTACTGGCCGTGCGCACCCCGTACGCCTTCGCCTCGTAGCTCGCGGCCAGCACGACACCACCGCCGACGATCACCGGACGACCCCGCAGTGCGGGGTCGTCCCGTTGCTCCACCGAGGCGTAGAACGCGTCGAGGTCGGCGTGCAGGATGGTCGCCTCGGCGCCACTCGAGATGCGCGGGCGCGGCGAATCGGACACGAACATATGTTCGCATCGACCACCGACAGAAAGTCGAGGACGGTTCAGCCCCCTCGGCCGCCGAGACACCGACGGCCCGCCACAGTTCAGCAGGACTGAACGGTGACGGGCCGTGCGGACGCCGATCTGTGCGGATCTACGGCGAGGCGATCGCCGCGCTCATCACGCGGATGGCGCTGACGAGACCGTCGATGAGGTCTCCGTCGCCGAACGACGACACCGCTGCCGTCGCCCCGAGCTGGGCGACCCGGTCGGTGACTCGGTCGGCCACGGCCCGGCCGCTGCGGATCTCGACCGTCCGCTGGTTGGGCGAGACCGCGATGAGGACGGATCGTTCCGCCTCGGGAGTCGTCGGGAAGAGCGCATCGGCGCCCGCCGCGGTGTTCTCACCGAGGTCGCCGACGTACGCGTTGAAGCGCACCTTCGTCTTGCGGGTGCCGTCGGTGAGGGCATCGTCGAGGCGGACGAGTTCGTCCGTCGTGAACGGCAGGTCGTCGGTGAAGGGCTCACCGACGCGGTGCACGCCCGAGATGCGACCGCTGGCGGTCACGACGCTGCCGACGGGCAGATTGTCTGCGGATACGGTCGCGGGGATCAGGTCACCACTTGCCACTTGCCGAGCCTCCAATCAGGTCTTCCGAACCGGCGTGCGCGCCGTGGTGCCCGCCGTGATGACCGTGCGTGGTCACCTCGTCGACGGCACTCCACAGCACCGGCGCATGCGTCCATTCCTCGCCGAGGTGGAACGCGGGCGGCACGGGGCCCGGCGTCTTCTTGCCGACGAACGACATCGCCGCGAAGAAGGCGGTGATCAACGCCGGAATTCCTACGAATATCAGCACTGTCTCGAGAATGCTCACAACGCAAACGGTAGCCCAGAACCGTGCGAAGGGAAGCGTCAGGGCCGAACTTCGCGGAGCGGTCGCGCGGAACGCTCAGGCGGCGCCTTCACCGAGGTAGGGCATCCACGACGGGTGCAGGTCCTTCGTCGACGCCAGCAGTCGCCAATGGGGGCCCGACGGCGGCACCAGGGAGGCCCGGAGCGTCCAGCCGAGTTCGCTGAGCAACTTGTCGGCCTTGCGATGGTTGCAGGGCGCGCAGCAGGCCACGCAGTTCTCCCACGAATGCTCGCCGCCACGACTGCGCGGAACCACGTGATCGACCGTCTCGGCCTTGGACCCGCAGTAGGCGCAGCGGAACCGGTCGCGGTGCATGAGGGCCGCGCGGGTCATCGGAACGCGCGCGCGATATGGGACGCGGACGTAGTTGCGGAGGCGGATCACGGACGGCACCTGAACGGACCACTGCTCGGAGTGGACGACCGGGGCCTGGGGATCCTCGTGGACGGTGTCGGCCTTACCGCAGGTCATCAACACCACGGCACGGCGGGCAGGAAGGGCGGTGAGCGGCTCGTAGGTGACGTTCAGGAGAAGCACCCGGCGCTTGATCCAGAGCGGAACCGCATTCTCGCCCGGGAAAGAAGGCTCGGCGCTGTGCGCGGAGCCTTCGGTGATCACTTGTAAAGCAAACGCCCCTGAAACCCCGGCACTCCGGGCATCAGTGGGCACGAGTTGTCGGTGCGCGCGGGCGCTGTGTCGATTCTTCATGCGACCTCCGGGAGATTGCCACCAAGTGCACCATGAATTGCCTGCGTGCGCACGCCCATTTCCGACAAAAATGCAGGACATTCGGTGAACAGACGGTGACGAAGACGGTTCCCGCCCGCACGTGCACAATGGAAGACGCCATGACTGACGTGCAGCAGACCTTCTATGAGGCGGTGGGCGGAGCGGAGACGTTCCGCAAGCTCACCGCGCGCTTCTACGAGGAAGTCGCCAAGGACGACATCGTCCGGCCCCTCTACCCCGAGGAAGATCTGGGTCCGGCCGAGCGCCGGATGCGGATGTTCCTCGAGCAGTACTGGGGCGGACCGCACACCTATTCGGACGAGCGCGGCCATCCGCGACTGCGGATGCGTCACCACCCGTTCAAGATCGGTCCGATCGAGCGCGACGCGTGGCTGCGGTGCATGCACACGGCGATCGCATCGATCGATTCCGGGACCCTCGACGACGCGCATCGCAAGGCTCTCCGGGAGTACATGGACATGGCCGCGGCGTCGATGGTGAACTCCGCCTTCTGAAGCCGACGCGCGCCGATTACGCCGGTCGAGTCGTGGCGGGGACGATCGTTTGGCACGATGGGCGATTGTGAGCACTCCCGCCGAAACATCCGCCGACGACACACAGCCGGCACCCTGGTGGTCCGACGCCGTCTTCTACCAGATCTATCCCCGCTCGTTCGCCGACGCGAACGGTGACGGTGTCGGCGATCTCCAGGGAGTGCGGGACAAACTCGGCTACCTCGAACTGCTCGGCGTCGACGCCCTCTGGCTGAGCCCGGTCATGCGTTCCCCGATGGCCGATCACGGCTACGACGTGTCCGATCCCCGCGACATCGACCCCTTGTTCGGCGACCTCGAGGTCATGGACGACCTGATCGAGGCGGCGCACGCGCGCCAGATCAAGGTGACGATGGACCTGGTGCCCAATCACACCAGCGTCGAGCACGCGTGGTTCCGCGCCGCCGTGGCGTCGCCGCCGGGCAGCCCGGAACGGAACCGGTACATCTTCCGCGACGGCCGCGGCGAGGACGGCGCGGAGCCGCCGAACAACTGGCCGAGCATCTTCGGCGGACCGGCGTGGACCCGGATCACCGAGGCCGACGGCACGCCCGGCCAGTGGTATCTGCACATCTTCGCGGCGGAACAGCCCGACCTGAACTGGGACAACCCGGAGGTCGTCGAGGATCTCACGAAGACGCTCCGGTTCTGGCTCGACCGCGGTGTCGACGGATTCCGCATCGACGTCGCGCACGGCATGGCGAAGCCGGAAGGTCTGCCGGATCACGACTGGTCCGCCAACGAACTGCTGCACAACGCGGACGACGACCCGCGGTTCGACAACCCCGCCGTCCACGACATCCACCGCGGCATCCGCAAGGTCCTCGACGAGTACCCGGGCACGGTGGCCGTCGGGGAGATCTGGGTCCGCGACAACGAACGCTTCGGCGAGTACATCCGGCCCGACGAACTGCACCTCGGGTTCAACTTCCGGCTGGCGGAGGCCGAGTTCTCGGCGGAGACGGTCCGGGAGGCGATCGAGAACTCCCTGACCGCCGTCGACCAGGTCGGCGGAACCCCCACCTGGACCCTGTCGAACCACGACGTCGAACGGGAGGTCACCCGGTACGGCGGCGGCGAGATCGGCACCGCACGCGCCCGGGCCATGATCCTCGTCGAACTGGCGCTGCCGGGTGCGGCGTTCCTGTACAACGGCGCCGAGCTCGGCCTGCCCAACGTCGTCCTGCCCGATTCGGCGTTGCAGGACCCGGTGTGGGAACGGTCCGGTCACACCGAACGCGGCCGCGACGGATGCCGGGTGCCCGTTCCGTGGGAGGGCACCGAACCGCCGTTCGGGTTCAGCACGGGCGAGCCCTGGCTGCCGATGCCTGCCGAGTGGGCCGGCCTGACCGTCGAGGCGCAGCTCGAGGACGTCACGTCGACGCTCTCGCTGTACCGGGCGGCACTCGAACTGCGCTCGTTCCGTCCGGAGTTCTCCGGTCCCGGAGTCGACTGGTACGGCAGCCCCGAGGGCTGCTTCGCCTTTCGCAGGCGCGGTGGTCTGATCTGCGCCCTGAACGCCACCGAGGCGCCGATCTCGCTGCCGCCCGGCGAGGTGCTGCTCAGCAGCGCGCCGCTCGTCGAGGGGCAGCTTCCGCCGAACGCGGCTGCGTGGCTCATCTGACCCGGACTCACCCAGCTGCGGTGTGCGCCCGGCCTACCGGGCCACCGACAGCGGAATCCCCCCACCGCGGTGCCGGTAGATCGACCCGAACCGGGCGTCCACCCGCAGCCACGAGGCGGTGGCCCGCACCCGGACCAGTTCCGAGGCGTCGATGCGGTCGAGGTCGATGTCGGCGGTCAACCGATCCGAGCCGGCGTGCGGGACGAATCCCATCGCGGTGAGCGCGAACACCACCCGCATCGGGATGCCGACCGTCTGCCCCGCGCCCTCCACCCGCAGGACCTCCTGGTCGAGCAGTGACGCGGGCGGGCCGTGGCTGCTGCCGTGCTCCTGCGCCAGCGCCGCACCGCGCTGCGCGAGGTCGACCAGGACGCGCGCCGGAACGTCGTCGACGTGGACGAAACCCTCCGTCGGAGGCAGGGCGCCCCGCCACGCCGAATCCATCGAGAACCCCGGATCGATGTCGGCTGCGGTCGCCGCTTCGAGCGCGGCGAGCAGTTGGTCACCGGCAGCCGACGTGTCGTCCGGGGTGATCCTCCCCGCGATCGTGCGCACCGCCAGCGCGTCGAAACCGGTTGCCGCCCAGGCCGTCAGACGGCCGGGCCCGCGTTGGCGGAGACGCACCACCGTCGCCTCGTCCAACCGGACCACCCGGGTGAGGAAGGTGGCGAGATCGCCGCGCTCCGTCGCGTCCGGGATCGACAGGACGCGCTCATGCACGCTGCCAGCTCTCCAGGTAACCGCGCTCGACGTCCGTGATCCTGCGGAGCCGCTGAGTGTCGATGTCGAACGCCGCGATCTGCGTCGACGCGATGATGGACGGCGCGACCGAGACGTCGACGCCCTTCGGCCGGACCTCGTAGTTGATCGTGAAATCGACGGCGCGAACCTTCTCGACCCACATCAGCACGTCCAACGGTGAATCGCTGTGCCGAAGCTGTCCGCGGTAACGCACGTGCAGGTCGGCGATGACCGCGCCGTCACGCAACGTGACCGTGGGCCGGTCGTCCTCGAACAGCCAGGGAATCCGCGCCTCCTCCAGCAGCGTCACCATCCGAGCGTGGTTGATGTGCTGGAAGACGTCCATGTCCGACCATCGAACTTCGACCTCCGCGTGAAAGCCCTCGCTCAACGTCATACCTCCGATCGGGTGCCCATACCGCGCACCATGCTGCGTACCTGACGCGCCGCCACCGAGAGCGTCGCGAGGTCAAGGGTCCCAGACTCGAAAATCTCGGTGAGAGCGGACCTCGCCCTGGCCAGCCGGGACGCGTTCGTCGACTCCCAGTCGTCGATCTTCTCCTGCGGGGTCTCGTGAGGTTCGCCACCGAGGAGCACTTCCATCGTGAGCTGGCGCAGCGAACTGTAGAGATCGTCGCGCAACGCGAGGCGGGCCAGCGAATGCCAGCGATCGCCGCGCGCGAGGGTGGACACCGCGCTGAGCAGCCAGTCGACGCCGAGGTGCGCGTCGAGTTCGTAGTACAGCTCGGCAACCTCGTCGATATCGCGCTCGGCGATGTCGGCGATGTCGATGATGTCGAGCAGACAGAACTTGTCCAGAAGCCGGAACACCTCGAACGCCAGATCTTCGGGCGCTCCGCGGACGACCAGCGGCCGCGCCCGCAGCTCCACGTCGGTGAGCTGATGCCCCCGCACGAGCTGCGGGACCTTCGGCGAGAGGGCCCGGAAGTCGGCCGAGTAGCGGGCGATCTCGGCGCCCACCGCGAGAGGCTGAGGCCGATTGGTCAGTAACCAGCGCGACGCCCGGTCGAGAACCCGGCCCGATTCGAGGATCAGGTCGTCCTCGATGTCCGCGGCGATGTTCGCCGACCGGATCCGCGACCACAGGTCGGGCAGTGCAAAGATCTCGGTGACCGCCGCATACGCGCGGATGGCGTCGGTGCTGCTCGCGCCCGCCTCGTCCGCCAGTCGGTACGCGAAGGTGATCCCGCCGTTGTCGATGGTCTCGTTCGCGAGCATCGTCGCCACGATTTGCCTGCGCAGGGGATGCGCCTTGATCGCCGTCCGGAACCGCTTGCGCAGCACCGTCGGGAAGTACCGCGGCAGGCGCGGCGCAAACGTCTCGCTGTCGGGCAGGTCCGTCGCGAGGAGATCGTCCTTGAGCGCCAGCTTCACGTGCGCGGTGAGGGTCGCGAGTTCCGGGGACGTCAGCCCCTGCCCGGCCTGCCTGCGACGGGCGATCTCCTCCTCGGTGGGCAGGGCCTCGAGTTTCCGGTCGAGGCCGCGGCGGGACGCAAGGTGCTCGATCTGGCGGCGGTGCACGCTCAGCATCGGGACCGCGCTCGTCCGGGAGACACCGAGGAGGTTGTTCTGGGCGATGTTGTTCGCGAGAACGAGGTGGGCCACCTCGTCGGTCATCGACGCCAGCAGCGGGTTGCGGTCCTCCCGCGGCAGACCGCCGCTGCTCACCAGCGAGTCCAGCAGGATCTTGATGTTCACCTCGTGATCGGAACAGTCGACGCCCGCGGAGTTGTCGATCGCGTCGGTGTTGATCCGGCCGCCGTTCTGGCTGTACTCGATACGGCCGAGCGCCGTCACCCCCAGGTTGCCGCCCTCACCGACCACCCTGGCCCGCACCTCGTTGCCGTCGACGCGCACGGAGTCGTTGCTCTTGTCGCCCACCATCGCGTTGGTCTCGGTGGACGCCTTGACGTACGTGCCGATGCCGCCGTTCCACAGCAGATCCACCGGGGCACACAGGATCGCCCGGACCAGTTCCGGTGGGGAGAGCTCGGTGACGGTGTCGTCGAGTCCGAGGGCGGCGCGCGCGGCCGCACTGATCGGGACCGATTTGCGGGTCCGGTCCCACACTCCGCCGCCCTCGCTGATGAGGCTGGTGTCGTAGTCGGCCCACGACGACCGGGGCAGCGCGAACATCCGGGACCGCTCATCGAACGACGTCGCGGCGTCGGGATCGGGGTCGAGGAAGACGTGCCGGTGGTCGAACGCCGCCACCAGCCGGATGTGCCTGCTCAGGAGCATGCCGTTCCCGAACACGTCGCCGCTCATGTCGCCGACACCGACCGTCGTGAAGTCCTCCGTCTGGGTGTTTATCCCCATCTCCCGGAAGTGCCGTTTCACGCTCTCCCAGGCGCCGCGGGCGGTGATGCCCATCCCCTTGTGGTCGTAGCCGGCCGACCCACCGGACGCGAACGCGTCGCCGAGCCAGAAGTTGTACTGCTCGGCAACCGAATTGGCGAGGTCGGAGAATTTCGCGGTGCCCTTGTCCGCGGCCACGACGAGGTACCGGTCGTCGCCGTCCCGCCGCACCACCCGGGTGGGAGGCACGATCTCGCCCGACACCTGATCGACGTTGTCGGTGAGATCCAGGAGTCCGGAGATGAACGTGCGGTAGCAGTCCTGGCCCGCCTCGAGCGCGGCGGCACGGTCGGCCGCCGCGTCCCCCGACGGCGTGGGCGGATTCTTGACGACGAAACCGCCCTTCGCCCCGACCGGGACGATCACCGCGTTCTTCACGGCCTGCGCCTTCGCCAATCCCAGGATCTCGGTGCGGAAGTCCTCACGCCGGTCGGACCAGCGCAATCCGCCACGGGCGACGGACCCGAACCGCAGGTGCACACCCTCGACGTCGGGTGAGTACACGAAGATCTCGTACTTCGGCCGGGGCTTCGGCAGTTCCTGGATCGAGGTCGGATCGAGCTTGATCGACAGATGAGCCGGCGGCTCCCCTGTCTCGCCGCTGACGAAGTAGTTGGTGCGCAGCGTCGACTTGATCAGCCCGAACAGACCGCGCAGGATGCGGTCCGCGTCGAGGCTGACCACGGAGTCGATGTACTCCCGCAGACGGGTGTCGAGTTCGGCCACCAGGTCGGGTGAGGGCGTTTCCGGGTCGAACATCGCCTCGAACAATTCGACGAGCGTGTACGCCGACCGGGGATTGGCCAGCGCAACCCCCTCGATGTGGAACTGGCTGTAGGGAAAACCCGCCTGGCGCAGATACTTTGCGTACGCACGCAGGATCACGGCCTGCCGCCACGACACTCCCGCGCGCAGGATCAGTTCGTTGAAGCGGTCGGCCTCCGCCCGCCCGAACCAGACCGCGGTGAACGCGTCCGTGAACCGTTCCTGAAGCTTCGGTTCGGCCGCGGATGCCTCCTCGGCGGCGAGTTCGGCATCGAGGTCGTCCTCCACCGAGGAGCGCAGCAACTCCGCGGGCACCGACAGCCCGAAATCGTAGATCCAGCACGTCAACCCGTCGGGCCGCGGAATCTGGTAGGGCCGTTCGTCGAGCACCTCCACACCCAGGCTCTGCAGCACCGGGAGCACCTGGCTCAGCGAAATACCGTCGCCGCCCACGTAGAGGGTGAACCGCCAGTGCCCGACCTCCGCCCCGCGGTCGCGGTACAGCAGCAGGTCGATGGAGCCGCCTTCGAGCGCCTCGAGCCTCGCGAGGTCCGACAACGCGCGGGTGGCGTCGAAATCCTCCTTGTATCCCTCGGGCAGCACGTCCGCATACCGCTGCGCCAGAATGGGATCCACACCGGCGGTGACCGGCAGGAGGTCCCCGAGGTGGTCGTCCCAGCTGCGGCTCGCCTCGGCCAGCATCGCCTGGACCCGTTCACGGTCGGCGTCCGACAGGTCGAGCCGCGACCCCATCTGTTCGGTGTTCTTGCGAATCGTCACGTGCAGCAACGCCAGATCGGACTCCGTGACACGTGCGGTGTATTCCAAAGTGCCGCCGCCGAATTCCCGCAACAGGATGTCCTGCATGGCGAGCCGGACCCGGGTGGTGTACCGATCCCGGGGCAGGTAGATCAGGCAGGAAACGAACCGTCCGAGAAAGTCCTCACGCACGAACAGGCGCACCTGGCGCCTGAGCCCGATGCTGTGCACGGCGGTCACCGTGTCGAACAGGGTGTCCGCGTCGCTGGAGAACAGTTCGGTGCGCGGGAACGACTGGATGACCTCCAGCATCGCCTGCCCCGAATACGAGTTCAACTGGAACCCGGCCCGGTCGATCACCTTGCGCACCCGGCGGGCGATCACGGGAATGTCGAGGACGTTCTCGTGCAGGGCCGTGACGGTGAAGACGCCGAGGAAGCGGTGCTCACCGGTGATGTTGCCGTTCGCGTCGAGGATGCTCACACCGACGAAGAACGGGTAGACCGAGCGGTGCACGGTCGCGGGGAACGAGCCCTGCGTGAGCACGAGCAGGGGGCGGTCGGGGATCTCGGCGGCAGGCGGCAGACTCAGCGGGCCCTCGGTGACCGTGTCGGAGCGCAGCAGCCCGAGACCGCTGCCCGGCACCACCTGCAGGCTCCGGGTGCCGGAAGCGTCCGGCTCCCCCAGTTCGAATCGCCGGTACCCGAGCGCCGCGTAATTGCCCTGCGACATCCACCGCAGCAGATCGGCGCAGTCCTCCAGGTCGTTCTTCGACACACCTGGACAGGTCGCGGAGGCCTCCAGTTCGTCGGCCAGCGTCCGCTCGAGCTTGCGCATGATGTCGGTGTCCCGGACCACCTGGCGCACGTCGGCGAGGACGGTGCCGACCTCCTTCTCGAGCGTGTCGAGAACCGCGGAGTCGGCACGCGGATCGAGTTGGACGTGGATCCACGACTCGGACACACCGTCCTCGCCGGCATCCTTGGCCTTGTCGCCCACGAGGATTCCGCGCAGTGCGCCGATCGGATCACGCCGCACCGAGACGATCGGGTGCACGAATTCGCTGATCCCGATGCCGAGACGGTTCAGCAGCGCGGTGATCGATTCGACGAGCAGCGGCATGTCGTCCGTGACGATCTGCAGCGACGCACCGAGTTCGCGCCCGTCGCCCGGCCGGTAGACCCGGGTGATCGCGCGCTCCGGAGGCCGATGCAGGGCCAGTGTCAGGTGCGCGCCGAGCACGGCGTCGGAGGCGCCGTTGACGGCGCTCTCGCTGTCACCGCGATCGACGTGCCGGAAGTACACGGCTGCGAGAGTCGGCACCTGAGACCGGAGACCTTCGGGCAGATTCCGCGCCCACTCCGCATCTTTCAGTGCTGCCGATTCCGTCATCGGGGCTCACTTCCTCTTCGTTCCGATCGCCGCGGGCAACTCTCTCGAGACTAGCCCGCGGCGATGGGAACAGAGGGTGAACTTCGGGCACCCCGCCGTGCCGGATCCGTCAGCCGGTGGTCACCGGCGCGAGGTACTTCTCGAGCCCGTCGCGTTCCGCCTCGGACAGCGGACGCGACCGTTCGGTCTTCACGTCGAACGCCACCAGCAGGGCGTCGCCCGTCGCACAGTGGACGCCGTCGCGGCTCGTGACGACGTGCCGGATCGTGTACGACGAATTGCCGACATGGAGCACCGACACGTCGATCGTCAGCGGACCGGAGGCGTCGGTGACGGGACGCAGGAATTCCACGTCCATCTTGCGCACCACCATCGCACCGGGCTGCGCGCCGGCGGCGCGCAACTCGGTGGTCAGGAACGCGATCCGCGCTTCCTGCATGTACTCCATGAAGCGGGTGTTGTTGACGTGACCCAGGCGGTCGGAGTCACCCCACCGGACCTGGATCTCGTACGTGAAGGCCTGCTGCCCCACCAGGTCAGTCCCTCGTCAGCTTGCGGTGCGTCACGCGGTGCGGACGGGCAGCATCCGGTCCGAGCCGCTCGACCTTGTTGGCCTCGTAGCCCTCGAAGTTGCCCTCGTACCAGTACCAGGCCGCCTCGTTGTCGCCGAAGCCGCCCTCCCACGCGAGGATGTGCGTGCAGGTGCGGTCGAGGAACCAGCGGTCGTGGGAGATCACGACGGCGCAGCCGGGGAACTGTTCGAGCGCGTTCTCCAGCGAACCGAGGGTTTCGACGTCGAGGTCGTTGGTCGGTTCGTCGAGCAGGATCAGGTTTCCGCCCTGCTTGAGCGTCATCGCGAGGTTCAGGCGGTTGCGCTCACCACCGGACAGGACGCCCGCCGGCTTCTGCTGATCGTGGCCCTTGAACCCGAACGAGCTGATGTAGGCGCGCGAGGGCATCTCCGTCTGGCCGACCACGATGTGATCGAGACCGTCGGAGACGACCTCCCACACCGTCTTGTCGGGATCGATGCCCGTGCGGTTCTGGTCGACGTAGCTGAGCTTGACGGTCTGACCGATCTTCACCTCGCCCGCGTCCGGCTCCTCGAGCCCGACGACGGTCTTGAACAGCGTCGTCTTACCGACACCGTTGGGTCCGATCACGCCGACGATGCCGTTCCGCGGCAGGGTGAACGACAGGTCCTTGATCAGGACCCGGCCGTCGAAGCCCTTGTCGAGGTTCGACACCTCCACCACGACGTCACCGAGGCGCGGCGGCGCGGGGATCTGGATCTCGTCGAAGTCGAGCTTGCGGGTCTTCTCGGCCTCGTTGGCCATTTCCTCGTAGCGGTCGAGGCGGGCCTTGTTCTTCGCCTGTCGGGCCTTCGCGCCCGACCGGACCCAGGCCAGCTCCTCCTTGAGACGCTTCTGCAGCTTCTGGTCCTTCTTGCCCTGGACCTCGAGCCGGGCGGCCTTCTGCTCCAGGTAGGTGGAGTAGTTGCCTTCGTACGGGTACAGGCGGCCGCGGTCGACCTCACAGATCCACTGGGCGACGTGGTCGAGGAAGTACCGGTCGTGGGTGACGGCCAGGATCGCACCCGGGTAGGCGGCGAGGTGCTGCTCCAGCCATAGGACGCTCTCCGCGTCGAGGTGGTTGGTCGGCTCGTCGAGCAGCAGCAGGTCGGGCTTGCTGAGCAGCAGCTTGCAGAGGGCGACGCGGCGCTTCTCACCACCGGAGAGGTGCGTGACCATGTCCTCCGGCGGCGGACAGCGCAGAGCGTCCATCGCCTGCTCGAGCTGGGAATCGATCTCCCACGCGTCGGCATGGTCGAGCTTCTCCTGGAGCTCGCCCATCTCCTCCATCAGCTCGTCGGAGTAGTCGGTGGCCATCAGCTCGGCGATCTCGTTGTACCGCTTGAGCTGGACCATGGTTTCACCCATGCCCTCTTCGACGTTCTCGCGAACGGTCTTCGTCTCGTCCAGGTGCGGTTCCTGCATGAGGATCCCGACGGTGGCACCCGGAGCGATGAACGCTTCACCGTTGCCCGGCTGATCCAGCCCCGCCATGATCTTGAGGATGCTGGACTTACCCGCGCCGTTCGGGCCGACCACACCGATCTTGGCGCCGGGGTAGAAGCTCATCGTGACGTCATCGAGGATGACCTTGTCACCGTGCGCCTTGCGCACCTTCTTCATCGTGTAAATGAACTCAGCCATGGGGCCAGCCTAATGGTGACGCGCGACGAACCCACATCGCGGAGGGTCGGGGACGTGATCGGGGCTTCCCGGGAAGATGCCGTGGGCACCGGCGCCGGGAACGCGAGGTCGGCGCCGATACCCGCAGGTGCGCTACGCGACGAGGGACCGGGTGGCCACCTCTTCGGTCGCCGGGTTCCCCGCACCGCCGTCGGTCGTTCTCGGCGCGCGCTCGAGCACGACCGTGCACCGGGCCAGATCCGGTCCGATCGCGGTGGCGCTCAACTCCAGGTCGGAGCGGGCGATGCCGTCCCGGGTGGTGTATTCGCTGGTGCGCAACTCGCCCGTCACGAGAACGGGATCGCCCTTCGTGATCGAGGCGACGACGCCGGCCATCAGCCGTCGCCTGCAGGTCACCGTGAGGTAGAGCGTGCTCCCGTCACGCCACTCCCCCGTCGCGTGGTCGCGGCGCCGGACCGTGCTCGCCATCCGGAAACTGAGGAACTCGTCACCGGCGGCGTTCGACCGGGTGACCGGGCTGGTGATGACCGTTCCGACGACGGTGCCGTGTGTTTCGTACATGACGTCTACCCCCTGTGAGTGCGGCAAGGTGCCTTCACTCACAGCGTGCCGTCCGGCGGCGCCGTTTTCGGCCTGCAGCGGACATCTGTGGAGTAATCGAGCGGTTGTGAATGGAACCGCGAAAACGGCCCCGGGAGCCCCGAACGTGTCGGGGCGGCGTGCTAACGGTCAGCGCCCGGCTTCGCGGTCCCGTCGCGCCAACTCCGCGAACATCGCGTTGTGCGCTGCCAGATCCGCGTCGTCGTCCCGGTCCGCGGCCCGGTCGACCCGCCGCGCCGTGCGGCCGTCGCTGCGGGACCACTGGATGAGCAGCGCCATCATCACCAGCACCAGCGGGATCTCACCGGTGGCCCAGGCGATGCTGCCGCCCAGTTGCTGGTCACCCACCAGGTCGGCGTTCCAGCCGAGTCCGAGCGATCGGTAGTACCACTCGCCCATCACGGCGCCCATGCTCATCAGCGCGACGCCGAAGAAGGCGTGGAACGGCAGGGAGCCGAACACCATCGCGAGCTTCGTCACCGGTTGCAGCTTGCGCGGCGAGGGGTCGATGCCGATCGCGACCCAGTAGAAGAGGTAGCCGCTCAGCAGGAAGTGCAGGTTCATCAGGACGTGCGCGGAGTGGGAGTCGACGGCGGCCTCGAAGATCCCGCCGAGGTACAGGGCGTAGAAACCGCCCACGAACAGCACCGCCGCGACGACGGGGTGCGTGATGAACCGGGAGAACGGGCTGTGCAGCGCGGTCAGGATCCATTCGCGCAGTCCCGGCACACCATTCTTGCCCGCGGGATCGAGGGCGCGCAGGGCGAGCGTGATCGGGGCACCGAGCACCAGGAGAACCGGCGCCAGCATGGACAGCGCCATGTGAGCGCCCATGTGCACGCTGAACACGGCCGGCGAGTAGCGACCGACACCCGACGACGTGGCGATCAGCAGCACCACGCACCCGCACATCCAGGCGACGGTCCGGCCGACGGGCCAGCTGTCGCCGCGCCGCCGAAGTTTGCGCAGCCCGAGCGCGTACACGACGGCCAGCACGATCGCGGCGGTGCCGTAGAGGAGGTCGAATCGCCAGTCCAGCATCAGGCGGGCGAACGTGGGCGGCCCCGCCAGGTTGTAGCCGAGTTCCACCTCCGTGAGGGTGGGCGCCGCGGTCGGGGGCGGCGGGGGCGTGCGGCCGAGTCCGACGGCGAGACCGATCGTCGCGGCGAAGACCATGACCTCCGCACCGGCGAAGCGGATCAGGTTGCCGCGTTTCGTCGGATCCTTCTGCAGTGCGGGCAGCGCCCGGCGACGCTGCGCCCACCCGAACACACCGAGGACGACGAGGGCCACGATCTTCGCGACCACCAGGCGCCCGTACGTGGTGTCGATCAGGTCGCCGATCTGGACGCGGACGAGCGCGTTCACCACACCGCTGACCGCCATGACGACGAAGCAGACGGTCGCGACCGCGGACAACCTGCGCGCGGCGACGTCGGTGTAGGCGCCGCGCCGACGCGCGTGGGCGAGGAGAGCGAACAGGCCGCCCGCCCACAGCGAGGCCGCCACGAGGTGCAGGATCAGGCTGTTCGTCGCCATGTCGTGCGAACCACCCGAGGACGAGTGCCCGGTCAACGCGAGCGGCATCAGTCCGAGGATGCCGACGACCAGCAGGATCGGCGTCCACCACCAGCGCAGCACGAGCCGGGAGGCGATCGCGAGGACGATGGCGATGATCGCGGTCCAGCGCCAGGCGCCGGCGAGTTCGACCTGATCGATCGAATTGACGATGTTGGCCGGCTTGACCGCTTCTGCGAAGGGTTGCCCGGACGTGTCGGACAGCGTCAACGGGACGAGGACGAGGGCGGTCGCCGCCCACACGATCGCGGCGTACGACGCGGTGCGGACGGCGCGGTAGCCGTCCACGTCGAGGACTCCGGATTTCTGCGGTGGCACGAAGAACGCGGCGAGCAGCAACGAGCCGATGGTGATGACGGCAGCGATCTCCGACACGGCCCGCATGGCGGGCAATCCGTAGGTGGTGATCGGTCCGGGGTCCGGAATTCCCAGCAGCACGAGCGCCTGAGCAGCGGAGAGTCCGACGACGATTGCCGCTACCAGGCCGGCGATGAGACCGCCGACGACGAACAGGGCGGTCGAATCGGCACGATTCGGGGGTTTCGAATCCGGGTCGGACGCCGCGAGCTGGGGTGTAGCCATACATCAAGGGTAGGACCTACGACAGGCCGTCGGAGACGCGAGGGTCCGTCTCGGTTCCGGCTACCGTCGACAGGGACGTGTCCCGGGGAAACGAGAGGCTGAGATGGCGGAGTTTCTGATCATCGTGGTGGCGCTGTTCTTCGCGGGCATGGGCGTCTACGGGCTCGCCCTGCCCGCCCGACTGATCGCACCGTTCGGTCTGACCGCAGATTCGGCGTCGGCCCGCGCCGAGGTGCGCGCGGTCTACGGCGGCTTCGGTGTCGCGGTGGCGGGCCTGCTCGTCTTCGCGGCCTTCGACTCCTACGGCATCCGATCCGTCGCCGCGGTGACGGTGGCCGTCGCTCTGCTGGGGATGGCGTTCGGCCGGATCGTGGCCGCTTTCACCGACCGGCCGACCCGCTTCTACCCCGTGTGGTTCTATTTCGTCGTCGAGATCGTTCTGGCGGGACTCCTGCTCTGCGCGGCGGTCCTGGGCTCGTGACGCACACACCCCAGCCCCGGTCGGAGCACTCGGGGCGGCAGGTAATATTTGCTGCGCGCCTCCGTAGCTCAGGGGATAGAGCAAGAGCCTTCTAATCTCTTGGTCGCAGGTTCGAATCCTGCCGGGGGCACTCGTTCAACGGAGCCTCAGACGGCGAAAACCCCCGATCACCTGCACAGTCAGGGATCGGGGCTGCCCGTCCGCCCGAGCCCGGCCCTCACGAACCGGGGCAACTCGTTGCCGGGGCGATCACGGAGCAGATCTGCTCGACCACGAGGGCGGGATTCTCGTTCTCGATGAAGTGACCGCTACCGGTCTGCGTGATGTGGGTGGCATCGAGGGCGGTCGAGAGGAGCGCGGCGGCGTCGAGCCACTGCGGCCAGTACGTGTCGGCGTCGCCGATCCCGAGATAGTCGAACGGCTCGTCCGAAGTCAGGACGGCGGCGGGCATCGCAGGCAGCGGGGGCATCGTCTCGAGCGCAGCGAGCGTGGCGGGATAGTCGGGTGTCTCCGCACCGGGATGGTTCCGGCCGTTCGTCTCGATGTCCCGCGCGACCCCGGCCCCGGCGACGAGCACGACCGTGGGCGAACCGGAACCGCGGCACTCGAGGTAGATGTGGCGGCCCCCACCGATATCGACCAACCCGGAACGGTCACCGGCACCGGGAACGAATCTGCCCGCAGTCGCCGTCGGAGTTGTCGTGGGCGCGGGGTCGTCCGCCGCGGTGCCACAACCGGACACCACGACGCACCCGAGCGCCGCGACGCATCCGGTACGGCGAGCGAGGCGGGACGCGCGTCTCACGACGATCGGAACACCGGCGTCAGCCCTTCAGGAAGGCCAGCAGATCGGCGTTGATCGTCTCCGCCTGCGTGGTGGGCATGCCGTGGGGGAAGTCCTTATACGTCTTCAACGTCCCGTTGACGAGAAGTTTCGCGGACAGGGGTCCGGCGTCGGCGTAGGGAACGATCTGGTCGTCCTCGCTGTGCATCACGAGCACCGGTACCGTGATCTTCTTCAGGTCTTCGGTGAAATCGGTCTGCGAGAAGGCGACGATGCCGTCGTAGTGGGCCTTGGCCCCGCCCATCATCCCTTGCCGCCACCAGTTCTCGATGATCGCCTCCGAGGACTCCACGCCCGGCCGGTTGAATCCGTAGAACGGCCCCGACGGCAGGTCGCGGTAGAAGACGGAACGGTTGGCCGCGAGTTGCGCCTGCAGATCGTCGAACACGGCCTTGGGCAGGCCGCCCGGGTTCGCCTCCGTCTTCACCATCAGCGGCGGCACCGCGCTGATCAGTGCGGCCTTCGACACTCGGCTCTCGCCGTGTCGCGCGAGGTAGTGCGCGACCTCGCCGCCGCCGGTCGAGTGGCCGACGTGGATGGCGTCGTGGAGGTCGAGGTGTGCGGTCAACTCCGCGAGGTCGTCGGCGTAGTGGTCCATGTCGTGGCCGTCGCCGGTCTGCGTGGAGCGTCCGTGCCCGCGCCGGTCGTGGGCGATGACTCGATAGCCGTGCTGGAGGAAGAACAGCATCTGGGCGTCCCAGTCGTCGGCCGACAGCGGCCAGCCGTGGCTGAACACGATGGGTTGACCGGTTCCCCAGTCCTTGTAGAAGATCTCCGTGCCGTCCTGCGTGGTGATCGTGCCCATGGGTGTGCCTTCCGTGACCGCTCCGGGAATGACGCTGATGAGGACGGAATTCAGTACATCAAACTTCGGTATGTCGTAGGGCCGCTTCGACCGGCGGCGGTGTCCCGTACTCGCGCGTAGCAAACCGACTGATTAGTCTTGTTCACGCATCGCCCCAACCCGACGGGGCAACGGTGCATCGGGACCCGCCACCCCCCTCCGCGGGTGGCGGGTTTCCCGACCGTCCTGCGTCAACCCTGTGGTGGAACCTCGAACACCAGCAGCGTGCTGGTGGCGGTGGCCACCAGGCGGCCCTGCGAGTCGGTGACCTCCCCTTCCGCGAAGGCGATGCGGCGGCCCGCCTTCTTCACGACACCAGTGGCGGTGAGCGCCCCGGAGTCGCGGGTCGCCCCGCGGATGTAGTTGACCTTGATCTCGACCGAGGTGTACCCCCACCCGGCGGGCAACGTGGTGTGCACGGCGCAGCCGGCGACCGAATCGAGCAGCGTGCACACGGCGCCGCCGTGGATGGCGCCGATCGGGTTGTACTGCGACTCGTCGGGATCGAGCGCGAAGACCACCCTCCCGGGTTCGGCGTCGAGGAACCGCAGGTTCATCAGGCTGGCGATGGGCGGCGCCGGAACGCTGCCGTCGAGGATTGCCCGCAGGTAGGTGAGGCCGTCGAGTTTCCGGGCCGTGCGCGCCGGACCCACCGGGTCGTGCCATTCGACGATCTTCGACCGGATCTCACCCCACTCACCGGCGTCCGGCAGGCTCTCGACCGTCGACACCTCACCGTTTCCGAATGCGTTCACTATGCGGCTCCCCTCTGCGCGGGCTGCGGATAGAGGACGTCGAGGTCGCCGGACAGCGCCGCCTTGACGGTGCGGGTGGTGTCGTCGGCGAGCACCTCGTGGGCGCCGGACTCGATACCGTCGAAGGCCAGTCGCGCAACCTCGGCCGCGGAGATCTTCTCCACGTCCAGACCACTGGTCATGTCGGTGTCCATGTAGCCGAGATGCAGCCCGACCACCTGAATGTTCTGCGCCGAGAGTTCGGCGCGCATGGCGTTGGTGGCACTCCACAGGGCGGCCTTCGAGACGCTGTAGGAGCCGCCGATCGCCAGCCACGACAGCACGGAATGCACGTTGAGGATCGCGCCACCGCCGTTGGCGGCGATGATCGGCGCGAGCGCGCGCGTCACGTTGAGCGGGCCGTAGAGGTTGGTTTCGAGTTCACGGCGCATCCCGTCGAGATCGCCCGTGAGCGGCGACTCGCCGACGAGGATCCCGGCGTTGTTGATCAGCACGCCGAGATCCCCTACGAGTTCCGCTGCGGCATAAACCGATTCGGGGTTCGTGACATCCAGCTGGACCGGCACGACCCGCGGATGCCCGTCGATCGTGGACGTGTCGCGCGCCGACGCGTAGACCGTGCGCGCTCCTCGTGCGAGCGCCTCGGCGACGAAGGCCCGGCCGAGCCCGCGATTGGCCCCGGTGACCAGCACCGTTCGATCGTGAATCGTGGTCATGACGACCCCTTCGAGTGAGTAAGTCTGATTTTCCAACTAACAATGCCGACGACAGTAATCCCTATTAGTTGGAAAACACAACCCTCTATGATGGGAAGCATGAGCAACGGCGACACCCAGCCAGCAACACCCGAGATCGTCATGGACCGCATGCCCCTGGCGCCGAGGCCGTGCGCCATCGCCGCCACCATGGAATTGATCGGCGACCGCTGGTCGATGCTGGTGATCCGCGAACTGTCCTACGGCGTGCACCGCTTCGACCGGATCGCGGGCTACATCGGCGTCTCCCGCGACATCCTCACCGCGCGACTGCGCAAGCTGGAGGAGGTCGGCGTCATCGAACGCAGGCAGTACTCCGAGCACCCACCCCGCTTCGAGTACCACCTCACCCCCGCGGGCGAGGACCTGCGGCCACTACTGCTCTCCCTGTTCCAGTGGGGCAGCAAATGGGCCGTCGACGAGGCCCCGTCGGTGCTCGTGCACGAGTGCGGGCACTCGCTGGAACTGGAACACCGCTGCGCGCACTGCGGCGAGGCCGTCGAGAACACCACTGTCGCAATGCATTCCCGCACACCCCGACGGGAGCCCTGACCTCCCCCGCACGGCCCGATACAGGACCTCCTGACAGCGGTCTATAGTCTCCGATGTAAACGTCAGGTAAAGAATTCCTCACACGTCAGGCAGGTGAATCGGTGTCAACGCGCGACCGGGTAGCAGAGATCTACGAGCAGGTCCGCCTGCGGAACGCCGGAGAACCCGAGTTCCACCAGGCAGCCGCGGAGGTCTTCGAATCGCTCCAGGTCGTGCTCGAGCACCGTCCCCACTACGCCGATTCCGGACTGATCGAGCGACTGTGCGAGCCCGAACGCCAGATCATCTTCCGGGTGCCGTGGGTCGACGATTCCGGCAACGTGCACGTCAACCGCGGTTTCCGCGTGCAATACAACAGTGTGCTCGGCCCCTACAAGGGTGGCCTGCGGTTTCACCCCAGCGTGAACCTGGGAATCGTGAAGTTCCTCGGGTTCGAGCAGATCTTCAAGAACGCCCTCACCGGACTCCCGATCGGCGGCGGCAAGGGCGGCTCCGACTTCGACCCCAAGGGCCGTTCCGAGGCCGAGATCATGCGCTTCTGCCAGTCGTTCATGACCGAACTGCATCGCCACATCGGTGAATACACCGACGTGCCCGCAGGTGACATCGGGGTCGGCGGGCGCGAGATCGGTTACCTGTTCGGCCAGTACAAGCGCCTCACCAACTCCTACGAGTCGGGCGTCCTCACCGGCAAGGGACTCACCTGGGGCGGCTCGCAGGTGCGTCGCGAGGCCACCGGGTACGGCGTCGCCTACTTCGTCGCCGAGATGCTGAAGACCGCGAACAGTTCACTCGACGGCAAGACCGTCGTCGTCTCCGGTTCCGGGAACGTCGCGATCTACGCAATCGAGAAGGTGCACCAACTCGGCGGAATCGCGATCGCGGCCTCCGATTCCGCCGGATACGTCGTCGACGAGAAGGGCATCGACCTCGACCTCCTGAAAGAGATCAAGGAGGTGCGGCGCGGACGGATCAGCGAATACGCGGACACCGTGCCGCACGCCCGGTTCGTGCCGAACGGTTCCATCTGGGACGTGCCGTGCGACGTCGCGCTCCCCTGTGCCACCCAGAACGAACTCGACGAAGCAGCAGCCAAGACCCTGGTCACGAATGGTGTGCAGGCGGTGGCCGAGGGCGCGAACATGCCGACCACCCCGCAGGGCGTCCAGGTGTTCCGCGATGCCGCCGTGGCATTCGCGCCGGGCAAGGCGGCCAACGCGGGCGGGGTCGCGACATCGGCACTCGAGATGCAGCAGAACGCATCCCGCGACTCGTGGGGCTTCGAATACACCGACGAGCGATTGGCCGGGATCATGCGCGGCATCCACGAACGGACCGTCGCCACGGCCGCAGAGTACGGCATGCCGGGCGATTACGTGCACGGCGCGAACATCGCCGGTTTCGTGAAGGTCGCCGACGCCATGATCTCGCTGGGCGTCATCTGACAGAAGCTACAAGGTGGGGCGCGCCCGTCGCCGGCCGCGCCCCACCCCGGACAACGACGTCAGTCGACCGTCTCGCCCTCGTCCTCGTCTTCGCGGGCCTTCTTCGCGGCCTCGCGCATCTCGATACCGTCGGACACCCAGTCGCCGATCTCCCGGGTGACGTCCCGGACGGCGCCCGCGATGATCGTCGCGATCTGGCCCACGTGCGTGGCCGCCGACTCCGTCAACTCCTGCACGGTGTCCTTGCGCCGCTCGAACTTCCCCACCATGTGTTACGCCTCTCAGGCTGCAGTCTTCTGCCGCTCGACGATAACACCGGGAGGGGCGTCGGACGAGACGAGACCGGGCGGCAGTGCGAACCTGAAGATCTTCGCCCACACGGAGCCGATCTGCTTGAAGAAGCCGCCGGTGTTGTAGGGCAGGCCGTGCTTCTCGCACAGCGCCTTCACGACGGGAGCCATCTCCGGGTACCGGTGAGCGGGCAGATCCGGGAACAGGTGATGCTCGATCTGGTGTGACAGGTTGCCGGACATGATGTGGAACAGCGGGCTTCCCTCGATGTTCGCGCTGCCGAGCATCTGCCGGACGTACCATTCGCCGCGGGTTTCCTCCGCGGTCTCGTCTTCGGTGAAACTCTGCACGCCGGTGGGGAAATGGCCGCAGAAGATGATGGAGTACGCCCACACGTTGCGGATCAGGTTGGCGGTCACGTTGCCGAGCAGGGTGGGGACGAACAGCGGCCCGGTGAGCGCCGGGAAGATCACATAGTCCTTGAGCACCTGCCTGCCCGCCTTGCGCCACCAGCCCTTCAGCAGCGGCTTGACGTCGTGCCACTTCCGCTTGCCCTGGATCACGTTCTCCGCTTCCAGGTCGTGCATCATGACGCCCCACTCGAACAGCATCATCAGCAGGAACGCGTAGACCGGGTTCCCCAGGTAGTAGGGGTTCCACTTCTGCGCCTCGTCGATCCGCAGGATGCCGTAGCCGATGTCCCGGTCGCGGCCCAGGATGTTGGTGTACGTGTGGTGCATGTAGTTGTGGGAGTGCTTCCACTGATCGGCCGGGCAGACGGTGTCCCATTCGAACACCCGGGAGTTCAGGCCGGGTTCACGCATCCAGTCGTACTGACCGTGCATGACGTTGTGGCCGATCTCCATGTTGTCGAGAATCTTCGACACGCCGAGGGCGCCGACGCCGGCGATCCAGGCCGGCGGGAAGAAGCCGAGGTACATCAAACCGCGGCCTGCGACCTCGAATCCCCTCTGGGCCTTGATGATCTTGTAGATGTACTCGCGATCCTCGGCGCCGAGGTCCGCGACCGTCCGGTCGCGGAGGGCGTCCAGTTCCCTGCCGATCTCTTCGACCTGGTCGTGGCTGAGCACCACCGGGGCGGCGTTACGGGAACCGTCGGTGCCGCCGACGAACGGGAGGAACGAGAGTGAGAGTCCAAACATGTCGGTCTCCAAACGTTGATGTCGTGAAAGTCAGATGTCGAGGGCGACGTCGCCCACCGGAACCGAGACGCACAGTTGGATCGCCTTGTCCGAGTCGGTGTCGGTGTCGCCGGTGCGGACGTTCCTGGTGCACCCCGAGGTCTTCACCGTGGTGCAGGAGAAGCAGATGCCCATCCGGCAGCCGTACTCCGGATGAAGTCCGGCGGCCTCCGCCTGTTCGAGCAGCGTCGCGCCGGAGTTGTCCGCGGTGATGCCGCTGGCGGTGAAGGACACCGCGCCGCCGGCCTCCCCTTCCGCCGGGGCTGCGGCGGGAGCGAACTCCTCGGTGTGCAGACGGTCCTCGATGCCGAGTTCGCGGTACACCTCCCGGACGCCGCGCATCAGTCCGGGCGGGCCGCACAGGAACGTCTCCGCGTCGGCGTACCAGGGCGCCACCGCGTCGAGGTGCTCCAGACCGAAGAACCCGTGCAGGTGCCCGCCGGCCTCCTGATCGGTGCACGCCAGTACGAGGGAGACGTTGGCGTTCGCGTCCGCGAGTGCCCGCAACTCGTCGAGGTACGCGACGTCGTTTTCGGTGTACGCGTAGTGCAGAAAAGTGATGCTTCCGACGTGCTCCTCGTCGACGAGGGTGCGCAGCATCGACAGAACCGGGGTGATTCCGCTGCCTCCGCTCACCAGCAGCAGCCGGCGCGGACGAGGAGACGGAAGGGTGAATTCGCCCGCGGCCTGAGACAGGTCGAGCACGAGTCCGGGGCGCGCCTGCGCGTGCAGGTACTGCGAGACGAGCCCGTCGGGATGCGCCTTGATCGTCAACTCGACGTGTCCGTCGGTGGACGACTGTGCATTGGCAGGCGAGTAGCAGCGGGTGTGCCGAACCCCGTCGATCACGACCCCCACCTGCACGAACTGCCCCGCGCGGAATCCACGCCACTGGCGGGTGGGGCGCAGCGTGAGAGTGACGGTGTCGGCGGTGGACCGCCGGACCTCGACGACTTCGGCGCGGAGGTCGCGCACGGTGACCATCGGCGTGACGAGTTCGAGGTAGCGGTCGAGCTGGTGCGGAGTGGCCATCGCCTCGAACAACGACAGCAGCGAGAACCTGCGTCCCTCCGCCGGACGACCGGTGTGGGCAACTGACACGTCAGCCTCCTCCATTTGAGTGCACGCTTGTACACTGACAATAGTGTGACAGAGGGAGACAGGAACTTGTCAATCACAATGTGACCGCACGCACACCCGAGGCGGGGATCGGATGCGCATGCCGGACGACGAACGCGAACACCCGGAGGTGGTGGCGGCGCTCTCCCCCGCGAATACACTCACTGCCGTGAGTCAGTCGACCGGCGCCGAACCCGAGAGCAGGGCAGCGCGGAAGGAGCGCACGAGGAAGGCCCTCCTCGACGGCACGCTCGACCTGATGGCGGACCGCAGTTTCGCCGGCGTGAGCCTGCGCGAGATCGCCCGCACCGCGGGAATCGTGCCCACCGCGTTCTACCGCCATTTCGCGTCCATCGAGGAACTCGGCGTGGTGCTCGTCGAGGAGGGCATGCGGATTCTGCGGCAGATGCTGCGCGACGCCCGCCGCACCCCGAGTACCAAGAGTGCAGGCGCGTCGCTCGACATCCTCGTGCGGCAGGTCCGCACCCACGAGGCGCAGTTCCGGTTCCTCAGCCGCGAACGCTACGGCGGCGTCCCGGAAATTCGCCGTGCGATCGCAACCGAGATGAAGCTGTTCGTCAGCGAACTCACAGTCGACCTGTCCCGCATCGACGGCCTGCAGAACTGGGACCACGACGACCTGGAGATGGCGGCCGACCTCATCGTGTCCACCATGTTCGCCGTCGTCGTCGATCTCCTCGAGGCCGATCGTCCCGGAAGCCGAAGCGAGGCCGAGGTCGTCGCGCGCGCCGAGCGGAAACTACGCCTGATCATGCTCGGCATGAGCGGGTGGAATCCCGGAAAGAAGTAGGTCGCCCGCCGTACGGTGGGGGCATGTTGCCAACCTCGGAACACGCGCACGTCACCCTCGGAGATCTGACGATCGACGTCACGACCAGCGGTCCGGACGACGGGACCCCCGTCGTTCTGCTGCACGGGTTCCCGGAGAGCGCCGCGTCCTGGGCCCCCGTGAGCGCTCTGCTGAACGAATCCGGTCTGCGGACGTATGCGCCGAACCAGCGTGGCTACTCGCCCGATGCGCGACCCGACGGAGTCGACGCCTACCGGATCGACCACCTCGTCGCGGACGTCGTCGGGCTCCTCGACGCGCTCGGCCTCGACACGGCGCATCTCGTCGGCCACGACTGGGGCGCCGCCGTGGCGTGGATCGTCGCGGCGCGGCACCCCGACCGGATCACCTCGCTCACCACCGTCTCGGTGCCCCATCCCGCCGCGTTCGGCTGGGCGTTGCGCGAGGACGCCGATCAAAAGGAACGCTCCTCCTACATCCGCCTCCTGAGAACCGAGGGCAAGGCCGAACGGGTCCTGCTCCGCGACGACGCGCAGGCGCTGCGCGCGATGTTCGGCGACGTCGTCGCGCCGGCACTCGTCGACGAGCATGTCGCACTGCTCGGCGAACCGGGAGCGCTGACCGCCGCGCTGAACTGGTACCGGGCGATGACGAGCGACTTCGCGGAGACACCCGCCGTCACCGTTCCCACGACGTACGTCTGGAGCACCGGCGACATCGCAATGGGTCGCGCGGCGGCCGAGCGGTGCGGTGAGTTCGTCGATGCGCCGTACGAATTCGTCGTCCTGGACGGCGCCACGCACTGGATCCCCGAGGAGTGCCCGGAGGCACTCGCGAAGGCGATCCTCGATCGCGCTCGGGCGACTGGATAATCGGCAGTTCCCCTCCCTCGGCGGCGACACGTCTGGTGTGATGGCACTACTCGTCTCGTGCACCCTGGGAGGGCACCATGAGTGGCATCGCAATCCTTGTGGTCGGCGCGGTTCTGTGCTTCGCCGGTGTCGGTTCACTGCACGTCGCCGTTCTCGCCTCCGGGTTCGGCCTCGGCTGGCTCGTGTCCGACCTGCTGTCGCTGTCGCTCGGAACGACGTTCCTGGTCGCGGCGATCGGTGCGGTCGTGGTGTGGGCGGCCACCACTCTGGTCTTCAAGTTCGCGGCATTCTTCATCGGGATCATCGCGGGCGCGGTGATCGGAGCGAAGCTCAGTCGCGTTCTGCAACCCGATGACGCCAGCTGGATCCTGAGCGGAATCGTGATCGTCGCGCTCGCCGTCGCCTGCGGGTTCGTCGCCGACCGGTACCGGGCGCGGGCGCTGCTGTGGCTCACGGCACTCGGCGGCGCCAGCTTGGTGCTGACCGGGCTCGGCCTGGCCATCCCCCCGCTACGTTTCTTGGAGGATCCGAACGAGGGCACCCAGCAGTTCTTCGCCACGCTGATCTGGATTGCCGTGGCGGCGGGGGGCTGGCTGACGCAGCGGCGGCTGTTCCCGGAGAAGCTCCGGATCGACGACAATCGCGCGCGGCGCTAGTCGCGCTCGGGCGCCTTCACCACGGTCAGCGCGGCGAGCCCGATCCCGAGCACGATCACCAGGCCGATGATTCCGGCCCGATCCGCCGCGAACCACCAGGCGAACAACCCGAACAGGGTGGGCGAGAGGAACGACACCGCGCGACCGGTGGTCGCGTAGAGACCGAACATCTGGCCCTCCCGGCCGGGCGGTGTGATCCGGGCCAGGAATGTGCGCGCCGACGACTGCGCGGGACCGACGAACAGGCACAGCAGCAGTCCGAAGATCCAGAACAGAACCGGTCCCGACACCGCCGTGAGGACGACACCGACGACGATCATCGCGATGAGGGACGTCATGATCACGGTCTTGGGGCCGATCCGGTCGTCGAATCGGCCTGCGGTGAGCGCGCCGAGCGCGGAGACGACGTTGGCGGCGACACCGAACAGCAGCACGTCCCCGGCGCTGATGCCGTAGACGTTGACGGCGAGGACGGCGCCGAACGTGAAGACACCGGCCAGTCCGTCGCGGAACAGCGCACTCGCCACCAGGAAGTACACGGTGCGCCGGTCGGCGGACCAGAGGTCGCGCAGATCCCGCCACAACACTCGGTACGACTCGACGAAGCCGGCCTTGTCCGCGCCCGGGTCCGCGTGCGGACGGGCCAGCTCGGGGACCTTCAGCAGGACGGGAATCGCGAAGACCGCGAACCAGACGGCGGCCAGCAGCGCCACCATCCGGATGTTCAGGCCGCCGTCGGTGGTGAGTCCGAGGAATCCCCGAGTGTCGCCGTCACCGGCGATGAATCCGAAGTAGCACAGCAGCAGGAGCACGATTCCACCGAAATAGCCCATCGCCCAGCCGAACCCGGACACCCGGCCGATGTTCGCCGGCGTGGACACCTGCCTGAGCATCGCGTTGTACGGGACGCCGGCCAGTTCGAAGATCACCGAACCCGCGGCCAGTAGCACCAGTCCGAGCCACAGGTACTGATAGGAGTCGCGGACGAGGAACATCGCCGCCATGCACCCGACCGTCGCGAAGGTGAGAACGCCGAGCGCCCATTTACGTCGTCCCGCAGCGTCGAATCGCTGCCCGGTGACGGGGGCGAGCACGGCGATGAGGAAGCCCGCGATGCCCAGCGACCATCCCAGCCACGTGCTCGCGGAGATCGACCCCGGCAGGTCCTCCCCCACGGCGTCCGTCAGGTACACGGAGAAGACGAACGTGAGGATCACGGCGTTGAAGGCCGCCGAACCCCAGTCCCACAGCCCCCACGCGACGACCTGTCTACGCGTCGCGGCCTCGCCGATCCCGGCCGGCGGACGAACGTCGGTGCTCATGCCCGCGAGCCTATGCGAGTGAACGGAGAGTTCGTGCGGTCTGACGCGACGAGCGTCCCGTTCGGACGGGAGGAACTAAGTGTGCACTCAGTTGCATACGCACCTCGTTGCATACATACTTCGGTTCGTGGCACTCGAACATGCGCTCCTCGTCTCCCTGACCGAGCACTCCGGCTCGGGTTACGAATTGGCGCGCCGGTTCGACAGGTCCATCGGCTTCTTCCAGAGCGCCACCCACCAGCAGATCTACCGCGTCCTCAAACGCATGGACGAGGCGGGATGGGTCGACGCCGAGGTGGTGGCGCAGGACGGTCGACCCGACAAGAAGGTGTACCGGGTCAGTGCGGCCGGAAGCGCGGAACTCGCGCGATGGATCGCCGAACCCACCGAGCCCAACCACCTGCGCAACGAGCTGGCAGTGAAGATCCGCGCCACTCGACACGGTGACGTCGCCGCACTCACGGCCGAGGTCGCCCGCCACCGCGACGGCCACGCCGCCCGGCTCGAGGTCTACCGCATGATCGAAAAACGCGACTTTCCCGCACCGGACCAGCTCTCCGGCGCAGCCCTGCACCAGTACCTCGTCCTGCGCGGCGGAATCCGCGTCGAGGAGGGGTTCGCCGACTGGTGTCAAGAAGTACTCGACGCGCTCTCACAATAAGGACACGCCGCCAATGACACAGTTTCCCCAGCTGCTCGCCCCTCTCGACCTCGGCTTCACGACGCTGAAGAACCGGGTGATCATGGGCTCCATCCACACCGGACTCGAGGACCGCGCCAAGGACGTCCCCCGGCTGGCGGAGTACTTCGCCGAGCGCGCCCGCGGAGGGGTCGCGCTGATCGTCACCGGCGGTTACGCGCCCAACCGGACGGGCTGGCTGTTGCCGTTCGGCGCGAAGCTCACCAACCGTGCCGAGGCCCGCAGGCACCGCGCGATCACGAAGGCGGTGCACGACGAGGGCGGCAAGATCGCCCTGCAGATCCTGCACGCAGGCCGGTACAGCTACCAGCCGTTCAGTGTCTCCGCCTCGTCGATCAAGGCCCCGATCAACCCGTTCCGGCCCCGCAAACTCACCGGCCGCGGCGTCCGCCGGCAGATCCGCAACTTCGTTCGCTGCGCACGGCTCGCGCAGCAGGCGAATTACGACGGCGTCGAGATCATGGGCGGCGAAGGCTACTTCGTCAACCAGTTCCTGTGCGAGCGCACCAACAAGCGCACCGACGAGTGGGGTGGGACTCCCGAGAACCGCCGCCGGATGGCCGTCGAGATCGTCCGCCGCACGCGCGAGGCGGTCGGCCCCGACTTCATCATCATCTTCCGCCTGTCGATGGCCGACCTCGTGGAAGGCGGTCAGACCTGGGACGAGATCGTCGCGCTGGCACAGGAAGTGGAGACGGCGGGCGCAACCATCATCAACACCGACATCGGCTGGCACGAATCGCGCGTCCCCACGATCGTGACGTCGGTACCGCGGGCCGCGTTCGCCGACATCACCGGCAAACTCGAGAAGCACGTGACCATCCCCGTCGCCGCGTCGAACCGGATCAACATGCCCGAGGTCGCCGAGGAGATCCTGACCCGCGGTGACGCACAGCTGATCTCGATGGCACGCCCGATGCTCGCCGACCCCGACTGGGTGCGGAAGGCGGAGGCGGGCACCCCCGACCAGATCAACACGTGCATCGCGTGCAACCAGGCGTGCCTCGACCACGCCTTCGTCCGCAAGCACGTGTCGTGCCTGCTGAATCCACGCGCAGGCAGGGAGACGGAACTGACGCTCTCCCCCACCCGGACCGCGAAGCGGGTCGCCGTCGTCGGCGCAGGCCCCGCGGGACTGTCCGCGGCGCTCGGTCTGGCCCAGCGCGGCCACTCGGTGACCCTGTTCGAGGCGGATTCGGAGATCGGCGGCCAGTTCGGCATCGCCCGCAAGATTCCCGGCAAGGAGGAGTTCGCGGAGACCATCCGGTACTACACCCGCCAGCTGCCGCTCGCCGGTGTCGACGTCCGGCTCGACACCCGCGTCACCGCGGCCGAGCTGGTCGGCACGTACGACGAGGTGATCGTCGCGACCGGCGTCACGCCCCGCGTCCCGTCCATTCCGGGGATCGACCACCCGAAGGTGCTCACGTATCCGGAGGTCGTCCGGGGCGGCAAGCCCGTCGGACGGTCGGTCGCCGTGATCGGGGCCGGCGGGATCGGCGTCGACGTCAGCGAGTTCCTCACCCACGAGCACTCCCCGACGCTCGATCTGAAGGAATGGAAGCAGGAGTGGGGTGTCACCGAACCCGAGGCCGCGGCGGGCGCTCTCACCACACCCATTCCCGAACCGTCGCCGCGTGAGGTGTACCTGCTGCAACGCAAGAGCGGCCGGATCGGCGCGGGACTCGCGAAGACCACCGGCTGGGTCCACCGGGCGGCGCTGAAGAGCAAGGGCGTCCAGGAACTGTCCGGGGTCAACTACGAGCGCATCGACGACGACGGCCTGCACATCACGTTCGGCGCCAAGCGGGAGAAGCCCCGCACCCTCGCCGTCGACAACGTCGTGATCTGCGCGGGCCAGGAATCGGTGCGTGACCTCGTCGACGACCTGACCGTCGCAGGCGTCACCACCCACGTCATCGGCGGCGCGGACGTCGCCGCCGAACTCGACGCCAAGCGCGCCATCGAGCAGGGCACCCGGCTCGCGGCCCGCATCTGACGCACTACGCTGCTGACCGTGAGCTTGCCGAACCCCACCCCCAGTGCCCGCGCCGTCGTGACCGGCGCCTCGTCCGGAATCGGCGAGGCGCTGGCCGCCGATCTGGCCTCCCGGGGCCACTCCCTGATCCTCGTCGCGCGCCGCGGCGAGGTGATGGAGTCCCTCGCCGGGACCCTGCGCGACCAGTACGGCGTCGAGGTCGACGTGCGCGCGTGCGACCTGTCCGATCGGGACGCGCGGGCCGCACTCGTCACCGAACTGGCGGGCCGTGAGGTCAGCGTCCTGTGCAACAACGCGGGTATCGCCACGTTCGGGCCCGTCGCCGGACTCGACCCCGCGTACGAGCGGGCCCAGGTGGAACTCAACGCCGTTGCGGTGCACGACCTCACCCTCGCGGTGCTGCCCGGGATGATCGAACGCGGGTCCGGGGCGATCCTGATGGTCGGCTCGGCGGCGGGCAACATGCCCATCCCCCACAACGCCACCTACGCGGCCAGCAAGGCGTTCGTCAACACGTTCTCCGAATCGCTGCGCGGCGAACTCAAGGGGACGGGCGTGAATGTCACCCTGCTCGCCCCCGGCCCGGTGCGCACCGAGGAGCCCGATCCGGCGGATGCGTCGATCGTGGACAGGCTGGTGCCCGACTTCCTGTGGATCTCCAGCGAATACACCGCCAAGGTGTCGCTCGACGGCCTGGCCGACAACAAGATGCGCGTCGTGCCCGGCATCATCAGCAAGGCGATGTCCGTTGCCGGGCAGTACAGCCCGCGCGCGGTGGTCGCACCGATCGTCGGGACGTTCTACAAGAAGCTGGGCAGTTAGTCACCGCCTGCGACGTCGCCCCGTGCCGAAGATGCTGCGGGAGATCTCGCGGCCTGCGGCCGACGCGGCCGAGCGGAGGAAACTCTTCACCGCGGAGTTCCCGAGGATCTGCTCGGCCATGTTCGGCCCCTCCGGCTGCGCGGGCACCGGCGGCGGCAGGTCGGGCAGCGGGGGCAGGTCGAGGCCCGGTTCCGCGGCCGGCGCCCCGGCGACCTTGGCCGTCAGCTTCTCGTACGCCGACTCCCGGTCGACGGTCTGCCCGTACTTCGCATACAGCGGGCTCGACGACGCCGCAGCCGTGATCGCGTCGGTGCCGATGGTGTCCATCAGCGAGCGGGGAGGCCGAATCCTCGTCCATGCCACCGGCGTCGGCGCGCCCCGTTCCGACAGGACCGTCACGATCGCCTCGCCGATACCCAATGACGTGAGGGCCTTCCCGAGGTCGTAGTTCTCCGTGGTCGGGTACGTTCGTACCGTTTTGGTCAGCGCCTTCTGGTCGTCGGGCGTGAATGCGCGCAGCGCGTGCTGGATGCGGGCACCGAGTTGCGACAGCACCGCGTTCGGGACGTCCGTCGGCAACTGCGTGCAGAAGAACACCCCCACGCCCTTGGAGCGGATGAGCTTCACGGTCTGTTCCACTTGCTGCAGGAACGCTTTCGACGCGTCTGCGAACAGCAGGTGTGCCTCGTCGAAGATGAAGACGAGCTTGGGTTTGTCGAGATCGCCTTCCTCGGGCAGGGTCTGGAACAGATCCGCCAGCACCCACATCAGGAAGGTGGAGAACAGTGCCGGGCGCGCGGCCTGGGCACCCAACTCGAACAACGTGATCACACCCGTGCCGTCGATCACCCGGAGCAGATCCTCGGTCTCGAGTTCGGGTTCTCCGAAGAACGTGTCGCCGCCGTCGGCTTCGAGAGTGACGAGGGCCCTGAGGATCACACCGGCCGTGGCCGGGGACACGCCGCCGATGCCCTTCAGATCCGCCTTGCCCTCGTCGCTCGTGAGGTGCGCGATGACCGATCGCAGATCCTTCAGATCGAGCAACGCGAGCCCCTGGACGTCGGCCCAGTGGAAGATCAGCCCCAGCGTGGACTCCTGAGTCTCGTTGAGCCCGAGCACCTTGGCGAGCAGGATCGGCCCGAACGCGGTGATGGTCGCGCGGACGGGGATACCCAGGCCTTCCGTTCCCAGCGAGAGGAATTCGACGGGGGATCCCGCGGGCCGCCACTGGTCGTCGCCGGTCTCGGCCGCCCGGGCGGTGATCTTGCCGGTGGCCTCGCCCGGCTGTGACAGACCCGACAGGTCGCCCTTCACGTCGGCCATCACCACGGGAACCCCTGCAGCCGACAACTGCTCGGCAATACCCTGCAGCGTCTTCGTCTTTCCCGTCCCGGTGGCGCCGGCGACGAGTCCGTGCCGGTTGATCGTCGCGAGAGGGATGCGCACGCGGGCCGCCGGATCCACGGCGCCGCCCAGAACCACGGCTCCCAGTTCCAGCGCCGCACCCTCCGAGGAGTACCCGGCCGCGATGTCCGCCGCGGCACCGGACGGGGCGGCGACGCCTGCAGGAGCACGGTTCTCCGCCGCCTCCGCGTCCCTGGCCTCCTGCTCCGCCGCGTCCGCTGCTGCCGCCGCCTCCTCCGCCACCCTGGCTGCCTCGGCGGCTGCCGCCCTCGCCGCCGCCGCCCTTTCCGCCGGGGTCGAGGTCGCGTCGCCGTCCTGCGATTGCCGGGTCATCCAAGCCCTCCTCGGATCGCACACATCGGGAGAAAGTGTCCACCGCAGACCTTATCCCGTCACACACGTGACTACTGTGTTCCTGGTGCAGGACAAACTTGTGTGGATCGATTGTGAAATGACCGGGCTCCGCCTCGGTACCGACAAGCTGATCGAGATCGCGGCTCTGGTCACGGACAGCGAGTTGAACGTACTCGGTGAGGGTGTCGACATCGTCATCCACGCCGACGACGACGCGCTCGCGGCGATGCCCGACGTGGTGACCAAGATGCATGAGAACTCGGGGCTGACCGACGAGGTCCGGAAATCCACGGTCACCCTCGCCGAGGCCGAGCAGCAGGTGCTCGCCTACATCCGCGAACACGTACCCGTCGCAGGCACGGCGCCGCTCGCCGGCAACTCGATCGCCACCGACCGTGGGTTCATCGCCCGCGACATGCCGGACCTCGACACCTACCTGCACTACCGCATGATCGACGTCAGCTCCATCAAGGAACTGTCCCGGCGCTGGTACCCGCGGATCTACTTCGGTCAGCCCGAAAAAGGTCTCGCCCACCGCGCCCTGGCCGACATCAAGGAGTCGATCCGGGAGTTGAAGTACTACCGGAAGACGGCGTTCGTGTCCGAGCCCGGACCGTCTACCAGCGATATCGCCGCAGTTGTCGAGGAACTCGGGCCCGCCTGAGATACCGATTGGCTTCTCGGGCACCGGACGCGCTAGTATCTTCCTCGCCGAAGTTACTGCCCCCGGGCGGTGCCTGAAGCGCATGGTGAGTGTAGTTCAGTTGGTAGAGCACCAGGTTGTGATCCTGGCTGTCGCGGGTTCGAGTCCCGTCACTCACCCCACACGGAAAGCCCCCGGCCTCGGCCGGGGGCTTTCCTCTTTGCGATTGGTCTTCGCGCCTGCGCTCAGGCGTTGGCGTTGCCCGCCTTCCACACATCCCACGGGATGTTCCAGTCACCGAGGCCGTCCGTGCCCGACAGGGTGCCGCCCAGCGTGTTCTTGACGACGACGATGTCGCCGCGCTTCGTGTTGTCGTACACCCACTTCGCGTTGGACGGGCTGAGGTTCAGGCAGCCGTGGCTCGCGTTCGAGTAGCCCTGCTGCCCCACCGACCACGGCGCCGAGTGGAAGAAGATGCCGCTGTACGACATTCGTGTGGCCCAGTCGACGGGAGTCTTGTATCCCTGCGGGGAGTTGACGGGCACACCGTACGTGGACGAATCCATGACGAGGTTCGCGAACCGGTCGCCGATGATGTAGACGCCGTTGTCGGTGGGCGTGTCGTCCTTACCCATCGACGTGGGCATCGTCATGATGACTTCGCCGTTGCGCTCGAACGTCACCTGCTTGGTGTTGTCGTCCGCCGTCGCGACGAGGGCGTCGCCGATGGTGAACGCCGTGTGGACGTCCTCCTGACCGAACAGGCCGTCACCGAGATCCCGGCCGTACACGGCGACCTTCACGTCCACGGCGGTGCCGGGTGCCCAGTAGTTCTGCGGACGCCACCGCACCTCGCGGTTGTTCACCCAGTAGAACGCACCCTCGACGGGCGGATTCGTCGTCACCGTGATCGCCGACTCCGCCGACTTGCGGTCGGGGATGTTCTCGTCGAACTGGACGGCGATCGGCTGACCGATGCCCACGACGTCGCCCTCCGACGGCAGCACGTACGGCTTGGTGACGTTTCCGGGCGCGCTGGTGGTGAATTCGGACGTCGAGACGGTGCCGCCACCGAGCCCGTTCGCCTTCACCTCGAGCCGGTACTCCTTGTCGTAGCCCAGCGGCTCCGTGTTGACCCAGGACAACCCGTCGGGGGCGATGGCGCCGTCGACCGGTTCACCCTCCGGGTTGAGCATGGTGACCTTCGCCAGCGTGCCGTCGGCAACCGTCACCGTCACCGGCTGTCCCGGCGAGAATCCCACTGCACCATCGACTGCCGACGCCGTCAGCTTCGGCTTGATGAGTTCGGTGACCGGATTGGAATCGATCGGCGCCTCACCTTCCGACGTGACGCTGTCGGCACCGGAGACGGTGCACCCTGCGATCGACACTGCGAATACGAGTGATGCCGCCACAATCGTCGCCGTCTTCGAGACGGATCTCACCGATTGCGCCCGCATGCGCCCGCCACGCCCCACACCCATGGATAACCCCACTTCACGTCCTCGCTCCGAATTCACGTTCAAGCCGGCACGTCCCTCGCCTTCGCAAGACGAATCGGCACGTCGAGACCGTGTGGTCTCCAATGATGCCAGCCACTGGAGACCGGTTCCAACCACCCGCCGGGCCGCTCAATAACGTTCGAATATCAATCGTGACCAGCGGCGCTCTTGTTACGCACCCCCCTGCGGACGGGGTCGTCACGGGGAGTCGCGACCAGGCGATTTGCATTCCCGAGAAGCGACCCGCTAATGTTCTGTCTCGCAAGAGCGAGCGCCTATAGCTCAGTTGGTAGAGCAAGTGACTCTTAATCACTGGGTCCGGGGTTCGAGTCCCTGTGGGCGCACTTGCACGAAGGCCCCCATCCTCTCACGAGGATGGGGGCCTTTCTTGTTGTCACCATCTCACCGGACCGTGCAGGCGGTCAGATGACGAACGGGCCGCCGGAACGTGAAGTCACTGCGAACTTCACCTCCGACGGCCCGTTGTCACCGGGGGTCGTTCAGCGCAACGCCCTGCGGAGCACCAGGAGCCCTGCCACCGCACCCACGGCGATCAGTCCGTACTTGACCGCCGGCTCGTTCAGCTTCGCGATCAGCGTCCGCTTCGTGTTCTCCACGAGCCGCTTCGGGTTGGTGCGGACCGTCAATTCGTCGAGAGTGCTCGCGAGCTGATTACGCGCGTTCTCGATCTCGCGCTCGATACTCTCGGTGTCCCTGGGCACGTGTCCTCCAACTTGTTCGACTTGTTCGATCAGCGAGAGCGACGCTACCGCGACGTTCCCACACTTGAGTCAACCGTAGACGAGAACTCCCGGCCTGCGACCCCGTCTCCCCAGTCGCCATCTCCCCCAATCGCCCTTCGGCCCACTGTCGCCCCTGCCCGGTAGCCTCACTTCTCGTGACCGACAACAGCAGACTCACCCCCGGAGACACCGCCCCCGCCTTCACGCTGCCCGACGCCGACGGCAACGACGTGTCGCTCGCCGACTTCCGTGGCCGCAAGGTCGTCGTGTACTTCTACCCGGCGGCGAGCACGCCGGGCTGCACCAAACAGGCCTGCGACTTCCGCGACAATCTCGCCGACCTCAACGGCGCAGGCCTGGACGTGATCGGCATCTCCCCCGACAAGCCGGCCAAGCTCGCCAAGTTCCGCGACAACGAGGAACTGACGTTCCCGCTCCTGTCCGACCCCGAGAAGACCACCCTCGAGGCGTGGGGCGCGTTCGGCGAGAAGAAGATGTACGGCAAGACGGTGCAGGGCGTCATCCGGTCCACGTTCCTCGTCGACGAGGACGGGAAGATCGAGGTGGCCCAGTACAACGTCCGGGCCACCGGCCACGTCGCGAAACTGCGGCGGGACCTGTCCGTCTGATCGGCGCGACGGGCGGCTGCGCCTCGTCAGCCGCCCGTGAATCGTTCGATGCCGTCGAGCATCCGATCGAGACCGAACCGGAAGTCGTGTTCGAGCCAGTGCGCATCGTCGGCATCCCCCGAATCGAAGGCACCGCCCTCGATCGCCGCCCGCAGCGCGGGAAACCGCGTCTCGTCGAGCAGTAGGGGAAGCATGCGGGAGTAATCGACCTGTTCCACTCCCGCCGAGCGTTCGAGATCGAGCGCAAATCGCGCTCGCCCGATCACGAACAGCGAAACATTCAGCACCACTTGAAGTTTCCGGTCCTCGGCGAGTCCGGTGTCGGACACCGCCCGCAGTCCGGCTTCCAACCAGGCCAGGTTGTTGGGACCCGTCGGGGGCGCGGAGATGGTCACCTCCGGCCACCAGGTATGCGCCCGGACCGCCCGATACTCGCCCAGCGCCCAGGATTCGAGCCGGTCCCGCCATCCACCCGATACAACGAGCCCACTGGGCTGACCGATGGCCCGATCGGCCATCAGCTCCACCAGATCGTCCTTGCTGTCGACGTACCGGTACAGCGACATCGTGGTGAACCCGAGTTGCTTCGCGACCCGGCTCATGGACAGGCCCGCAAGACCTTCGGCGTCCGCCACCTCGATGGCCGCATCGACCACCCGTTCGAGGCTGAGCCCTTTCCGCGGTCCGCGAGTCCCCGGTTCCTCGATCCCCCATGCCAGCCGGACCGCCTTGGGCAGAGTGGCGGTGGAGCGGTCGTCGGGAAGGTCGTTCGGTGAGCGCATGCACGGGTCCACTTCGTCGGGGTCTTGCGCTCATCCTAAAACTGCGTACGCTGCACACCATGAATATACGAGATACACAGTTTTCGGAGTCGGCCATTTCAGTCCGGGGATTGCGCAAGAGCTACGGAAACGTCGCCGTCCTGAACGGCATCGACCTCGACGTGCCACGCGGCAGCGTGTTCGCCCTCCTCGGCGCCAACGGGGCGGGTAAGACGACGATGGTCCGCATCCTGTCCACGCTGACACCGCCGGATGCCGGCACGGTGACCGTCGCCGGCCACGACCTCCGGCGCGACCCGCAGGGAGTCCGGCGAAAGATCAGCCTCACCGGACAGTACGCGGCGGTCGACGACCTCCTCACCGGCGAGGAGAATCTCCGGCTCATGGCCCGGCTGAGCCACCTCGGCCGGGCGGACGGCCGGAGACGCACGCGCGAACTGCTCGAACAGTTCGACCTGGTGGACGCGGGAGCCCGCCGCGCAGGAACGTACTCGGGCGGCACGACCAGGCGCCTCGACCTGGCGATGAGCCTGATCTCCGGTCCCGACATCATCTTCCTGGACGAACCGACCACCGGACTCGACCCCCGCAGCCGTCAGAGCATGTGGGAGATGGTCCGGCGCCTCGTCGACGACGGCGTCACCGTCTTTCTCACCACCCAGTACCTCGAGGAAGCCGACCGCCTGGCAGACCGGGTCGCCGTTCTCCACGGAGGCGGGGTCGTCGCCGAGGGCACCCCCGCCGAACTGAAACGCCTCGTTCCCGGCGGCCACCTCGAGCTGACGCTCACGCAGCCGTCCGAACTGCACCACGTCGCGCGCGCCTTCGGCGACGCCGTCCTCGACACCGAGCGTCTGGCGATCCAGGTGCCCACCGACGGGAGCATCGGCCAATTGAAGTCACTCCTCGGACGGATCGACGACCAGAGTGTCACCGTCGACACGCTCTCGCTCCACGCCCCCGATCTCGACGACGTCTTCTTCGCGCTCACCGACACGTCGAACCCGTCCCTTACCCGGAACGAGGTGACAGCCCGATGACCACCGGCATACGGTCCGCCGTGGACGACGCCGCGGCCATGACCGGTCGCAGCCTCACCCGCATGCTCCGCACTCCCGAGACGATGATCATGGGCGTCGCTCTTCCGGTGATGCTGCTGCTGTTGTTCGTGTACGTCTTCGGCGGGGCCATGCAGACCCGGACCGGGTACCTCGACTACGTGGTGCCCGGAATAATCCTGCTCTGCGCCGGTTTCGGCTCCTCGCAGACCGCAGTGAGCGTCACCGGAGACATGGTGCACGGCATAGTCGACCGTTTCCGGTCCATGCCGGTCGCGCGCTCGGCCTTCCTCTTCGGTCATGTCGTGTCGAGCGTCGCACGGAACCTCGTCACGTCGCTCGTCGTGATCGGCGTCGCCGTGATCATGGGATTCCGCCCCACGGCGGGACCGATGCAGTGGCTCGCCGCGCTCGCGCTCATCGCACTGTTCATCCTCGCGATCTCCTGGCTCGCCGCCGCGCTCGGACTCGTCGCCGACAGCGAAGAAGCCGCCAACGGATTCACATTCCTCCTACTGTTCCTGCCATACGTCAGCAGCGCGTTCGTTCCCACCGACACCATGCCGAGCTGGTTGCACGGTTTCGCCGAGAACCAGCCCGTCACCCCGGTGATCGAAACGGTCCGTGGCCTGCTGCTGGGCACACCTGTCGGCGACACGGCGTTACCGGCGGTGTCGTGGTGCGCCGGAATCGCCGCCGTCGGCGCTGTGTGGGCGATCACATCGTTCACCCGCAAGACGGCCCGCTGAGTCTCTCCCGCCCAGGTGAAACCCGACGCGTCACCGGGAGGGATCTTCGGAATCCGGACGAAAGACGGATAGCCTGGGGCGGTGGAGTCTTCAGTCAGCAAGCAAGCGCCGCGCCGTGTGGATCCGGCGTTGGAGCTGCAGTCGGACCCGCAGGAACTCCTGCCGCGCAGACGTCCGACCCAGGAACGTAGCCGCCGCAAGTTCGACGCACTGCTCGCGGCATCGCGGGAGTTGCTGGTGGACGTGGGATTCGAATCGTTCACGTGCGAGGAGGTCGCCGCCCGCGCGGACGTCCCGATCGGCACGCTCTACCAGTTCTTCGCGAACAAATACGTGATCGTCTGCGAGCTCAACCGGCAGGACCTCGTCGGCGTGCAGCACGAGATCGCCCAGTTCAACGGCGAGGTCCCGTCCCTCGACTGGCTGCGGTTCCTCAATTCGTTCGTCGACCACATGGCTGGGCTGTGGACATCTGATCCGTCGAGGCGCGAGGTGTGGCTGGCGATGCAGTCGACGCCCTCGACGCGCGCCACCGGCGCCATCCACGAGAAGGCGTTCGCGGAGCAGGTCTCGCGGATGCTGGCACCGCTCACCCCGCAGACGTCGCGGGAGCGGCGCACGATGATGGCCGAGGTGCTCGTCCACGTCGTGTACTCGATGCTCAACTTCTCGGTGCAGGACAATCAGAGCCATGCGGACGCCGTCGCCGAACTGAAACGGCTGATGGTGGCGTACCTGCTGGTCGCCGAAAAGGAATCGCGCACCACCTAGGCGCTACGCACTCGTGCGCCTTTCCGGTTGCCGGAGCTACCAGAAAGGCGCACGAGCGCCGGAGGCGCCTACACGGATTCGATGACGGCGAACGCGCCGGCCATGTCTCCGTCGTGGGTGAGCGAGATGTGAATCTTCACATCGGTCAGATGCTTGGCGACGTCCCCGCGCAAGCGGATGCTCGGTCGCCCCCACGCATCCGTCACCACCTCGATCAGGTGGTGGATCATCTCGGGCAGCACCGGCGGGCTGGCGAAGAGAGACGTGGACCAGGCCTTGATCACTGCCTCCTTCGCAGCCCACCGGGCGGCGAAATGTCTAGCCGGATCGGAGCTCCGGGTCACGGCGTCCCGACGCTCGCCCGGTGTGAAGTTGTCGAGCATGGCCGTCCCTGGCCGGTCCAGCTGCTCGGCGAACTCCGACACCGTCACGAGATCGAAGCCGATCCCCAGAACTCCCATCCGTCGTTCCTACTTGCAGCCGGGCAGACCCGAGCTGTACACGTCGTCCGCACCCAGGCGCGCGGCCTCGGTGAGCAGGACGTCCGCCTCGAGCTGACGGGACGCGGCGGCCGGGACGCTGTCGCCGCCGAAGCGACGATCCGCCGGACGCTCGTACAGGCTGCCGCCGCCGACCATGGCCTTCGCCAGACGACGCTGACCCTCGACGGTGCGCTTGCGTGCCTGCTCGAGGTACGCCTCACGCCGGTCGGCCGGGATGGCCTCGACGAACGCCTGCGAGTGGACGACCGCGACCATGCCCGACACGTGCCCGAAGCCGAGGCTGGTCAGCAGACCGGCCTTCAGCGGGAACTGCTCGCCGAAGCGGAGCGCCTCCCGGGCCCACACGAGGTGTTCGAACTCGGCCATCTTCTCGTCGACGCAGTCGAGGCTGCGGTTCGGCGGCACGATGCCCTGGTCCAGCACCTGGCAGAGACCGATCAGCTGGAATGCTGCGGCACCACCCTTGGCGTGTCCGGTGAGGCTCTTCTGCGAGATCACGAACAGCGGTGCACCTTCACTGCGACCGAGTGCCCCGGCGAGGCGCTCGTGCAGCTCCGCCTCATTGGGGTCGTTGGCCGCGGTGGACGTGTCGTGCTTGGAGATCACCGAGATGTCGTCGGCACTGACACCGAGCTTGCCGAGGGACTGGGCGAGCTGCGAATCCGCTCCCCCACGACCCGCGCCGAGCGCACCGATTCCGGGAGCCGGGATCGACGTGTGGACACCGTCCGCGAACGACCCGGCGTAGGCGACCACACCGAGGACGGGCAGGCCCATCTCGAGTGCCAGGTCACCACGGGCCAGCAGGATGGTGCCACCACCCTGCGACTCGACGAAGCCGCCGCGACGACGGTCGTTGGCCCGCGAGAATCGACGGTCGTCGATGCCCTTGGCCCGCATGTCCTCGGTCTTGGCCGTGGCGGACATGTCACCGAATCCGATGATGCCCTCCGCGCTGAGGTCGTCGAAACCGCCGGCGACCACGAGCTGTGCCTTGCCGAGCTTGATCTTGTCGACGCCCTCCTCGACGGACACCGCAGCCGTGGCGCACGCCGCAACCGGGTGGACCATGGCGCCGTAACCGCCGACGTAGGACTGGACCACGTGCGCCGCAATCACATTCGGCAGGGCTTCCTGCAGGATGTCGTTCGGCCGGTTCTCACCGAGCAGCGTGTCGATGTATAGCGACCTCATGGAGGTCATGCCGCCCATGCCGGTGCCCTGGGTGTTGGCGACCAGCGAGGGGTGCACCCACCGCAGCAGTTCGCTGGGCGTGAACCCACCGGTGAGGAACGCGTCCACCGTGGCGACGATGTTCCACAGGCCCACCCGGTCGACGGAGTCGGCCATGTCGGCGGGGATGCCCCACTTGGTGACGTCGAAGCCGGTCGGGATCTGGCCACCCACGCTGCGCGTGAGCTTCATCTTGCGGGGGACGCGGATCTCGGTGCCCGCACGGCGGGTGACCTGCCAGTCACCGCTGTCCGGAACCGGTGCCGCGACCGTGTTCTCCGGGTCGGCCTCGACGAAGGCGAGTGCCTCCGCCTCGGTGCTGACCACGAAGCTCAGGTCCTTGTCGAGGAAGACCGACGTGAGCAGCGGTGCGGTGTTCTCGATCATGGCGCCGTCGTCGACGTAGCGACGGATGCCGCAGTTCTCGACGACCGTGTCGTGGTACCGGTCTGCGATCTCGGCCTCCGGAACCAGTTCCCCGGTCTCGGCGTCGTACCAGCCTGCGGACGGCGTGGTCTCCCACACGACGAGTCCGGTGTTCCAGGCGAGTTCGAGAACGCCTGCCGCCGAAAGCTCTTCGTCGACCTCCATCTCGAAGCGGGTGCGCGAGGAACCGAACGGTCCGAGCTCACCGGCGCCGACGATGACGACGAGGTCCTCCGGAGCCGCAGTGACGCCGGACCAGGCCGGAGTCACCGACGCGGAGACCCGCGGCGGGGCGGGCAGGGCCGCGATGGTGTCGAGCGCCTCCGCGACCTCGTCGGCCTCGGCGGCGGCAGCCGCAGCGTCCTGAGCCTGCTTCGCCAGAGCGGGCAGATCCAGGTTCGCCTGGGCGAGCCCACCGGTCAGATCGGCCGCGAGCGGCTCGGTGGAGGCGAGGCGACGTGCCTCGGGCTCGCACCACTGCAGCAGCTCGGTGGCCATTTCCTGGGTGGACCAGGTACGGACTCCGGCGCCTTCGACGGCCTCGACCAGCGGGTCGTTGCCGCCCATCAGGCCGGTTCCGCGGACCCAGCCGATGAGAGCGTGCACCAGGGTGACGCGCTCGGCCCAGTTCCGCTCGGCCTTCCAGCGGCCGACCACTGCGTCCAGCGCGGCCTTGGCCTCGCCGTACGCGCCGTCGCCACCGAACAGACCGCGGTTCGGGGAACCGGGCAGCACGACGTGCAGGTGGGTGTCGACGTCACGGTCGTAACCGATCTTCGACAGTCCGCCGATCAGGCGCTCCACCGACCACAGGAGTACACGCATCTCCATTTCGGCGCGGGCGCCGGCGTCGGCGAGGTCGCCTGCCACGCGGGGCGCGGCGAACGGGAACAGCAGCGTCGGGGTGACCGCTTCCTTGACCAGCTTCTTCGATCCACCGGCCGTCTCGTACTGGGCTTCACCGATCCACTCGATGAGTGCGTCGATGTCCGTGTAGGACGCCATGTTCGCGGGAACCACCCACAGGGCGGCACCGGCGCGGGCATTGCGGCGGTACAGGTCGCGGTAGAAGCCGAGACGCTTGTCGTCGAGACGCGAGGTGGTCACGAAGACCGTCGCGCCGCCGGCGAGGAGCTTCCCTGCGACCGAGGCCGCGATGGAGCCCTTGCTGGCGCCGGTGACGACGGCGACCTGGTCTGCCCATTCCGGGGTCTCGTCGGTGACGACGACTGCCGCCTCCGCGATGCGTCCGTACTTCTCGGCCAGAGCCGTGCGACCCTCGTCGGTTGCGCGGGCCTGCCACCATGCGGCCTGCGCCGCAACGGACTTGCCTGCACCGGCGAAGCCTTCGATCTCGAGGGACTCGGAGCCTGCCGCGTCGATCCACAGACGAGCCAGGTCCTCACGTGCGCTGGCCCAGCGGTCGTCGAGGAGCACCGCCCGCTTGGCGTCGAACGCGGGAGCGACCAGTCGCGGCCAGTCGGAACCGAGTTCCGCCGACACCAGGTCGACGAGTTCGGTGTCCGTCGGCTGCGCTGCAGCCGCCGTGTCACCGGCGAAGCCGAGCTGCTCGAGCACGAGGCGGGCAGCCGAGGCCAGCACGCCGTCGCGGCCCGTGATGTGCTCGGTGAACTCACCCAGCGCCGCTGCGTCGACGGTGCCACCGGCTCCGCCGCCCGAGGACGGGAGGGAGACGCTGATTCCGCGGCGCGAGGCCACTGCGGCCACTGCGCTGTCGATGACGGCGTCCACTGCGGCACCGTCGGCGAGACCGCCGCCGGCCAGGCCGCCGAGGTCACCACCACGGATGCTGGAACCGTCGCGGGTTCCGAGCGCCACCTCGGCGGTGACGTGGTACGCCCAGCCGTCGCCGAGTTCCCAGACCTTCTTCACACGGTCCGCGATGGCCGCGGGACGACGACCCGAGGGGCCGAAGACCTTGCGGAGGTGGTCGTTGATCGAGTCGGACAGCACCGGGCCGAACGGCTTGTACGTGCGGGCCAGGGAGTCGACCGTGCCGGCGAGCGAGCCCATGTCGGCGTCCGCGGCACCGTCGATCGCGCCGAGCGAGAGCTCGGAGCCGAGGTCGACGAGCAGCTGGTTACGCCGCGAGGACACGCCGTCGCACAGCGCCTCGATCGTGTCGACGGGGCCGACCTGGTCGGGGCGGAGCTTCGTCCACAGGCTGATCAGGACCTTGGTGGCGTCGGCGGCCTTGAACGCGATGTCGTCGGGACGCGGTCCACCGGACGGTGCGGCTGCCGGGGCCGGAGCCGCGGCGGGTGCGGCCGATGCGGCGGGAGCCTCGGCTGCGGGTGCGGCCGGCTCGTCGTCCTCGACCGGCGCCGGATCGACGTCGGTGGAGTACACGATCGCGGCTTCACGCTCGATGTTGAGGACCTCGACCGGGTAGCCGAAGCGGCCCGGCAGCTTGAGGGTCTGCGACGCGAGGTTCGCGACGGTCGGGACCGAGCCCAGACCGATCTCGACGAACCGCTCGACACCCAGTCCACCCTCGGACTCGTCGGCGAACAGCAGGTCCTGCGTCTCGATCCAGCGCACCGGGCTGGCGAATTGCCAGGCCAGGAGCTCGGTGAGGACGACGCGGGTGAGCTGAACCGGCTTCTTCGCCCAGGAGTCGAAGTCCTTCAGCACCTTGTCGAGGGGCTTCGACGGCACCAGGTCGGCGATCTCCTGCACGAACTCCTTCTCCAGGGAGAACGGCTTGGGCACCAGGTTCGGGATGTAGCGCCCGATCAGGATGGCCGGGTCGATGTCCTGCGGAAGCAGTTCCTCGAGACGTCCACGGAAGTCGTCGACACCGCCACGCAGCACCGTCGAGTGGAACGGGACGTCGATGCCCGGGACCATGATGTACGCGCGCTTGCCGCCGAAAGCCTCACGGCGGATGTCGATCTGCGTCTCCAGCGCGTTGAGCCCGGCGACCGTGCCCGCGATGGCGTACTGCGAGCCACGCAGGTTCAGGTTCACGATCTGCAGGAACTCACCGGTCTCCTCGGCGACACCGGCGACGAACGCCTCGACGTCGTCGTCGGCCAGACCGATCTGCGACGGGCGGATGGCAGCCATCCGGTAGTCGGAGCGGCCTGCCTCGTCGCGGGGAACGAGTGCGTGCATCGCGGAGCCACGCTGGAAGACCACCTCGAGAACGGCTTCCAGAGGCAGCACACCGGCGACGGCGGCGAGAGCGTTGTACTCACCGACCGAGTGGCCTGCGAGCAGGGCACCCTCGACGAACGCGCCGGACTCACGGAGCTCGGCGACCTGAGCCACACCGAGAGTCGCCATCGCGACCTGGGTGAACTGGGTCAGGTGCAGGACACCGTCCGGGTGCTTGTGCTCGATGCCACGCGCCTTGACGACCGTCGGGTTGTCGCGGACCACGGCGAGGATCGAGAAGCCGAGGGCCTTGCGGGTGTGCTTGTCGGCGCGGTCCCAGATCTCGCGGGCGGCCTTGGAGCGGGCGCGGGCGTCGAGGCCCATGCCCGGACGCTGGATGCCCTGTCCGGGGAACGCGTAGACGGTCTTCGGGGCGGACGTGCGACCGGTGGCGACCATCACGAGGTCACCGTCGATGCGGCAGCCGACCTCGACGATCTCGGCACCGCGGTCGGTGGCGATGCGGTCGACGCGGACGTCGATCTCGGCGCCGGGGCGGACCATGCCGAGGAAGCGTGCGGTCCACGCGGTGAGGCGACGCGGCGGCGTCTTGGTCTCGGCCGGGTCCACGGCGGTGACGACCTGCTGGGCGGCGGCGGAGAGCCACATGCCGTGCACGATCGGGCTGCCGAGGCCGGCGAGCAGTGCCGCGTTGTCGGAGGTGTGGATCGGGTTGTGGTCGCCCGACACCTGGGCGAAGGAGCCCATGTTGCGGGGAGCCACGATCGTGGTGTCGCGGCGACGACGACGCGGGGTGTCGACGGCCGCGTCACTGAGCGAGCCACCGGCGCGGGCCGGGTCGGACAGTTCGCCCTTGCCGGTGCGGCCGCGGATCGCGAAGCGCTCCGACAGGGTGACGACGGCAGGCGCGTCCAGGCCCTCGCCGAGCATGGCGCCGACCTCGACCTTGACCTCGACGACGCGGCCCAGATCGGTGTCGAGAACCGAGGCGACCTCGGCCTTGACGACGAGAATGCTGGTCTCCGAGGGCAGTTCGCCGACGAAGTCGACGCTGTGGTCCAGGTGGACCAGGTCGAGCATGCCCTCGATGACGGAGAGCGAGTCCTCGGTCTTGGCGGCACCGAGCACGGCGAACACGGCCGGCCAGCAGGCGCCGACGACCACGTCCGGAACGGCCTTGCCGCTCACACTCAGCGTCGTGGGCAGACCCGAACCGGTGACACCGGCGTGGTCGGCGACCAGGTCGGGGGTCCACGCCAGGTTGAGCCGTGCGACACCGTTCTTGACGGCGGGCAGTTCCTGACCGGCCGCGACCGCGAGGAGAGCCGTCATGGACTTCTCGGCGTCGGCCTCGGTGACCACGGGGGCGCCACCGTCGACGACGGACGCGGGAACGGTGATGGTGATCTCGACCGACTTGCCTGCGACCAGCGGGACGGTGAGGAGCACCTGGCGGTCCTCGATCACGGACAGCTCGGCACCGGTGGTCTCGTGGACCGCGCGGGTGTCGGACTCGACCGACCACTTGTCGAGGTCACCGAGCCGGCGAACCGGGTTGAGGGTCAGGCGCGAGGCCCACTGGATGTCGGGAGCCGAGAGAACGGTGTCGAGGAGGCCGCGGGCGATGTCCGCGTGACGACGTGCGGGCAGCGACTGCGGCTCGGCGCCGGCGGTGACCAGCTCGTCGTAGGTGGCCTTCTCGAAGCGGTCCAGCAGCTCGCCGACGGGCTCGTCGGCCCGCGTGATGCCTGCGACGGCGACGGTGCCGGGGATGACGCAGACCTGGTCCGCGGTGTAGCGGGGATCGTGCGCCTGCCACAGCGAGTCGGAACGCCACCAGCGGCGGACGTCACCGTCGACGACGGGCACGAAGTTGACCGGCTTGCCGGGGGTCTTGCACAGCGAGACGAAGAACGACACGTCCGCGGGGTGCAGAACCGTGGTCGCGTAGTCGGGGTACTGGGCCTGCAGGGCGCAGATTGCCGCCTCGGGACGCTCGAGGATCGCCTCGTCGGCGAACAGGGTGGGGATGGGTCCGCGGTCGACCGGGTGCAGACGCGACTCGGTGCGCTGCAGCATCTCACCGAAGCGCGCACGCCAGGTGATGTCGAGCCACGGGCTCTCGGTGGCCTCGACGATGGCGTCCTGGAGGTCGGTGCCGCAGTCGAATGCCTTCGCCGCGTCGATGCCGACGGCCAGCTCGAGGTAGCGGCGCAGCCACTGCTCGTACGTCATCGTCGCGACGTCGCCGAAGAACGGCTTCGCCGTGACGTTCAGGGCCTCGATGATCTCGTCGCGACGCTCGGCGACGGCGTCGGCGTCGCCGGCGACCTCGTCGAGCAGGCGGCCGGTGCGGGACGCGGCGTTGTCGATCTCGTGGATGTCGGCGCCGAGCTGGCTACGGCCGGAGGCCATGCCGCCCTCGGCGGTGCCCGCACCGACCCAGTCCGGGGTGCCGGGGGTGTCGACGAGGAGCTGCTTGACATCGGGAGACGTGGTCGCCTCGAGGGTGGCCATGGCGGCGGTGCCGACCAGGATGCCGTCCAGCGGCATCGCCGGGAAACCGTGCGCGACGGACCAGCGGCCGGTCAGGTAGTCGGCAGCCTGCTCGGGCGTGCCGATGCCGCCACCGACGCACAGGACCAGGTTCGGCCGGGTACGCAGCTCGGCGTAGGTGTCGAGGAGCAGGTCGTCCAGGTCCTCCCACGAGTGGTGGCCACCGGCGCGGCCGCCCTCGATGTGGGCGATGACGGGGAACGAGGGAACCTCGTTGGCGATGCGGATGACGGAGCGGATCTGCGCGACCGTGCCCGGCTTGAACGCGACGTAGCTGAATCCACCCTCGACCAGGTCGTCGATGATCGAGACGGCGTCCTCGAGCTCGGGGATGCCTGCGGTGACGACGACGCCGTCGAAGGGGGCACCGGCTGCGCGGGCCTTCGGGACGAGGCGCTTGCCACCGACGTGGAGCTTCCACAGGTAGGGGTCGAGGAACATCGAGTTGAACTGCACGGCGCGGCCCGGCTCGAGCAGCCCGGTGAGCTTCTCGACGTTGTCGGCGAAGATCTGCTCGGTGACCTGGCCACCGCCGGCGAGCTCGGCCCAGTGGCCTGCGTTGGCGGCAGCGGCGACGATCTTCGGGTCGACCGTGGTCGGGGTCATGCCCGCGAGCAGGATCGGCGAACGACCGGTCAGCTTCGTGAAGGCGGTCTCGACGCCGATGCGTCCGCCCGGCAGCGACACCGGCTTCGGGAGAAACTCGGTCCACGCGGCGGGAACCTCGGGGGTTGCGCCCGGGGTCAGCAGGTTGCGGTGACCGCCACGGGTCGCGGCGGCGACGATCCCGACGCCCTGGCCGCGAACACTGGCCGACGTCATGCGGGTGAGGAGGTCACCGGGTCCGAGGTCGAGGATCCATCCGGCACCGGCTTCGATGGTGCTGTCGACGGCCGCGACCCAGTCGACGGGATCGACGAGGCAGGCGCTCGTGAGGGCACGGGCCTTCTCCTCGTCGAGACCGCAGCGCACGGCCCACTGGCCGACGATGTCGATCGTCTCCGCGAGTGCGGGGTGGTGGAAGCCGATCTCGACCGCAAGGGGCTCGAAGACGGGCGCGAAGATGGAGCCGCCACGCTTCTTGGCGTCGCGCTCACGGGCCTCGTCGGCCTCGATCTGCTCGCACCGCTGCTGGACGCGTGCCAGCTGGGCGGGCGGGCCGGACAGGACGACGCGGCGACGGGCGTTGCGGATGCCGAGAACCGCTGCGCGCTCGGGCTCGAGGCCCTCGGCGAGCTCCTCGACGATCTGACGGAGCCGTTCCGGATCGACATTGGAGACGGCCAGCATCGGGGTGGCGTCGGCGGCGGAGATGACTCCGCGACGACGGCCGACCAGACCGGCGGCAGCACCGATGAGCTGAGCGAGGGCGAGGAGTTCGCCGTCCTTCTGACCGGAGGAGGCGACGGCCTCAGCGGCGAGGAGTCCCTGGGAGTGGCCGATCACCGACACGGGAGCCGTAACCGCGGGATCGAGGCCCTGAGCTGCCAGCGCACGCAGCGCTGCGATCTGGGTGAGGAAGACGCCGGGGAGGGACACCGCCGCCGAGGTGAGCGCTGCCGCGGAAGGTCCGGACGCCTGGGCGTCGTCCTCTTCGTCGGCGAGTTCCTGCTCGAGGATCCATGCGATGGGGTCGAATCCGACCGGGCGCACGACGAGCAGCTCCTGCGCCACGGGGGCGAGGAAGTCGGCCGCGTCGTTGACGAGGGTGGTGAGTGCCGGCTCGAGTCCGTTGTCGCGGCTCAGTTCCTCGAGCGAGCTCAGCCAGGGTGCGCCCTGACCGCCGAAGGCGAGCGCGTACGGCTCACCTCCGAGCAGACGATCCACCAGGGTGCCCTTGCTCGACGACCGAGTGTCGTCCCGGTCTACGCCGATGCGCCGCGAACCCTTCGAGTTGCTTCCGTTTCCTGCGGGTGTCGTGTCGTCAATCGTCACGCGTATGTCCTCTCCTGGTCCCCTCTGGGGGGAGGTGGGGATTGCTGTCTGCTGCCCTCGGCATCGTGTGCCTGCTGTATCGGCTCTGATCAGCTCTTCCGGGCTGCTCAAGGTTGACACAGAATCATGAGGATTTCCTCACGTTCACGAGCCGCAGCGGCGTCACAGCCGCACATCGGAGAAATATCGCGTGATGTCCCTCACAGACCTACCGCGAAGTGACTGACGGGTAGATCACGTCCGCGCTGGACGTAGGCGGTGCAAGGACGTCCAAGAACCTGAGGAAAGCCTCACATTAATCGTTATCAATTCGTTACTACCTTGACGAAGTCCCAGGTTCATGCACGTATGCGCCCTCGAAACCGGGTCCGGAGCGCGACGAAAGCGAACCTGTCGGACCCTCGCACTAATGTTCGATTCCGGGAACAGCCGACAGCCATTCTCCGGGGGGAAGAAATGACCACAGCCCACGTCCGCGCCCTACTCGATCACATCGACGCCGAACTACCGCGAGAGTCGTGGCCGCACTGGACGGACGGCTGGCCGCACGAGATCGAAGCCGCCCTCCTCGACGCCGCCTTCTCCGCCCGCGCGACGTACGGCACGCCCACCACCGGAGTCCGCGCCGTCATCACCCGCTGGCGCGATCACCGCGGCGCGCCCCTCGACGACCTCACCGCACTCGCCGCGCACGCCGACGAACCCGAGGGCCTCCCGGCGGTCCTGAACAACCGGCAGCGGGTACCGGGGAACTACACCACCAAGGCCCAAGCCGTCGCCACGGCCGCACACTCGCTCACCGAACTGGGCTGCTCTACCTCCGCGGATCTCCGCAGCGACGACGCGCAGCGGTACGCCGTCGTCACCGTGCCCGGGTTCGGGGCGGCCACCTGGGAATGCTTCGCCATGCAACTCGGCGTCCGCACGGCCGCATCTCACCAGTTGGTGTGCGATTTCCTCGTCGAGACACTCGCGCTCGAATCACCCCCATCGACTGCAGACGCCGAAGACCTCGTCGCCGCCGCGGCGGCGCGGCTCGAGATCACGCCCGCCACCTTCACCCATGCGATCTGGCGATACCAGCGCCGGCAGCGGCGGGCCGCAGGTGCGAGATGAAGTACACGAAGGATGTTCTGCAACGGGCAGTCGATGAATCGACGAGCGTGGCAGGCGTCATGCACTACCTCGGACTGAAACCCGCGGGTGGGACGCACGGGCACCTGCGGCCCCGAAACTGAATGACGTGGCAGGAGATCCTGGTCCGGCGCCCGGCCGACAGCAGGCGCGTTGCACCTCACCTGTTGCGCGGCGCCCTGATCGAGGCCGGCGTCGAGTACAAATGCGTTCTCTGCGGACTCGGTGACGACTGGTGCGGACTCCCACTGATCCTGCACGTAGATCACATAAGGGGTGACCCGTCCGATTCCCGGTTGGAGGAAGTTCGCTTCCTGTGCCCCAACTGCCACAGCCAGACTGCAACCTGGGCGGGGCGAAATATCGGGAACGGCGGCGAACGCACCGGCTGACGTGGGTGCGCCGGAGCGTCGCGCCCATGGCGTAGTCTGTGCTTCGCGCGCGAGTGGCGTAATTTGGCAGCCGCGTCAGGTTTAGGTCCTGGTGTCCGAAAGGACGTGGGGGTTCGAGTCCCCCCTCGCGCACTTCTCGGCTGTGTGCCGATTCGGTGGCCGTGTGCCCCGGCCAGCTCGACCGTCGCGGGCGAGCCTGTGACCGCCGCCATAGCGGCAACCTCTCCTAGCAGCGCATTCAGCGATTCAGGTACCGTCGTTACGTGTCCGGTAACCGTAAGCAACGCCGCCCCGCGCTGATCCTGTTGGTGGTCGTCGGGGCTGTCGGGTGCCTCGCACTCGGCTGGTGGCAGTGGACACGGTTCGAAGCGGTGGGCGGAACGGGCCAGAATCTCGGGTACGCATTCCAGTGGCCGCTGTTCGCGGCGTTCCTCGTCTACGCCTACCGGCGCTTCGTGCAGCTCGAGGACGCCGAGCCGGCAGACACCACGGACGTCCCGGCCGCGTCCGCCGAACTGCGGGAAATCCCGGCCGACGTCTTGCCCCCGCGCCCCGCGGCGGCCGAGGACGACGATCCGGACGACCTCGAGAGCCTGCAGATTTCGCAGTACAACCAGTACCTCGCCGAGCTGTCCGCTCGCGAGACCGATAGGAGCACCACGTGAGCACGGGCCAAGACGAGACGACTGCCGGTTCGGTCGCAGATACCGCGAAGCAGAAGAAGATCGCCCCCGCGCTCCTGCGCTACCGCGTCCTCGCCTACGCCACCGGTGTGTGGCTGCTGGTCCTCACCGCAGAGATGGTCGCCAAGTACATCTTCAAGGTCGACAACCTGCCCACCTGGATCGCCGTGGTCCACGGCTGGGTGTACTTCGTCTACCTGCTGGTGACTCTGGACCTGGCGGTCAAGGTGCGCTGGCCCGCGGGCCGGACGGTCGGGACGCTCCTGGCGGGCACCATTCCGTTCCTGTCGTTCTATGTGGAACATCAGCGGACCAAGCAGGTCCGCCGCGACTTCGATCTCTGATCGGGCCGCTGGGCTCCGTCACATGACGACCGGCTGACCGGTGATCATCGCGATCACGTAGGTCAGCCAGCCGAGCCGTGTCTGCGGCACCATCGTCGGGGACATACGACCCTCCTGCCCTGCAGCGGAATGTGTGCCCCTGCAGGGTAGCGAGTGTCAGCGTCCGGAGAGCGCCGCCAGGGCGGGGACGAGTTGGACGAGCGCCCGCCCCCGGTGCGAGGAGGCATCCTTCTCCTCGGGTGAGAGCTGGGCGGCCGATCGAGTGTCCCCTTCGGGCACGAACACCGGGTCGTAGCCGAATCCACCGTCGCCGACCGGCTCACCGGCGACGCTGCCCCGCCATTCGCCCCGGACCACCGTTTCCTCGCCGCCGGGTACCACGAGCGCGCACGCCGAGACGAACGCCGCACCCCTGCGGTCTTCGGGAACGTCGGCAAGCTGAGCCAGAACCAGTGCGGTGTTCGCCGGATCGTTGCCGTGCGTGCCCGACCACCGGGCGGACAGGATTCCGGGCATACCGTTCAGCGCGTCCACCTCGATTCCGGAATCGTCTGCGACGCAGGGCAATCCGGTGGCGGCGGCACCGTCGCGCGCTTTCGCGAGGGCGTTCTCCTCGAACGTCGCACCGGTTTCGGGGGCCTCGGGGTACTCGGGCACGGCGTCGAGCCCCACCAGTTCGATCCCGTCGACACCGGCCGCCGCGAGCACGCGATGCAGCTCCCGGAGCTTCTTCGCGTTGCGGCTGGCCACCAGCACCCGTGTGGTTTCCGGCACCGGTCTAACTCCCGAACTTCTTCTTCGACGTCTCCGGGACCTTCGGCTCGGGAAGCTCACCAGGATAGGGCAGTTCGAGTGCCGCCTTCTGGATCTCGAACAACTGCTCGCAGCCTGCGAGTGCGGAATCCAGCAGTTTGTCGAGCGTGCTCCGCGGGAAGGTTGCGCCTTCGCCGGTGCCCTGGATCTCGACGAGAGTACCGGTGTCGGTGGCCACCACGTTCATGTCGACCTCGGCGCGCGAGTCCTCCTCGTACGGCAGGTCGAGGCGCACACGGCCGTCGACGACGCCCACACTCACCGCGGCGATGCCACAGGAGATGGGCTGAGGGTCGGCGAGGCGGCCTGCGGCACGGAGGTAGGTCACCGCGTCGACGAGGGCCACGTAGGCGCCGGTGATGGCGGCGGTGCGGGTTCCGCCGTCGGCCTGCAGGACGTCGCAGTCGAGGGCGATGGTGTTCTCACCGATGGCGGCGAGATCGATGCACGCGCGGAGGGAGCGTCCGACGAGACGGCTGATCTCCTGGGTGCGTCCCCCGACCTTGCCCTTGACGGACTCTCGGCCGCTGCGGGTGTGGGTGGCGGCGGGCAGCATGGCGTATTCGGCGGTCAGCCAGCCGAGCCCGGAGCCCTGACGCCAGCGGGGAACGCCGTCCTCGACGCTGGCGGTGCACATCACCCGGGTGTTTCCGAATTCCACCAGCACCGATCCCGCGGGATGAGTGGTGAAGCCTCGGGTGATCTTGACCTCGCGGAGTTCGTCGTCCGCCCTGCCGTCTTCTCGTGTGGTCACAGCGGAGAGCCTAGTCGTCCCCGGGTGGGGCGCGGACACGGCGTCAGACGGTGTAGACGCCGCCCGCGGACACTGCGTGCACGGGACCGGAGAATTCGGCCTTGGCCTCGGCGATGACGTCTTCGCGGGACGTCCACGGCGGGATGTGGGTGAGTAGCAGTTCGGCGACACCCGCGCGGTGCGCGACCTGGCCGGCCTCGGTGCCCGAGAGGTGGATTCCTTCGGGCCGGTCCGGGCCGTGTGTCCACGACGCCTCGGCGAGCAGCACATCGGCGTCGCGGGCGAGTTCGATCACTTCTTCGCACATGCCGGTGTCGCCGGTGTAGACGAGGGTCCGTCCGGCACCGTTGGTCAGGCGGAACCCGTAGGCCTCGGGCGGGTGGTTGACCCGCCGGGCCGTGATGGTGAGATCGCCGACCGTGACCGGTTCGCCGTCGGCCCAGTGGCGCAGATCGATCGTGTCGGAGATGTCGTCGATGTCGCCGCCGCACTCGGCGGACGCGACGCCGATCCGGCGAGCGGTGTCGGACGGGCCGTAGACGAGGGCGCGCCCCTTCGGCGGGTTCGGATGATAGCGACGCCAGACGAGGAGTCCGGGGAGGTCCAGGCAGTGGTCCGCGTGCAGATGACTGAGAAGGACGGACACCTCGCCGGGATCGGCGAACCGCTGGAGCGCACCGAGGACACCGGGTCCGAAGTCGAGTACGAGCGGCGGTGTGTCCGGCGCGGTCAACAGATAACCCGATGCAGGTGAGTCTGGTCCGGAGACGCTCCCTGAACATCCCAGGACGGTAATGCGCATACCCGCCATGCTGCCACGACGACCCGTTTCGGAAAAAGCTTCCGACGGAATTGGCGCGTCGACCTCACAACCGATGGGGAAATGTGACCTGACCATGCTGATCTACCGTGGATCCGGCCCCGTTACCGTTCCCACGCCTCTTCGAGGACCTGGACCTGCGGGTCGTAGGTTCCGGTCGAGAGGTATTTCCATCCGCCGTCGGCGACCACGAAGGCGATGTCGGCGCGCCGCCCCGACTCGACGGCGGACGACGCCACGTCGAGTGCGGCATGGAGATTGGCGCCGGTGGACGTGCCTGCGAAGATTCCCTCGACGTCGATCAGCTCGCGGGTGCGCTGGATCGCCTCGGCGTGGCGCACCCGGAATCGGCGGGTGAGCACCGACTCGTCGTACAACTCCGGGACGAATCCCTCTTCGATGTTGCGGAGACCGCAGACCATCTCCCCGAAGCGCGGTTCCGCGGCGACGATCTCGACACCGTCGACGTGTTCGCGGAGGAACCGGCCCGTCCCCATCAGGGTTCCGGTGGTGCCGAGCCCCGCCACGAAATGGGTGATCTCGGGCAGGTCCCGCAAGATCTCCGGGCCCGTCGTCTCGTAGTGCGCCATCGCGTTGGCCGGGTTGCCGTACTGGTAGAGCAGTACCCAGTCCGGATTCTCGTCCGACAGTCGCATCGCGACCGCGACCGCCTCGTTGGAACCACCGGCGGCCGGGGAGTCGATGATCCGGGCGCCGAACATCGTCAGGAGCTGGCGGCGTTCCATCGACGTGTTCTCGGGCATCACGCAGATCAGCTGGTAGCCCTTCAATTTGGCGGCCATGGCCAGGGAGATGCCGGTGTTTCCGCTGGTCGATTCGAGAATCGTCGACCCCGGGGTCAGACGGCCGTCCCGTTCGGCCTGCTCGATCATGCGCAGCGCCGGGCGATCCTTGATCGAACCGGTGGGATTGTAATCCTCGAGCTTGGCCCACAACCGCACCGGATTGCTGCCGTTCCAGCGTGGCGACAGCCGGGGCAGGCCGACGAGTGGAGTGTTCCCGAGAGTGTCGATGTACGAATCGAACCTTGCCACGTCAGCGATCAGCCTTCCGTGACTACACGGCGTACGGACGGACACTCGCTGTCGACGTCGGGGGTCGAATCTGTGACAGCCATGATCAACTCCTGAGGGTGCGGTGGGGTGCGGCGACGGAGGTCCGCCGCTGGGGACGCCCGGACATCGGCGACACGGCATGTGCGCGAATCCGCGAGCTCGACCCCCTCGACCGACCCTCCGTGACGACACTGTCGATGGCCTGAACTACGCAGTGGTGGTGTGCCCGGATCTCGCGAGGAGCCTACCAGCAGGGCATACGCTCAGCCGCCGGAAGCGGCGTACACGCCGGTAGACCACCTGTTCGCCGCCGCGGGCCACTCATCCGAACGAGTGCGGCCCTACCGTTTTCCGGGCCCGCTGCTTCCTGGCGTCGGCGGAGAGCAGCCACGCGGCGAGGACACCACCGACGGCGCCGAACAGATGCCCCTGCCAGGACACACCGGGCGCGCTCGGCAGCACACCCCACAGCAGACTGCCGTACACGACGAACACCACCACGCCGACGAGGATCTGGCCGAGGTTGCGGGCGAAGACTCCCCGGACCAGCAGGTAGGCCAGCCAGCCGAAGATCAGGACGGAGGCGCCGATGTGGTTGGAATAGGACCCGCCGGTCAACCAGGTGCCCAGACCGCCGACCACCCAGACGATCCCGGTGGCGGCGAGGCCGCGGGCGATGCCCGACAGCAGCACGAGGAACCCGAGGACCAGCAGTGGGACGGTGTTCGCGAACAGGTGCGCCCAGTCGTCGTGGAGGACCGGGGCGAACAGAATTCCCCACAGTCCGTCGATCGTGCGCGGCTGTACGCCGTTGTCTTCGAGTCGCTCGTCGGACGCCACGTCGGCGATCTCGATGACGTACAGCAACATCGTGAACGCGCCGACGACGATCGCGGACTGCAACCACAGCGGCTTCGACTTGCGCGCGGGCACCGGCGACGCGCCACCCCTCGGCGCCGGCGAGCCGAATCGCGAGGAGTCGAACGGCGAAGTCATGATCCGCACACCCTTGTCGTCATGCCCACAACTGCCCTTCCAGTGCTTCTTCCGCTTCCTCGACCGTACCGCCGTACGCGCCGGTCGACAGATATTTCCATCCGCCGTCGGCGACGATGAACGCGATGTCGGCGGCGCGCTCGGCCTTGACCGCTTTGCGCGCGACTCCCAGCGCGGCGTGGAGGATCGCGCCGGTGGAGATGCCCGCGAAGATGCCTTCGTTGTCGATCAGTTGCCGGGTGCGGCGGACGGCGTCGGCGGGACCGACGGAGAACCTCGAGGTGAGGACGGATTCGTCGTACAGTTCGGGAACGAAGCCCTCGTCGATGTTGCGGAGGCCGTACACGAGTTCCCCGTAGCGGGGTTCCGCCGCGACGATCTCGATGCCGTCGACGTGTTCGCGGAGGTAGCGACCGACGCCCATCAGGGTTCCGGTGGTGCCGAGTCCGGCCACGAAGTGGGTGATCTCGGGCAGGTCCCGCAGGATCTCCGGCCCCGTCGTCTCGTAGTGCGCGAGCGCATTCGCGGGATTGCCGTACTGGTACAGCATCACCCAGTCGGGATGTTCCGCGGACAGTTCCTTGGCCACGGCCACAGCCTGATTCGAGCCGCCGCGCGCAGGTGAGTCGATGATCTCGGCGCCGAACATCGTGAGCAGTTGCCTGCGTTCGACGGACGTGTTCTCGGGCATCACGCAGATGAGGTGGTAGCCCTTGAGTTTCGCGGCCATCGCCAGGGAGATGCCGGTGTTGCCGCTGGTCGGTTCGAGGATCGTGGCGCCGGGTGTCAGGGTGCCGTCGTTCTCGGCCTGTTCGATCATGCGGAGAGCCGGCCGGTCCTTCACCGAACCGGTCGGATTGCGGTCCTCGAGTTTCGCCCACAGGCGGACCGGTGAGGTGCCGTTCCAGCTCGGCGACAGGCGCGGCAGCCCGACGAGGGGTGTGTCGCCGAGGGTGTCGATGAGCGAATCGAACCGCGCCACGGCCGCGATCAGCCTCCGGCGACGGCGGGCAGGATCGTCACGGAATCCCCGTCGGCCACCTCGGTGTCGAGTCCGCCCGAGAATCGGACGTCCTCGTCGTTGACGTACACGTTGACGAACCGGTGCAGTCGGCCGCCGTCGATCAGGCGGTCCTTGATGCCGCCGTAGTGGCCGTCGAGGTCGTCGATGACGGCGGAAAGCGTGGGACCTGTTGCTTCCACCCGCTTTTCGCCGCCGGTGTGGGAACGCAGGATGGTGGGGATCGAAACTGTGACAGCCATGGTCGGCTCCTCGGGATGTGGGTGTCTTTCTGCCGCGGGACCGTCGCGAGGGACGGAGTCGTCACTTGTCGGGGACGTCCGCGACCGATGTGTGGGCGAACTTGTAGCTCTGCACCACGTCGACGGGTTCCTCGGTGACGACGCCGTCGACGATGCGGTAGCTGCGCAGTTCGTGGGCGTCGGGGTCTCGGGTGGAGATCAGCACGTAGTGAGCGTCCGGTTCGGATGCGAAGGAGATGTCGGTCCGGCTGGGGTACGCCTCGGTGGCGGTGTGCGAGTGGTAGATCACGACGGGCACCTCGTCGGCGTCGTCCATCGCCCGCCACACCTTCAACTGCTCACCGGAGTCGAATCGGTAGAACGTCGGCGACCGTTCGGCGTTGATCATCGGGATGTGCCGTTCGGGGCGGTCGGAGCCCTCGGGCCCGGCGATGACCCCGCACGCTTCGTCCGGGTGGTCGGCGCGCGCGTGCGCGACCATCGCCTCGACGAAGTCCGATCGAATCACCAGCACGTCAACCACCTCCGTGAGCGCCATCCTAGGTGCGGACCGTCGTCTCGGCCACCGATCAGGCCGGGACCGCGTCAGGAACGCAGTGCCTCAGGAACGCAGTGCCGAGGGGAACAGTTCGCGGTACGTGGGAATTCCCGCGACGGGGGTCGCGCTGAGGACGGCGTCGACGACGGCCTTCTCGACCACTTCGGCCGCAGCCGTGCAGACGGCGTCGACGACGGGCAGATCGGGCGGGAACGCGTCGGGCACCCCGGCCGGGTGGTGCACCGGGTGGATGCCGGTGGCGAGCGCGAAGATCGTGTCGCCGTCGAGCGGCGAATGCGCGGGCCGGATCGCGCGGGCGAGCCCGTCGTGTCCGGCGACGGCGACGCGGCGCAGCGCCGCCTTACCCAGGGCGGCGTCGGTCGCGACGACCCCGATGGTCGTGTTGAGGACGGTGGCCTTGGCCATCAGTTCGCGTGCCGCCGACACCTCCGCTGCGGCGGGCGGCCGGAGCCCGAACGCGGCTGCGCCCACGGTGGCGACACCCCACGGCAGTCCGGTCGCCGGATCGAATACGGTTCCGACGGGATTGGCCACCATCAGCGCGGACACGGTGATGCCCTTCGCCGGACCGTCCGTGATGACGACGCTCGCCGTTCCGACCCCGCCCTTGATCGCGCCCGCGCGCGCCCCGACACCGGCGCCCACCGAACCGGAGAGCACCGTGTGCGACGCAGAATCCGCTGCTCGGTAACCGAATTCGGCCGTGGGACGGGTGCGCCAGTCGCCGACCGGGAGATCGAAGATGACTGCGGCGGGGACGATCGGGACCACCTGATCGGGCTCCCCCATGGCGATTCCGTGCCCGTGCTCCTCCAGCCATCGCATGACGCCGTCCGCAGCGGCGAGCCCGTACGCGCTGCCGCCGGTCAGGACGATCGCATGCACCTTCCGGACGCTGTGGCTGGGGTCGAGGAGGTCGGTTTCCCGGGTGCCCGGCCCGCCGCCGCGGACGTCGACCGCGGCGGTCGCGCCGTGCGGGGCGAGGACGACCGTGCATCCGGTGGCGGCGCCGCTGCCGAGTGCGGCATCCGCATCGAGTCGGTGGTGGTGCCCGACGCTCAGGCCGACCACATCGACGAGCGAATCGGTGCGGCCCGGCGTCGTGCCCGTCACGGCGCCAGTGCCTGAACGAGCGAGTCCTGCATCCAGGTCAGCCAGTGGTAGATGTCGAGGTGCGGTGCGCGGGGATCACCCGGATCGAGTTCGTCGGGCGTGTCGGCGTCGATGCCCAGGTTGGTCCCCAGCGCCAGCCGGACGTCGTTGAGACCGCTGAGCCAGGCGTCGGCCTGCTCCGGCGTGAGCAGAACCTTGCCGCCGTTCTCCGGGACGGTGTGCAGGATGACCGAGCCCGCGGCCAGCTTGGCGTCGATGATCTCCGGTTCGTGGAGTCCGCGCAGCGCACCGTTGACGTCGGCCTTCGATTCGGCGCGAATCTCGTCGTCGTCCGGCGCGTCCACGTCGGGGCGGTGGAAGTCGGGCAGCAGCCGGGCGAGGACCTCCTCGTCGGGTGCCGTCGTGTTGCCCGTCCGCATCCCGGTGAGCGCGGCGAGTTCGTCGGCCGGGGCCGACGCCGCCCGCTCCTCGAGGAGGCCGAGGACGGAGGCGACCAGCGATCGCAGCACCGTCGCCTCGTGCGCGTCCATCTCCGAGCGCAGCTTCATGCCCCCGAGCGAGTTCTTCCTGCTCCACATCCGCACGTCGTGTACCGAGTTCCTTACTGTCCGAACGGAAAGTTAGCTGCTGTCCCGCTGCATCGTGGCCCACAGGCCCGCCGCGTGCAGCTTGCGTACATCGTTTTCGACCTTGTCGCGGGAGCCGCTCGACACCACGGCCTTCCCCTCGGAATGCACCTGCATCATCAGTTCCGTCGCCTTCGCTTTGCTGTACCCGAAGAGCTTCTGGAAAATGTAGGTGACGTAGTGCATCAAATTCACCGGATCGTCCCACACGACGGTGACCCAGGGACGATCATTGGCTTCATCGACCTCGACGACCTCCGACTCTGCAGGGGTGACCTGCGGCGATGCCGGCATGGCATCCACGAATGGAGCTGTCGTCGAGCAATGAGCCATGACACAAGGGTACGACGCTCCACCGCCCGGCGACACCGCGGCTTACAGTGGCCGGGTGTCCAGAGACAGCACCGCCTTGTTCACCGACCAGTACGAGTTGACGATGCTGTCGGCGGCCCTCGCCGACGGTTCCGCCCACCGTCACTGCAGCTTCGAGGTGTTCGCCCGCCGCCTTCCGGACGGTCGCCGCTACGGAGTCGTCGCCGGCACCGCCCGCCTGGTCGCGGCGCTGTCGAACTTCCGCTTCGGCGATCCGGAACTCGAGATCGTCTCCCGCTTCCTCGACGACGCAACCGTCGAATGGCTGCGTGACCATCGGTTCAGCGGCGACATCGACGGCTACCGCGAGGGCGACTTCTACTTTCCCGGTTCCCCGATCCTGTCCGTCCGCGGAACGTTCGCCGAGTGCGTGCTGCTCGAGACGCTGATCCTGTCGATCCTCAACCACGACAGCGCCATCGCGTCCGCCGCCGCACGGATGGTCAGCGCCGCCGACGGACGCCCGATGATCGAGATGGGTTCGCGGCGCACCCACGAGGAATCGGCAGTCGCGGCCTCGCGCGCCGCGTACCTGGCGGGTTTCACGGCCACGTCGAACCTGGAGGCGGTCCGCAGGCACGGCGTTCCCGGTGCGGGCACCAGTGCGCACGCGTTCACCCTGTTGCACACCACCCCGGACGGGCCGGACGAGGCGGCGGCGTTCCGCGCACAGGTCGCGGCACTCGGAGTCGGAACCACGCTCCTCGTCGACACGTACGACATCACCGCGGGCGTCGAGACGGCCGTCGAGGTCGCGGGCCCCGGTCTCGGGGGTGTCCGGATCGACTCCGGCGACCTGGGTGTTCTCGCCCGGCAGGTGCGCGGGCAACTCGACGGCCTCGGGGCGACCGGCACGAAGATCGTGGTGTCCGGCGACCTCGACGAGTACGCCATCGCCGCGTTGCGGGCCGAACCGGTCGACGTCTACGGGGTCGGCACGTCCGTCGTCGTCGGGTCGGGTGCACCGACCGCGGGAATGGTCTACAAACTCGTCGAGGTGGACGGCATCCCCGTCGAGAAGCGGAGCAGCCACAAGGCGTCGCGGGGCGGCGTCAAGAAGGCGGTGCGGTTCGCCCGCGACACCGGAACCCTGGTGGAGGAGGTGGTGTACCCGGCCCACTCCGACGCACCCGGCGCGGCAGGCCTCGAGGTGACAGAACTGCTGGTCCCGCTGGTGCGGGGCGGTGAGAACGCCTGCGAGGCGACTACTCTGGAGGACAGCAGATCCCTCTTGGCGGCGGGCCTCGTCAGTCTCCCGTGGGAGGGTTTGAAGCTCTCCCACGGCGAGCCCGCGATCCCCGTGCGCTTCGCCGAACCCGAATCCAGGAGGGCACCATGACCGACATCGAGAACACCGACGCACGGCGGGCGCTGCTCGTGGTCGACGTCCAGAACGACTTCTGCGAGGGCGGCTCCCTCGCCGTCGAGGGCGGTTCCGCGGTCGCGGCGGCGATCAGCCGCTTCCTGGCCGGAGCCGTCTACGACGCGATCGCGGCCACCATCGACCACCACATCGACCCGGGCCACCACTTCTCCGAAGAACCGGACTACGTCGACACCTGGCCGGTGCACTGCAAATCGGGAACCCACGGCGCGGAGTTCCACCCGGACCTCGATCGGAGCGGCATCGAGTCGGTGTTCTCCAAGGGCGAGTTCTCGGCGGCGTACTCGGGCTTCGAGGGCACGAACTCCGACGGCCAGACCCTGGAGAAATGGCTGCGTGCGGCCGGGGTCACCGAGGTCGACATCGTGGGGATCGCCACCGATCACTGCGTGGTCGCGACGGCACTCGACGCCGTGGCCGCCGGCTTCCCGACGCGCGTGCTGCTCCCCCTCACCGCGGGTGTGGCGCCCGCGACCGTCGAGGCCGCGATCACCGCGATGCGGGCCGCCGGGGTGCGCCTCGTGGGGCGCGACGCGGACGTCCCCTCGGACCGCGTGACGATTTCTGACGTAGGTCCCGAGTAACCTGCTCGGGTGCCTGAAAACCTCCCCAACGTCCCCGAGCTGTTGCGCACGGCGGTGCGGTCGCTGGGCGGTGCCGAGCGGTCCAACCAGCTGACCATGGCTTCCGCCGTCGCGCATTCGATCGACACCGGGGAGCATCTGGCCGTCCAGGCCGGTACGGGTACCGGCAAGTCGCTCGCCTACCTCGTGCCGAGCGTCCGGCACGCCGTGCAGAGCGGCAAGACGGTCATCGTCTCGACGGCCACCATCGCGCTGCAGCGTCAGCTGATCGACCGCGACATGCCGCGGCTCGCGGACGCGCTGCAGGGTTCACTCGGCCGCAGGCCGCATTTCGCGATCCTCAAGGGCCGCAACAACTATCTGTGCATGAACAAGATCCACACCGGGACTGCGGAGGAGCCGCAGGCCGACGAGCTGTTCGACCCGTTCGCGGTGTCCCGGCTCGGCCGTGAGGTCCAGCGCCTCACCGAGTGGTCCTCGGACACCGAGACCGGCGACCGCGACGACCTGGCCCCCGGAGTCAGCGACAAGGCGTGGCGCCAGGTCAGCGTCACGGCCCGGGAGTGCCTCGGCAAGTCCCGCTGCCCGGTCGGCGAGGACTGCTTCGCGGAGCGGGCCCGCGCGGAGGCGTCGCAGGTCGACGTCGTGGTCACCAACCACGCCCTGCTCGCCATCGACGCCATCACCGGAATCGCGATTCTCCCCGAACACGACGTCGTGGTCATCGACGAGGCGCACGAACTGGTCGACCGCGTCACCAACGTCGCCACCGCGGAGTTGGCGGCGTCGACGATCAGTGCCGCGGCGCGGCGCTGCGCGAAGCTCGTCGAGGAGCAGGACGCCGATCGTCTCGAGGCGGCGGGCGAGGGCTGGGCGGCGCTGCTCGAGGAGTTGCGGCCCGAGCGGTGGGAGGCATTGCCGCCCGGTGCGGCACCCGCGCTCGCCGCCGTCCGCGACGCCGCCTGGGCGCTGCGCACGGCCATCGGCCCGTCCCGTCCGGGCATGGTGTTGAGCGACCCGGAGGCGGCCGCCGCCCGCAACACCGCACTCGCGTCGGTCGAGGAGGTTCACGACAGCGCCGTCCGGGTTCTCAGCGCGTTCGACGAGCCGGATCCGGCGAAGCGCCGCGACGTGGTGTGGCTGGCCGCCGACGACAACCGCGGTTCGATTCGCCGGGTGGTGCGGATGGCGCCGCTGTCGGTCGGCGGGCTGCTGCGTTCCCGGCTGTTCGCGGAATCGACGGTGGTCCTCACGTCCGCCACGCTGACCGTCGGCGGGTCCTTCGACGGCCTCGCGGTCAACTGGGGACTTCCCGCGGAGTCGTCCGTCGTGATCGATCCGGCGATGGCCACCGGGTCCGAGGCGCCGTCCGACACGGGCACGCTCAAGTGGAACGCCCTCGACGTCGGGTCGCCGTTCGACCACGCCCGCGCCGGCATCATCTACATCGCGAAGCAACTGCCGCCGCCGGGGCGGGACGGCCTGTCCCCCGCGTATCTCGACGAGATCGCCGAACTCGTCGAGGCGGCGGGCGGGCGGACGCTGGGGTTGTTCTCGTCGATGCGGGCCGCGAAGGCCGCGTCGGAGGCGATGCGCGACCGGCTCGACACCCCGATCCTGTGCCAGGGCGACGACTCGACGGGCGCCCTCGTCCGGGCGTTCGCCGGCGACGAGCCGACGTCGCTGTTCGGCACGTTGTCGCTGTGGCAGGGCGTCGACGTGCCGGGTCCGTCCCTGAGCCTGGTGATCCTCGACCGCATCCCGTTCCCCCGCCCCGACGACCCGTTGCTGGTCGCCCGGCAGAAGGCGGTCGAGTCGCGCGGCGGCAACGGGTTCCTTTCCGTCGCAGCCAATCACGCGGCGCTGCTGCTCGCGCAGGGTGTGGGACGTCTGCTGCGCAGCGTCGACGACAAGGGTGTGGTGGCGGTCCTCGATCCGCGGCTCGCCACCGCCCGGTACGCCGGGTATCTGCGAGCATCTCTGCCGCCGTTCTGGGAGACGTCGGATCCGGAGGTCGTGCGCAAGGCGCTGGGACGGATCCGCGACTCACGCCCCTGAAACGCTGTTCCGCACTGAGTCGGACAGCGGATCGGTGCGCACCTATGCTCGACCGATGGACCTTGCGATCTCAGTCCGCGGACTCACCAAGAAGTTCGGTGAAGTGCTCGCCCTCGACGGCCTCGACCTGGAGGTGAAGCCGGGCGAGGTGCACGGATTCCTCGGACCCAACGGCGCGGGCAAGTCCACGACCATCCGGGTGCTCCTCGGTCTGCTGCGCGCCGACGGGGGTTCGGCGTCCGTTCTCGGTTCCGATCCGTGGCGTGATTCCGTACCCGTGCATCGGCGGCTCGCCTATGTGCCTGGCGAAGTGAACTTGTGGCCCAACCTGTCCGGCGGCGAGGCGATCGACCTTCTCGGGCGACTGCGCGGCGGACTCGACCCGGCGCGGCGCGCGTCGCTGATCGAGCGGTTCGAACTCGACCCCACCCGGAAGGGCCGCACCTATTCGAAAGGCAACCGGCAGAAGGTCGCCCTCGTGGCCGCGCTCGCCGCCGACACCGAACTCCTCATCCTCGACGAGCCGACGTCGGGCCTGGACCCGTTGATGGAGGCGGTGTTTCAGGAGTGCATCACGGAATTCGCGCGCGGCGGACGCACGGTGCTGCTGTCCAGCCACATCCTCGCCGAGGTGGATGCGCTGTGCCACGCCGTGACCATCATCCGGGCGGGCAGGACGGTGCAGGCGGGAACATTGTCCGAGCTGCGGCATCTCACCCGGACGACGGTGACGGCGACCACCCGGATCAAGCCCAATCCGATCGGGAACGTCCCCGGTGTGCACAACCTGCAGAAGGGTGAGGACGCGAACACGGTGACGTTCGACGTCGATTCCGATCAGATCGACCCGGTCATGACCACGTTGACGGGGCTGGGCATCGTCTCGATCACCGCCAACCCGCCGACGTTGGAGGACCTGTTCCTCCGCGAGTACCGCGACGAGGTCGAGGCGCTCGGGATCGGACGGCCGCAGTGAGTCAGCTGAGTGGGACGGGTGTGCTCGCCGAACTGGCGGTGCGCACCGACCGGGTCCGGATTCCGGTGTGGACGGTCGCGGTGGCCGGTCTCACCGTCCTGCTCGCGTCGAGCTATTCCACCATCTACCCGACCGCCGAATCCCGGCAGGCCCGTGCCGAACTCATCTCGTCCCCGGCCGCCACCGCCCTTGCCGGGCCGGGCTACGGCCTGGACGACTACACGCTGGGTGCGATGGTCGCCAACGAGATCGCCGGCATGACGATGGTGGCCGTGGCGGTCATGTCGGTGCTGCTGGTGACGCGGCATCTGCGGACGGAGGAGGAGACCGGGCGCGCGGAATTGGTGCGCGCCGGCGTCGTCGGGCGGTACGCGGGAATCACGGCGGGACTGATCTCGGCGGCCCTCGCCACTGTGTTCGTCGCGCTGCTGCTGGTCATCGGGTTGCTCGCCGTGGGTCTCCCTCCGGTGGGTTCGCTGAACATGTCGGCGGGTGTGCTGGTCGTGGGTCTGGTGTTCACGGCGCTGTCGGCGCTGGCATCGCAGCTCACCGAACACGCCCGCGCGGCAAGCGGTGCCGGAATCTGCGCGGTCGTCGTCGCGTACCTGCTGCGGGCGGTGGGCGACGTGCAGCAGGGGCACAGCGGGAGCCTCCTGACGTGGGTGTCGCCGATCGGCTGGTCGCAGGCCACCCGCGCGTACGTCGACGAACGATGGTGGCCGTTGCTGATCGGCGTCGTCGCGGCGGCGCTGACCGTCATGTGCGCGTATGGCGCCATCGGCCGCCGGGACGTCGGGGCGGGACTCCTTCCGCCGCGGGGCGGGCGCGCCGAGGCGTCCCCCCGCCTCACCGGAGTCACTGCGCTCGCGGCGCGCCAGCAGCGCGGCCAGATCCTCGCCTGGGGTGTCGGTGTGTTCGCTCTGTCGCTGCCCATCGGTTCCCTCGGCAGGCAGATCAGCGATTTCATCGGGCAGGATCCCGATCTCGCACAGCTGCTGCCGGGTGGCGCCGCGGCGGCCGCCGACGGCGCGTTCGCCCTGTATCTGGTGTTCCTGGTGGTGATGGCCGCGATGTACGCCGTCGGTGCCGTCGTGTCGATCCGCTCGGAGGAATCGTCCGGTCGCGCCGAGGAGGCACTGGCCACCCCCGTGTCGCGGGCGCGGTGGCTCGGTGGCCAACTGGCAGTGATCGCGGGTGCCGCCGTCGCGATCGCGGTGATGGCCGGGGTCGGCATGGGGATCACCGCGGCGTTCACGCTGTCCGATGCGGGCACGCTCGGCCGGTTGACCGGCGCGGCCCTGAACACGGTGCCGGCAGTGCTCGTGATCGTCGGAGCGTGCGCGGCCGTCTACGGTCTGATACCTCGCGCGCTGCCGGCTGTGTGGGCGTTCGTGGGCTACGTTCTCGTCGCCGGAATGTTCGGGGAGGTCCTCCCGGACTGGTTCGGGATTCTCTCCCCCTTCCACTACACGCCGGCGCTGCCTGCCGAAAGCTTCGCCGCCGCTCCCCTCGTCGGTCTGCTGATTCTGGCGGCGGCCCTGTTCCTCGCCGCCGGCGCCGGCTTCCGGCGCCGGGACGTCGGCCCGTGAACCGTGCCGGGACGAACCCGGGCCGGCTCGGTGGGGCCGGTCAGGGGTTCGGCACCGTCACCAGGCCCAGTTCCGACGGATCGACGAGCAGATCGTGGTGCGGAAGCACCCGCACCGTGTACCCGACCGAGCCGGACAGCGGCAGCGCCAGGTCGGCGACGAACAACTCCCCCGACTCGTCCGACGCCGAGTGCGTCATCGGCACCGTGACGATGTCGGTGAGCTCCTCGTCCGGTCCGGCCTTGCCGATCACGGCCTGCACGGTGACGTCGTCGACGGACAGTTCACCGAGGCGGATACGGGCGCGGAGCACCAGATTCGCTCCGATCTCGGGAGTGTCGGGCAGCCCCGCGCCGTCGACCTGCAGGACCGTCACCGCGGGCCACGCCGCCTCGACGCGTCGACGGAACGCGGCGAGTTCGCGGGCGCCGGCGAAGTTCTCCGCCGCCACCGTCCGGGCCGATGCGGCGGCCGGCGCGTAGTACTGGACGGCGTAGTCGCGCACCATCCGTGATGCCAGCACCTTGGGCCCGAGGTTCTGCAGCGTGTGACGCACCATCTCCACCCAGCGCACCGGCAGTCCGTCCGCGCGGTCGTAGAACCTCGGCAGGACGGCGCGCTCGAGCAGTTCGTACAGTGCGCTGGCCTCGAGGTCGTCGCGCCGGGTCTCGTCGACGACGCCGTCCGCGGTCGGGATGGCCCAGCCGTTCTCGCCGTCGAACATCTCGTCCCACCAGCCGTCGCGGATCGACAGGTTCAGTCCGCCGTTGAGGGCCGACTTCATCCCCGACGTTCCGCACGCCTCGAGCGGGCGCAGCGGGTTGTTGAGCCACACGTCGCAACCCCAGTACAGGTACCGCGCCATCGACATGTCGTAGTCGGGGAGGAACGTGATGCGGTGCCGGACGTCGGCGGCGTCGGCGAACCGCACGACCTGCTGGATGAGCGCCTTCCCGCCGTCGTCGGCGGGGTGACTCTTCCCGGCGACCACGAGCTGTACCGGACGGTTCTCGTCGAGGAGCAGGGCCCGCAGCCGTTCGGGGTCGCGCAGCATCAGCGTCAGACGCTTGTAGGTGGGTACGCGCCGGGCGAAGCCGACGGTGAGCACGTTCGGGTCGAACACCTCGTTCGTCCAGCCGAGTTCGGCGGACGTCGCGCCGCGTTCGATCCAGGACGCCCGGACCCGCCGGCGCACCTCCTCGACGAGTTTTCCGCGCAGCGCGTTGCGGGTCGCCCACAGCTCCTCGGCGGACAGATCCTGCAGCCGCTCCCAGCCGCGGGCCTCCTCGACCAGTTCGGGGCCGAGGATGCGGGTGGCGAGATCGATCCATTCGGGTGCGGCCCAGGTGGGCGCGTGGACACCGTTGGTGACCGAGCCGATGGGCACCTCTCCGGCGTCGAAGCCCTGCCACAGCGGCTGGAACATCTCCCGGCTGACGATGCCGTGCAGCTTGGACACACCGTTCGCTCGCTGCCCGAGACGCAGGCCCATGTGGGCCATGTTGAACACGGACGGATCCGATTCACGGCCGAGTCCGAGGATCCGGTCGATCGTCAGCCCCGGCAGCAGGGACGATTCGTTCGCCCCGTTGTCGCCGCCGAAGTAGTGCCGCACGAGGTCGGCCGGGAACCGGTCGATTCCCGCGGGAACGGGGGTGTGGGTCGTGAAGACGGTGCCGGCGCGGACCGTGGCCAGCGCCTCGTCGAAGTCGAGCCCGCCGCTGGTGACCAGTTCGCGGATCCGCTCGATGCCGAGGAAACCGGCATGACCTTCGTTCATGTGGAAGACGGCGGGATCGGGCAGGCCGTAGGCGTGGGTGTAGGCGCGCACCGCGCGGACGCCGCCGATGCCGGCGAGGATCTCCTGTTTGATGCGGTGGTCCTGGTCGCCTCCGTACAGGCGGTCGGTGACGCCCCGCATCTCGGCGTCGTTCTCCGCGATGTCGGAGTCGAGCAGCAGCAGCGGGACGCGCCCCACCTGGGCGATCCACACGCGGGCGCGCAGCACCCGCCCGCCGGGTACCGCGACGTGCACGAGGACGGGCGCCCCGTCGGACGACTGCGGCCCGGACTCGGTGAGCAGGCGCAGCGGCAGGCCCTGCGGGTCGTGCGGCGGGTAGTGCTCGGCCTGCCAGCCGTCCGCGGTCAGCGACTGCCGGAAATATCCCGAGCGGTACAGCAACCCGACACCGATCAGCGGCAGTCCCAGATCGGATGCCGCCTTCAGGTGGTCGCCTGCGAGAATCCCGAGGCCGCCGGAGTAGTTGGGCAGCACTTCGCTGACCCCGAACTCCATTGAGAAGTATGCGATCCCGCCGTCCAGCGACACTCCCTTGGCCTGCTGGTTCTGATACCAGCGGGGCCGGGACAGGTAGTCGTCGAGGTCGGCGGACGCGGCGTCGAGCCGGGCCAGGAACGCGACGTCCTCGGCCAGTTCGTCCAGGCGGGCGGGATCGACCTCTCCGAGCATCCGGACCGGGTCGAACTGCACCTGGCGCCACAGGTCCTCGTCCAGCAATCCGAACAGTTCCTGCGTGGCCGGATGCCACGACCAGCGAAGATTGGTGGACAGCGGACCGAGGGCAGCGAGCCGCTCCGGAAGGTGGGCTCGGACAGTGAACCGACGCAAGGCTTTCACCTCGCGAACGATAACGCACTGCGGGCGTCGTCGCGCCGTGTCGGGCCGGGTGGGCGTCAGATCTCCAATACGGACAGGAACCGGTCGACTCCATTACGGTTGAACGGGCGGCCCAGCCCACGAGCCGCCGGCAACTTCCGGCTATGGAACGGAGCCCAGTGTGACAGGTCGACTCGGAATCGACGACGTGGAACCGAACGTCGGGTGCGGCCGCTTTCCCGCCAAGGCCGTTGTGGGTGAGGTGTTTCCCGTCCGGGCAACCGTGTGGCGCGAAGGTCACGACGCCGTGGCCGCCACACTGGCGGTGCGGGGGCCGCGCAGTGCTTCTTCGGGCGGCTCGGCGACGTTCCGGATTCCCATGACCAGCGGTCCGGTGCCCGACACTGTCGACGGTTCCTTCACCCCGACCGGCGAGGGTCTCTGGACGTTCCGGATCGAGGCCTGGAGCGATCCGGTCACCACGTGGAAGCACGCGGTCGAGGCGAAGCTGGCGGTGGGGCAGGGTCCGGCCGAACTGGCCAACGACCTCGAGATCGGTGCGCGGTTGTTCGAGCGGGCCGCGAAGGGCGTCCCGCGCGCGGACCGTTCACGGCTGACCGGGGTCGCGGCGTCGCTGCGTTCCGACCGTCACCTCTCCGAGCGGGTGGCTCCGGCGTTCGGATCGGACGTGACCGAACTGCTGCGCGCACATCCGCTGCGCGAACTGGTCACGAAGAGCGAGGCGCACACCGTGCTCGTCGACCGCACGCGAGCGCTGTTCGGGTCGTGGTACGAGTTCTTCCCGCGCTCCACCGGCGGCCGGGACGAGAACGGCAGGCCCCGGCACGGCACGTTCGCAACGTCCGCGGCGGCGCTTCCCCGGATCGCGTCGATGGGTTTCGACGTCGTATACCTGCCGCCAATCCACCCAGTGGGAAAGATCAACCGGAAGGGCCCCAACAACACGCTGACCCCGGGCCCCGAGGACGTCGGTTCGCCGTGGGCGATCGGCTCGGACGAAGGCGGCCACGACGCGATCCACCCCGAACTCGGGACGATGCGCGATTTCAAGGCGTTCGTCGCCGCCGCCCGGAAGCTGAACCTGGAGGTGGCGATCGACCTGGCCCTGCAGGCCGCACCGGACCATCCCTGGGCGAAGAAGCACCCGGAATGGTTCACCGTCCTTCCCGACGGCACCATCGCCTACGCCGAGAACCCGCCGAAGAAGTATCAGGACATCTACCCGGTCAACTTCGACGACGACCGCGACGGCATCTACGCGGAGGTCCTGCGGGTCGTGCGGCACTGGGTTGCGGCGGGCGTCAAGATCTTCCGGGTCGACAACCCGCACACCAAACCGGCGGACTTCTGGGAGTGGCTGATCGCCGAGGTCAAAAAGTCGGATCCGGACGTCCTGTTCCTGTCCGAGGCGTTCACCCGTCCGGCGCGACTGTACGGTCTCGCCCGCCGCGGGTTCACGCAGTCCTACACGTATTTCACGTGGCGGACGGCCAAGTGGGAGTTGACGGAGTTCGGCAAGGAGATCGCCGCCAAGGCCGACGAGGCGCGCCCCAACCTCTTCGTCAACACCCCGGACATCCTGCACGAGAGCCTGCAGACCGGCGGTCCGGGAATGTTCGCGCTGCGTGCCGCGCTGGCGGCGACCCTGTCGCCCACGTGGGGCGTGTACTCGGGTTACGAACTGTACGAACATGTTCCGGTGCGTCCGGGCAGTGAGGAGTACCTCGACTCGGAGAAGTACCAGCTGCGCCCCCGCGACTTCGAGGGAGCGGCCGCCCGCGGCGAGTCCCTGGAACCGTGGATCACCGCGCTCAACCGGATCCGCAGGCAGCATCCGGCGCTGCAGCAGTTGCGCAACATCCATTTCCACCACGTCGACAACGACGCCCTGATCGCGTACTCCAAGTTCGATGCCACCACAGGCGACGCCGTGCTGACGGTGATCAACCTCAACCCGTACGGCGCCGAGCAGGGCAACGTGTGGCTGGACATGCCGGCGCTCGGCCGCGACTGGCACGACCACCTGACCGTGCTCGACGAGGTCACCGGGGAGCAGTATCACTGGGGGCAGACCAACTTCGTGCGCCTCGAACCGTGGCGGGCCGTGGCCCATATCCTGGCATTGCCGTCGATTCCCTATCCGGCCAGAACGAAGCTGGCCTACCGCGGAGGTACATAGTGACCGTCGAACCGCCTGTCGCCATCGCACCCGACGCCGCCGACCTCGACCTGCTGGCCCGGGGCGAGCACCACGACCCGCACTCGATCCTGGGCGCGCACCCACATCCCGAGGGCACGGTGATCCGCGCGCTGCGCCCCTACGCCGAGGCCGTCGACGCCGTCATCGGCGGGACGAGTTTCTCGCTGGAACACCTCGCGCACGGTGTGTGGGGCGCGCTGGTGCCGTACCGGGATCTGATGGACTACCGGCTGTCCACGACGTGGCCGGGTGGTCACAACGACGTCTCCGCCGACGGCTACCGGTTCCTGCCGACGCTCGGCGAACTCGACCTGCACCTGTTCGGTGAGGGCAGGCACGAGCGGCTGTGGGAGATCCTCGGCGCACACCGCCGCCGCTACGACACCCCCGACGGCACCGTCACCGGCACGTCGTTCGCCGTGTGGGCTCCCAATGCCCGCGGGGTGAGCGTCATCGGCGATTTCGACGGGTGGAGCGGCCGGAACTTCCCGATGCGGGTGCTCGGGTCGACCGGGGTGTGGGAGTTGTTCGTCCCCGGTATCGAGGTCGGCGACCTGTACAAGTTCCGGGTCCACGGCCCCGACGGCAGTGTGCGCGACAAGGCCGACCCCATGGCCTTCGCGACGGAGGTCCCTCCCGCGACCGCGTCCCGGGTGTCGGTGAGCACGTACGAATGGAACGACGCCGACTGGCTGGCCCAGCGGGCGGCCACCGAGCCCGCGCAGTCCCCGATGAGCGTGTACGAGGTGCATCTCGGTTCGTGGCGTCCGGGGCTGAACTACCGCGAGATGGCCGAGCAACTCGCCGCCCACGTCACGGAGACGGGGTTCACGCACGTCGAACTGCTGCCGGTCGCCGAGCACCCGTTCGGCGGGTCCTGGGGGTACCAGGTGACGTCGTACTACGCGCCCACCTCACGGTTCGGCTCGCCCGACGACTTCCGGTGGTTCGTCGACCACCTGCACGCCGCCGGCATCGGCGTCATCGTCGACTGGGTGCCTGCCCACTTCCCCAAGGACGAGTGGGCGCTGGCCCGGTTCGACGGCACACCGCTCTACGAGCACAGCGATCCCCAGCGCGGCGAGCAACTCGACTGGGGAACGTACGTGTTCGATTTCGGGCGTCGCGAGGTCCGCAACTTCCTCGTCGCCAACGCGCTGTACTGGCTCGACGAGTTCCACGTGGACGGTCTGCGCGTCGACGCGGTCGCGTCGATGCTGTACCTCGACTATTCGCGGCCGGAGGGCGGCTGGATGCCGAACATCCACGGCGGCCGGGAGAACCTCGAGGCGGTCGCCTTCCTGCAGGAGACCAACGCCACGGTCCACAAGCAGCACCGCGGGGTCGTCACCATCGCCGAGGAATCGACGGCGTGGCCGGGTGTCACCCGCGCGACCAACGTCGGCGGACTCGGATTCAACATGAAATGGAACATGGGGTGGATGCACGACACCCTCGGGTTCCTGGCGCACGATCCCGTCCACCGCAGCTACCACCATCACGAGATCACGTTCTCCCTGATGTACGCGTGGAGCGAGAACTATCTACTCCCCATCAGCCACGACGAGGTGGTGCACGGAAAGGGCACGCTGTGGACGCGGATGCCCGGCGACGACTGGTCGAAGGCCGCCGGCGTGCGGGCCCTGCTGGCGTACATGTGGTCGCACCCCGGCAAGCAACTGCTGTTCATGGGTCAGGAGTTCGGGCAGACCGCGGAGTGGTCCGAGGAACGCGGACTCGACTGGTATCAGCTCGACGACCCGTATACGGGCGGCTTCCACCGCGGTCTGCTCCGGCTCGTCCACGACCTCAACGCCACGTACCGCGAGCACCCGGCGTTGTGGACGCTCGACACGTCACCGGGCGGGTTCTCCTGGATCGACGCCAACGACACGTCGAACAACGTCCTGAGCTTCCTGCGTTACGGCACCGACGGGTCGATTCTGGCGTGCCTGTTCAATTTCTCGGGTTCCGCGCACGCGAATTATCGTGTGGGCTTGCCAGAACGGGGCGAATGGCGTGAAATTCTCAACACCGACGCCGAGGTCTACGCAGGATCGGGTTGGGGAAATCTCGGTGCGGTGACGGCAACTTCGCAGCCGTGGCACGGCCGTCCCGCCTCCGCGGAGGTGGCACTGCCCGCGAACGGCGCGATCTGGATGAGTCTGGAGCGTTGATGAAGGCACGGCCTTGCTGACCCGACGTCGGCTGTGGGCTGCGAGCTTGGGCGTTCTGGCCACGACTGCCGTCGTGCTGTCGGGGTGCACGCGTTCGGTGGACGGTGAGGCCGCGTCCATCTACGACGATCCGTTCAAGGTGGCGGGCCTCGATGCCACGTCGGGTCCGAGCGGTGCCCGCAAGGGCGCGCCCGACGCCGACCTCCCGGTCACCGGCACCGACGGCGGTGAGATCGACACGATGGCGGCCAACGCGGTGAGCGACATCGAGAGTTACTGGCGCACCGAGTTCCCGGCACTGTTCCAGCGCAAGTTCGAGCCGGTGGAGGAGCTGATCTCCTGGGATCCGCGGGATTCCGACGGCCCCCGGTTCTGCGGGGACAGCACCGAGGAACTCCTCAACGCCGGCTACTGCAGCACCGACCACACCATCGGCTGGGACCGGGCGCTGCTGCTGCCGGAGGTCGTGGAGAAATTCGGCATCGTCGCCGCCGTCTTCGTGCTGGCTCACGAGTACGGGCACGCCGTCCAGACGAAGGCGGGAATCGCCGACGAGAACGTGGGCGGCGGCATCGTGCGGGAACAGCAGGCCGACTGTTTCGCGGGGGCATTCATGCGGCACATCGCGGAAGACAAGGCGCCCCATTTCACGCTGAACACGTCGGACGGCCTCAACAAGGTACTGGCGTCGGCGGTGGCGATCGGTGACACCGACCCGAACGATCCGGACAACGTGCACGGCTCGGCGTTCGAACGAGTCACCGCCACCCAGATCGGATTCACGGACGGCCCGGCAGCGTGCACGCGCATCGACGAGAAGGAGATCGACTCGCGGCGCGCGGATCTGCCGCAGCGCTTCGCCGACGACACCGACGACGGTGAACTTCCCGTCACCGACGAGTCCGTCGAGGCGTTCTTCACGTCGTTCCAGCAGATCTTCGATCTCAGCGATCCGCCCACACTGCAACTCGACGGCGCCGACCTCGGCTGCGCGGACGCCGACGCGACGGAACCGGTGTCGTACTGCCCGGCCACCAACACGATCGGGGTCAGTGTCGACGCCCTCGCCGAACGCGGCACACCGGGACGCCCGGGCCGTCGTGAACTGTTCCAGACCAAGCTCACCGGCGACTACAACGCGTACGTCCTGCTCGCCTCGCGGTACACCCTGGCGTTGCAGCGGGACCGGGGCGACGATCTGCACTCGCCGCAGACCGCGCTGCGGGCCGCCTGCCTGTCCGGTGTCGTCACCAGCGCGCTGAGCCCGGCCAGTCCGGCCACCCTGGCGGAGGGCAGCGTGTGGTTGTCGCCCGGCGACCTCGACGAGGCGGTCTCGGGACTGCTCACCGACGGACTCGCCGCCAGTGACGTGAACGGGGAGACCGTGCCGAGCGGGTTCTCCCGGGTCGACGCCTTCCGCACCGGAGTGCTCGGAGGCGAGCAGGCTTGCGAGGGCCGGTACCGCTGACCGGTCGCCGGCTCAGATCTCCCGGTAGCCGAGCGCCGCGGAGATCCGTCCGGCGGCCCGGCACACGACCGGCACGAGCCCGCGCATCCGCTCGTCGGGCATGTACGGGCTCGTGGCCGACACGCTGATCGCGCCGACGATCGCGCACGACGCGTCCCGCACCGGGGCCGCGACACAGCGGATTCCGGGTTCGTTGTCCTCGAGGTCCATGGCCGCTCCGATCCGCGCGTAGTCCTCCATCCGCTTGCGGAAGCCGGCCTGCCCTCCGTGTCCGCGCGCCAGTGGTCGCGGAGCCTGCGCGGCGTCGCTCTCGTACAGCGCATCCCAGCGCTCGGCCGAGTCGAGCAGCAGGGCCTTCCCGACCCCTGCGCGGGTCAGCGGCATGCGGTGACCGATGCGCGAGCGCATCTCGGCGCCGCGCGATCCGGGCAGCTTGTCCAGGTACAGCACCGAGCCACCGTCCTCGACCGCCAGGTGCACCGTGTCGTGCACGTGCGCCGACAACTCCTCGAGGATCGGGCGCGCGACCACGGGAAGCGGGTTGCCGTGGAGGGCCTTGAAACCGAGTTCGATCAGCGTCGGGCCGAGGGTGTAGCCGCGGCTTCCGCTGCGCAGATAGCCCTCGTGGACCAGCAACTGCACGAGCCGGTGCGCGGTGCTGCGCCCCAGCCCGGTGTGGTCGACGACCGCGCGGAGATCCTGCGCGCCGTCGGAGACGGCACGGATTACTGCGAGCCCCCGGGCCAGCGTCTGGGTGCCGGGGGGAATGTCGTTCGTCGGTTCGGCCACACCCCACTGTCCCACATATAGGGACCATGTTCGTCATTATGGGATTTGCATCCGATAGTAGTTCGCGTGATCCAGAACACCCCCGACACATCACCACCGCGCCTGATCGCCCTCGACTGGGGCACGTCTTCGCAGCGCGCCTGGCTCCTCGGCGACGGCGGCCGCATTCTGGACGTTCGCAGGCCCGATTTCGGACTGCTCGGCACCACCGGAGACGACCCGGAATCGCGCACCCGCGCCTACGAGGCCGCGTTCGCCGAGGCCTGTGGCGACTGGATCGCGGCCACCCCCGATCTCCCCGCGATCGCGTGCGGCATGGTGGGCAGCGCCCAGGGCTGGCGTGAAGCCGGCTACCTGACGACTCCGACCGATCTCGCCATCGGCGCCGGCGACCTGACGGCGGTCCCCCACCCCCGCGGAGTTCTGCACCTCGTGCCCGGCCTGCGCGTCGCGTCCGCCGCCGACGGTTCGGTGCCCGGCGACGTGATGAGGGGCGAGGAGACGCAGATCATCGGGGCCCTGGGCCTGCTCCCGCCGACCGACGGTCCGCGGACCGTCGTGCTCCCCGGAACGCACAGCAAGTGGGCACGCGTCGAGGATCGCAAGATCGTCTCGTTCGCCACGGCGATGTCCGGCGAGTTGTACGGCCTGGTGATGCAGCACGGCATCCTCGGCCGCACCGCAACCACCGGGGTGCGGGACGACGCCGCCTTCGGTCGCGGCCTCGCCTCGGGAACGTCGGCACCCTCGCGCGGATTGCCCGCGGAACTGTTCGGGGCACGGGCGCTGGTGCTCGACGGACTCCTCGATCCGGCGTCGCTTCCCGACTACGTCTCCGGCGTGATCATCGCCGACGAGGTCCGGCACCTCCTGCCCCACTACGACGCCGGACACCGGATCCTGCTGTGCGGAAACGCCGATCTCTGCCGACGCTATGCGGCGGGACTGCGCGTCCACGGCGTGGCCGCCGACATCGTCGCGGAGGAGGCGGCCGCGCAGGGTTTGTGGCGCGTGGCGATCGATGCGGGACTGCTCGACCCGGAACCATCCACGAATCCCGAGAAGGAGACCCTGTGAGTGCCTCTGCCACCACGACGACCACCGGATTGATCGCCATTCTGCGTGGCATCACCCCGGAGGAGGTCGTCGCAGTCGGTTCCGCCCTCGTCGACGCCGGTTTCACGACGATCGAGGTCCCCCTGAACTCCCCGCGGCCGTTCGACTCGATCGAGCGGTTGGCGACGGCCGTCGGCGACGTCTGCGTCGTGGGCGCCGGCACCGTCCTCAGCGTCGACGACGTGATCCGCTCCGAGGCGGCCGGTTCCCGGATCATCGTCTCCCCCAACAGCGACGTCGAGGTCATCAGCGCTGCCGTCGCCCGGAACCTGCACCCGTACCCGGGGGCGGCCACCCCCACCGAGGCGTTCAGCGCAGTGGGGGCGGGCGCGCGCAGCATCAAACTGTTCCCCGCCGACTCGGTCGGGACGGCCGGGATGCGGGCGTGGCGGGCCGTCCTGCCCGCGGACGTCGAACTGCTGCCCGTCGGCGGCGTCGACCGGACCAACCTCGCCGACTGGGCCGCCGCAGGCGCGGGCGGCGCGGGACTCGGCACCTGCCTCTACCGGCCCGGCGACAGCGCCGGCACCGTCCGCGACCGCGCCATCGCCTTGATGAACATCTGGTCGGCCGACGCCGCCTGAACCGACACCGACGACGACCGGGGCCACCACCACGGCCCCGCACAGGAGGACTCCATGAAGATCAAGTCACTCACCACGTACGCCGTGCCCCCGCGGTGGCTGTTCCTGCGGATCGAGACGGACGACGGCGTGGTCGGCTGGGGCGAGCCGGTGCTCGAGGGCAGGGCGGCGTCCGTCGCCGCCACGGTGGAGGAACTGTCCGACTACCTGATCGGGCAGGATCCGACGCAGATCGAGGATCTGTGGACGGTCATGTACCGGGCCGGGTTCTACCGCGGCGGCGGTATCCACATGAGTGCGCTGGCCGGCATCGACCAGGCCCTGTGGGACATCAAGGGCAAGGCCCTCGGCGTGCCGGCCTACGAACTCCTCGGCGGCCGGGTCCGGGACCGGATCAAGGTCTACTCCTGGATCGGCGGCGACCGCCCCGCGGACACCGCGAAGGCGGCGCGGGAGGTCGTCGACCGCGGGTTCACCGCGGTGAAGATGAACGGCACGGAGGAACTGCAGTACCTGGACTCCTGGGACAAGGTGGACCGGTGTCTCGCCAACGTCGCCGCCGTGCGCGACGCCGTGGGACCGAACATCGGCATCGGCGTCGATTTCCACGGCCGGGTGCACAAGCCGATGGCGAAGGTGCTGCTGAAGGAACTCGAACCGTACCGGCTGATGTTCGTCGAGGAGCCCGTGCTCTCCGAGCACGTGGACGGTTTCGTCGACGTGCTCCGGCAGTCGCCGATCCCGATCGCACTGGGTGAGAGATTGTTCTCCCGCTGGGATTTCAAGTCGGTTCTCGCTTCCGGGGCCGTCGACATCATCCAGCCCGACCCGTCGCATTGCGGCGGCATCACCGAGGCTCGGAAGATCGCGCACATGGCCGAGGCGTACGACGTGGCGCTCGCCCTGCACTGCCCGCTCGGGCCGATCGCACTGGCCACGTGCCTGCAGATCGACGCGGGCTGTTACAACGCGACCATCCAGGAACAGAGCCTCGGCATCCACTACAACACGTCGAACGATCTCCTCGACTACCTCGTCGACCCGTCCGTGTTCACGTACGCGGACGGTCAGGTCCGCATCCCGACCGGACCGGGCCTGGGCATCGAGGTGAACGAGGAGTACGTGATCGAACGAGCGGCCGAGGGCCACCGCTGGCGCAACCCGGTGTGGCGTCACAGCGACGGATCCTTCGCGGAGTGGTGAGGGCAGGAGTGGTGAGAGAGATGGTGCAGACCCAGAAGATCGGCCGCTCCACGTCGGTCGCGGCGCAGGCGTCGAAGGCGCGCGTCCTCATCGCGGTCATGCTGTTCGTGACCGTGGTCATCAACTACATGGACCGGGCGAATCTGTCGATCGCGATGCCCGCGATCGCGGACGAGATGGATCTCTCCAAGGCTCAGCAGGGTCTGCTGCTGTCCGCCTTCGGCTGGACGTACGCGGCGCTGCAGATCCCCGGCGGCTGGCTCGTCGACCGGATACCCCCGAGAGTGCTCTACCCCGCGTGCCTCATCCTGTGGTCGGTGGCGACCGCGTTCATGGGCGTCATCGGCGGATTCGTGGCGCTCATCGCGTTGCGACTGCTGGTCGGCGTGTTCGAGGCGCCCGCGTATCCGATCAACAACCGCGTCGCGACGGCCTGGTACCCCGAGCGCGAACGGGCGACGGTGATCGGCTTCTACACGTCCGGACAGTTCATCGGACTGGCCCTGCTCACCCCGTTCCTGTCCTGGCTGCAGTCCGTGCTGTCCTGGCACTGGGTGTTCATCGTGACCGGAACGGTCGGCGCGGTGTGGGGCGCCATCTGGTACGCGTTCTACCGCGAACCACGCGACTCCCGCGCGAACGACGCCGAGATCGACCTGATCCGAGACGGCGGCGGACTCGTCGACCTCGTGGACGAGCAGCAACCGGAACGGCCGGCCGTGACCCGCAACGACGTCGCGACGGTCCTCGGCAGGCGCAAGCTGTGGGGCATCTACCTGGGGCAGTTCTGCCTCACGTCGACGCTGTGGTTCTTCCTCACCTGGTTCCCCACCTACCTCGTCGAGTACCGGGGCATGGATTACATCAAGTCCGGATTCCTCGCGTCGCTGCCGTTCGTCGCGGCGCTCGTCGGTGTGCTGTTCTCCGGGGTGTTCTCGGACTTCCTGCTGCGCAAGGGGGTCTCTCTCGGAGTCGCCCGGAAGGGTCCGATCATCGTCGGACTGCTCTTGACCGTCGCGATGATCGGCGCGAACTTCACCGACTCGACCGCGATGGTGATCGTGTTCCTGTCCATCGCCTTCTTCGGCAACGGACTCGCGTCGATCACGTGGTCGCTGGTGTCGGCACTTGCACCGGAACGGCTGCTCGGGCTGACCGGCGGAATGTTCAACTTCATCGGCAACCTGTCGTCGATCGCCACGCCCATCGTCATCGGGTTGCTCGTCACCGACGACAGTTTCGCTCCGGGATTCGTCTACATGACCGTGGTGACCGCGGTCGGGATCGCGTCCTACGTCCTTCTGGTCGGACGGGTGGAGCGCGTTCGCAGCTGATCGCCGTCGGGGTCGGGGCGACCGGGGTGAGCGCCGGAAGCACTCACCCCGGTTCCTCGTCAGTACAGTGCCGCGGCGAGTTTACGGCGCGCGGTCATGACGACCGGCTCGGCCGGGTCGAACAGTTCGAACAATTCCAGCAGACGCGTCCGAACCCGGGTCTTGTCGTCGCCGGCACTGCGGGCAACGACACCGATGAGGCGGGCGAACGCGGCGTCGGGCGCCTGGGAGTAGAGCTCCACGTCCGCCGCCTGCAACTGGGCGTCGATGTCGGCGGGGGCGGCGTCCGCCGCGGCGACGGCACCGGGATCGACGGACTGCACGCGGGCGAGGAAACGTACCTGGCGGATCGCGCCCTGCGCCTCCGCGTTGCCCGGTTCCGCGTCGAGGATCTTCTGGAACTCGGCTTCGGCTGCGACCAGGTCGCCCCCGTCGAGTGCCGCCTCGGCCGCGACGAAGCGCGGGTCCTCCGGCTCGGGCTCGTCCGCGTCGCCGTTGCCGGCAGGGGGTCCGGACAGTTTTCCAGCGGTCGCCTGCTGGACCGCGGCGAGCCACTGACGCAGTTGCGGTTCGGGCTGTGCACCCTGGAAGTCGGCGAGCGGTTGGCCGCCGGCGATGGCGACGACGGTCGGGACGGACTGGACGCCGAAGGCCTGCGCGATGCGCGGGTTGGCGTCGACGTCGACCTTGGCGAGCACCCAGGTGCCACCGGCCTCGTGTGCCAGCTTCTCGAGCAGGGGTGAGAGTTGTTTGCACGGCTCGCACCAGGTGGCCCACAGGTCCACGACGACCGGGACCTGCTGGGACCGGACGAGGACCTCCGCCTCGAACGTCGCCTCGGTGACGTCGATGACGGGTGCGAGGCCGGTGCCGCCGGGGGCGGCCGGGGCGGCGCCGTCCCCGGCGGGTGCGGGCGCAGGCGGGGGCGGAGCGGCCGCACGCTCCTTGAGGGCGGAGAGATCGACTGCTCCGCTCATGGCTGCGGCCACTGCTGAGGAACGCGCTGACGGACGAGAACCTGGTCGAGTCACGTCCACCAGTTTGTCACGATTCGAGCGCGCGCCGGAATGCGGGCCGTGCCTACCGCGGACTCGGTCAGACGAGCGACGGTTCGCTCTTCGCCTCGCCGGTCCGGGACAGTTCGGCCATGCGGCCGGTGCGGGCCGCCCAGACCTCGAACACGACGGTGCCGAACGGCGGGACGCTGGCGACGAGCGCCCAGAAGACGGTGACCAGGTTCCAGCTCAGCTTGCGCGCGGTCCACAGCGAGACGAGCAGGTACAGGACGAAGACGCCGCCGTGGATCGGGCCGAAGATCTTCACGCCGATCTCGTTGCCGTCGGCGGGCAGGTACTTGAAGGCCATGCCGATGAGGAGGCCGAGCCAGGTGAATGCCTCCAGAATTGCGACAAATCGGAAGCGCTTGGCCGTGGTGCTGAGATCGAAGACGTTCGCCATGCCGACCATTGTGCCCGACCATCTACGACGGTCCGTAGTGGTGTGAGGCACACCACCACGGACCGTCGTCTGTCAAGCCTTGGGGACGCGGACGATCAGGGCGTCACCCTGACCGCCTCCACCGCACAGTGCCGCCGCGCCCACGCCGCCGCCGCGACGGCGCAACTCGAGTGCCAGATGTAGTGCGATCCGCGCACCCGACATCCCCAGCGGATGCCCCATCGCGATCGCGCCGCCGTTGACGTTCACGATTTCCGGATCCAGGCCCAGCTCACGCGTCGACGCGATCCCGACGGCAGCGAAGGCCTCGTTGATCTCCACCAGGTCCAGGTCCTTCGGGTCGATCCCTTCCTTGGCGCACGCCTTCGCGATGGCCCGCGCCGGCTGGGACTGGAGCGTCGAATCCGGGCCCGCCACCACCCCGTGCGCCCCGATCTCCGCAATCCAGGACAGCCCCAGCTCCTGAGCCTTCGCCTTGCTCATCACGACGACGGCGGCCGCGCCGTCCGAGATCTGCGACGCCGACCCGGCGGTGACGGTGCCGTCCTTGCTGAACGCCGGCCGCAACCTGGCCAGCGACTCGGCGGTCGTATCGCCCCGCACGCCCTCGTCGGAGCCGACGAGCACGGGATCGCCCTTGCGCTGCGGCACCGGAACCGGCACGACCTCGTCGTCGAAGACACCGTCCTTCCAGGCGCGCGCCGCCTTCTGGTGCGACGCCGCCGCGAACGCGTCCTGCTCCTCCCGGCTGATCCGCTGCCCGTCCTCCGCGTTCTTCGCCTCCGTCAGGCTGCCCATCGCCTGATCGGTGAAGATGTCGTACAACCCGTCGAACGCCATGTGGTCGCGCATCGTGACGTCGCCGTACTTGAACCCCTCCCGCGACTTCTCCAGCAGGTGCGGGGCACGCGACATCGACTCCTGGCCGCCGGCGACGACGACGTCGAACTCGCCGGCCCGGATCAGCTGGTCCGCCAACGCGATCGCGTCGATCCCCGACAGGCACACCTTGTTGATCGTCAGCGCAGGCACGTCCATCCCGATCCCGGCGGCCACGGCGGCCTGCCGCGCCGGGATCTGACCGGCCCCCGCCGTGAGCACCTGGCCCATGATCACGTACTCGACCTGTTCGGGGGCGACGCCCGCCTTCTCCAGCGCACCGCGAATCGCCACCCCACCCAGATCGGAACCCGACACATCCTTCAACGAACCCAGCAACCGGCCCATCGGGGTCCGGGCTCCGGCGACGATCACAGAACTGGTCACGATTTCCTCCGTGTGAGACGAATGGGCGGGTGCCGGGCGACGGAAGTCACATCCCGACGAGAACTACCGAAACGGTAGCGCTAACGTCGGGACCATGACACAGTCCTCCCCCACCCAGTCCACGTCGCCGCTGTCCTCGGATCTGGTGACCGCCATCGACCACGTCGGCATCGCCGTTCCCGACCTCGACGCCGCCATCGCGTGGTACTCCGAGCACCTCGGCATGGTGTCGACACACGAAGAGGTGAACGAGGAGCAGGGCGTGCGCGAAGCGATGCTGAGCGTCGTCGGCGCTCCCGCGGGCAGCACCGCGCTACAGCTTCTCGCGCCGTTGAACGAGAACTCGACCATCGCCAAGTTCATCGATCGCAGCGGTCCCGGTCTCCAGCAGTTGGCGTACCGCGTCACCGACATCGACGCCATCTCCGCGCAGTTGCGCGAGCGCGGCGTCCGGCTGCTGTACGACGCACCCCGCCGCGGAACCGCCGACTCGCGCATCAACTTCGTCCACCCGAAGGACGCGGGCGGAGTTCTCGTCGAGCTGGTCGAACCGTCGGCGGCCCACTAGAGCTGTGACCGGCCGCCGGGTACCAGGCGCAGAGACAAGTTCTACTTTGCCCAGGTAGATTGGCGGCCATGGTAAACGAGCAGGACCGTGGTTCGATCCCCCTTCCCTTCTCCACCGTGCGTAAGGGATTCGACCGGGACGAGGTACGCAACTACTTCGAGCGATTCGACGCCGAGCTCCGCGTCACTGCCGCCGACCGCGACGCCGCGGCGGCGCAGGCGCGGGACCTCGCCAAGCAACTCGACGACGCGCGGGACGAGATCGACGATCTCCGCAAGGACGTCGACCGCCTGTCGGTTCCGCCGACCACCGCGGAGGGAATGAGCGACCGCATCTCGCGCATGCTCCGGCTCGCGTCGGACGAGGCGTCCGAGGTGCGCGCGAAGGCCGAGGCCGACGCCGCCGAGACGATCTCCGTCGCCGAGCAGGAGGGCGCGCAGCTCCGCGGCCAGTACGAGTCGCTGGTCGCGGAACTCGAAGACCGCCGCAGCGCGCTCGAGATTCAGCACGAGCAGACCATGGCGAAGGCCCGCACGGAGGCGGCGAAGATCGTCGAGGCCGCGCAGTCCGAGCGCGATCGCCTCGCCGCCGAGGCCGAACTGCGTCGCTCGCAGGTTCAGGAAGACTTCGACCTCTCGATGTCCGAGCGCCGCCAGAAGACGATCACGGCGGTGAACGAGCTCGAGTCCACCAGCAAGGCCGAGGCACAGCGCCGTCTCGCGGACGCCACGCACGAGGCGGAGCGCAGGCTGCAGGCGGCCACCGACCAGTCGGAGCGCAAGATCGCCCACGCCAAGGAACTCGCGGAAGAGCTTCGCGTGCTCCGCGGCCGGATCCTGGCGCAGCTCTTGGGCATTCGAGGGCAGCTCGATTCGGTTCCCGCCATGTTGGCGTCGGTCAACCGGGAGAGTGAACTCCTGGACGCGCAGCCCGACACCGCGGCGTCGAATTCCGAGAAGCGCCCGAACGAGAACCCGAACAGCCAGTCGGCACCGAACGGCGCAGCGGACCGCAAGACCGAGTCGGGCGAGTCCGGGTCGAACGCGTCAGGGAAGAAGTCCGGGGACGAGACGGACAACTCGGACGAGGACACCGCGGTGCTCTCCACCGTCGAGAAGACCCCGGCGAACCGGCCTGCGGGTCAGCGAACGGTGAAGACCGGAAGCTAGGACCACCTGCGGGTGAGGCCCCGGGTGCTGCGTCCCGACCAGCACCCGGTGTGCCAGTGCCGCCGGTCCTCGGCTCCGCCGTAGTCGGCGGGCCAGGTGACGAGGTGGGCGACACCGGGCCGGATGTCGTGATCGCAGCCCGGGCACCGGTACGACTTGGTCGCCCGGGCCCCGGGGATGGTGCGGACGATGTAGCTCTCGTCCGCGTCGCCCGCGGGACCGGATTCCTGACGCATCAGCGCACTGCCGAACAGCGAGCCCTCGGAATTGTCCGGGGGCGCACTGCGGCGCGGGTTCTTCCGCTGCGGTTTACGACGGGGCACGGGTTCAGCCTAGGCCTTCAGAAGAGCCGGAACTCGGTGCTCTCGGTGCCGCGCAGCGCTTCGTAGTCGAGCACCAGGCACCGGATTCCGCGGTCGGTGGCAAGGGTTTTGGCCTGCGGCTTGATCTGCTGGGCGGCGAAGACGCCGCTCACCGGCGCGAGCAGCGGATCGCGGTTGAGCAGTTCGAGGTACCGCGTGAGTTGCTCGACACCGTCGATGTCGCCGCGGCGCTTGATCTCCACGGCGACGGACGCGCCGTCAGCGTTCCGGCACAGCAGGTCGACCGGACCGATCGCCGTCATGTATTCACGCCGGACCAATGTGTAGCCGTTGCCGAGCGTTTCCACGTGTTCGGCGAGCAACTCCTGCAGGTGCGCTTCGACACCGTCCTTGACGAGCCCGGGATCGACGCCGAGTTCGTGCCGGGAGTCGTGCTCGATCTCCTCGATCGTGATCCGCAGTTCCTCACCGGCCTTGTTGGTCACGACCCACAGGGCTTCGGCGTCCTCGACCGAGTCCTCGACGAGCCAGCAGGGCGGGCTCATCCAGTTCAGGGGTTTATAGGCGCGGTCGTCGGCGTGGATGCTCACGGAACCGTCGGCCTTGATCAACAACAGGCGACGAGCGGTGGGCAGATGTGCCGTCAAACGGCCTACGTAGTCGACTCGGCATCTGGCAATCACTAGGCGCACCCGCCCACCCTAAGGGATCGTGCCGACTAGTCTCGAATGACTATGCTCAGCCCTCGCCGATCCGTCGCCCCGCTGGGGTCGTGGTTGCTGGGATCGCCGGACGAGAGTCCCCGCCGGCGCCGCATCCGTGTCCAGTTGCTGCTGACCGCGCCGCTGGTGTTCACGAATCTCGTCGGTGCGGTGATCACCTGCCTGCTCATCAGCGTCGTCGTCCCCGGGCCGAGTGTGTGGGCGAGCGAGTTCGCGATCGCCAACTTCGTCGCAGTGCCGGTGTTCGTGCTGTCCGCGGTGCTGATCGGCGTGACCTGGGGCACCAAGCGCCTGGTGTCGGATCTGCGATGGGCAACGGAGGACGACGTGCCCACCGAACACGACCGGTCGGCGGCGTTCCGCGCCCCGTGGCGCCTGACCCGGGTCCAGGCGGCACTGTGGGGCATCGGGTTGGTCTTCTTCACGACGCTGTACGGCCTCATCGATCCCCAGACCATCCCGAAGGTCGCGTTCACGATCGCGATGGCCGGCATCACGGTGTGTGCGTTCTGCTACCTGCTGACGGAGTTCGCGCTCCGTCCCATCGCCGCCCGCGCACTCGGATCGGACGGACCGCAACCCCGCCGCACGCTCGGCATCACCGGCCGCACGGCGCTGGCGTGGATCCTCGGGACGGGCGTTCCCGTGCTGGGCCTGATGCTCATCGCGATCTTCAGCTTCCTCCGTCCGGCGAGCCCGACCAGCCTCGCGGTGTCGATCCTCGCGCTCGGTGGTGTGATCCTGCTGTTCGGTCTGCTGCTGGTGGTGATCAGTGTGCGCGCCACCGAGGCGCCCATCCGCTCGGTGGCGCAGGGCATGGCGAAGGTGGCCGACGGCGATCTCGATGCCGAGGTCGTCGTGTACGACGGCACCGAACTCGGCGCGCTGCAGACCGGGTTCAACCGCATGGTCGAGGGACTGCGCGAACGTGAGCGGATCCGCGACCTCTTCGGGCGGCACGTCGGGCAGGACGTGGCGTCGCAGGCGCTTCGGCACAACCCCGAACTCGGCGGGGAGGAACGCGACGTGGCGGTGCTGTTCGTCGACATCATCGGGTCCACCACGATCGCGGCCACCCGGTCTCCGGCGGAGGTCGTGGATCTGCTCAACCGGTTCTTCAACGTCGTCGTCGACGAGGTCGACCGGCGGGGCGGGTTCGTCAACAAGTTCGAAGGCGACGCCGCGCTGGCCATCTTCGGGGCACCGATGGCGCTCGACGACCACACCGGTGCGGCCCTGTCCGCCGCTCGGGTCCTGCGCGGACGGCTCACCGCCGAGGTACCGGAATGCGACGCGGGAATCGGGGTGGCGGCCGGTCGCGCCGTGGCCGGAAACATCGGCGCCCACGAACGTTTCGAGTACACGGTGATCGGCGATCCGGTCAACGAGGCGGCGCGGTTGTCCGAGCTCGCCAAGAATGTTCCCGGGCGCGTCGTCGCGTCCGAGCGGGCGATCGCCGCGGCCTCCGAGGACGAAGGCACGCGGTGGCAATGCACCGACACCGTCACCCTGCGCGGACGTCTCGAACCGACCACGCTGGCCGTTCCCGCCGAACTACTCCCCGCCGGATCCGCCGCCGACGATGAGGGCGCCGACTCCGTCGAGTAGCCGGGCGAGCCCGAATTCGAAGGCGTGCGCGGGCGAGAACGCGGCGTTGTGGTGCTCCCCCGCCGTGGCCCCGACCCGGGCGGCGAGCGGAAACCGCTCGGGGTCGAAGACCTTCTCGAAGTGCGGCGCGACGCTCTGCCACCACTCGCTGTCCGCCTCACCCCGGGCGGCGAGCGCGGCCGCGTCCACCGCCGCCCGCGCCGCGCCGGCGACGAAACTGTCGAGGAGTGTGACGACGGAGTCCATGTCGAGGTCCGGCAGTCCCAGTCCCTCGACCGCGCGCAGTTCCCGCTCGTACTTGGCCATCCCGCCGGGCCCGAGGACCGGCCGGCTCAGCGCAACGACTCCGAGCATCCACGGGTGTGCGCACAGCAGTTGGAAATAGTCGTGCGCGGCGGCCGTGAGACGCTCCCGCCACCCCGCGTCGGTGTCGTCGCCCGGTTCGAGCGTGGACAGCGCCCGGTCGAGCATCACCTCGACCAGTTCCGTCTTTCCTGGAACGTGCGTGTACAGCGACATCGCCCCGACGCCGAGTTCGGCCGCGAGCCGGCGCATCGAGACGGCGTCCAGCCCCTCCGCATCCGCGACGGAGACGGCCGCCTCGACGATCCGGTCGAGGGTCAGGCCGGGTTTGCCGTTGCGGGGACGCGAGATCGGCGTGCTGCCGCCACCCCACAGCAACTCCATGGTGCGGGCGGGGTCGCCCTCCGGTGTCGCGCTTCTGCCCATGCCGAGATCTTCCCACGGCGCCCGGGAACAATTCCGCGCGCCGCGTCGTTGACGTACGGCGTACCGTAAACCCGGCGAAAGGCGCAGTAGTGACAGCAGAGCCCACCCTCGCCGGCTGCGCGGCCACCTTCGTCCCCGCCGATCCTCCCCGCGACTCCCGCCTGGTGTTCTGGAGCGATTCACCGGACGGGCGGCAGCCACCGAGTGCCGATTCCCGCACCCGGATCTTCACCGGCAGAGAGGTGAACAGCGTTCCGACGCAGAATGTTTCCCTCGCCGACGCGCTGCCGATGCTGCTGTCGCCGGCGCCGGGCGACACGGCGCACCGATCGGTCGCGTTCTGGGCCGCCGCCGCCCGCACCGCCGTCGGATACCTCGAGGCGGGCAAGGTCCTGCCCTCGGTCACACCGCGCGGCCGCGACGTCTGGCGGCTCGGCGCCCTCGACGACGAGGACACATCGCACCTGCGTCTGCTGGCCGCCGCGCTCCCGCCGGAAGCCCGCGCGATCCCGCTCGGGGATCGGCGCGCCGAAGGAGTTCGCCTCCCCGCCGCCGTGGACGTTCTGCGCGACTTCCTCACCGCGGTCGTCGACACCGTCCCGCGACTCGGCTCGCCCGCCGACGCCGGCCCCTACCTGGCCTGGGATGCCGAACCCTCCCCGGAACTGCAGACGTGGGCGGACGCCCTGGCACCCGCGGCGATCGCACTGTCGTTGCGGATCGACCCCGTCGACCCCGGCGCGATCGATCTGTCGGACAGCGAGTTCGACGCCACGGTCCAGGTGCACGGTGTCGCGCGGCCCGGAGTGGTGTGCGACGCCGTCGACCTGTGGCGGCATCCGGCGCTCGCCGAGTCCGCGTTCGCCGCCGACCCGCGGATCGAGGTTCTCGGCGCCCTCCGCCGCGCGGCCCAGGACTGGGCGCCTCTCGAAGATCTGCTGCGGGCGGAGGCGCCGCACCGCATCCGGCTCGAGGACGACGACCTTGCCTCCCTCGCCGGGGACGCCGGCCGTCGGCTGCGCGAGCGGGGCGTCCAGATCCATTGGCCGCGCGCACTGGTCGCCCAGACGTCGACCCGCATCATCCTCGGCGACCCCGGATCTCGGGAGGGCGCAGCCGCTTTCGGCGGCGACCGTGCCTTCGACTTCGACTGGCGCGTCGCGGTGGGCGAAGACGTGCTCACGCGGAAGGAGATGGAAGAGCTCGCGTCGGCGAAGCGGGCAGTCGTGAAACTCCGCAACCGGTACGTCGTCGCGGACGCGGAGACGATACGAAAGACCCTCCTGCGACGGACCGGAACCATGACGGCCGTCGAGGCCCTTCGGGCCGCGCTGACCGGCCGGGCCAGTCGCGGCGAGGACGACGTCCGCGTCGACTCCTACGGGGCGGCCGCCGCGGTGGCGCGGGAGCTGTCGGACGGGGATCCTGAGGCCGTGCCGGTCCCCGCCGCCCTGCGCGCACAATTGCGGGACTACCAGCTGACCGGCTTCCGCTGGCTCGCCGGGCTCACGTCACGGGGCCTGGGCGCCTGCCTCGCCGACGACATGGGCCTGGGAAAGACGTTGACCCTCATCGCGCTTCACCTGCACCGGCAGCAAGACCCGGACACGGCAGGACCCACGCTCGTGGTCTGTCCCGCATCCCTGCTGGGGAACTGGCGGCGGGAGATCGAGCGTTTCGCACCGGGCACCGGTGTCCTCGTCCACCACGGTCCGGGCCGCCGGCCTCCCGGTGAGACGGTCGCGGACGGCAGCGACACCGTCGTGCTCACCACGTACGCGACGATGCGGCTCGATTGCGACATTCTCGCCGGGACGACGTGGGGCCTGGTCGTCGCGGACGAGGCCCAGCATCTGAAGAACCGGTCCGCTGCCGTGACGCGGGCGCTGCGCACCATTCAGGGACAGGCGCGCGTCGCCCTCACCGGCACGCCGGTGGAGAATCGGCTCAGCGACCTCTGGTCGATCCTCGACGGCGTCACCCCGGGTCTCCTCGGCCCCTACGCGCAGTTCCGGCGCCGCTACGATGACTCGGCCGACGAGGACACGCCCAACCGCGCGCCGGAGTTGGCGGCGTTGATCTCACCGTTCGTCCTCCGGCGCAGGAAGTCGGATCCGGGGATCGCCCCCGAGCTTCCGCCGAAGACGGAGATCGACCTCGACGTCACTCTCACCCCGGAGCAGGCCGGCATGTACGAGGCGCTCGTCCGCGAGGCCATGGAGCGGATCGAGACGAGCGAGGGTATCGGGAGGCGCGGCAGCATCGTGTCGCTGCTGACCGGTCTGAAGCAGATCTGCAATCACCCCGCCCAGTACCTCGGCCAGGAGCACGCCGCGCTCACCGGCCGTTCGCACAAGATCGGTCTGCTCGACGAGCTGATCGACACCAACCTGTCGGAGGGCGGGCGTTCCCTCGTGTTCACCCACTTCACCACGATGGGACGACTTCTGCGACGGCACCTGACGACGCGCGGGGTAGCGTGCGAGTTCCTGCACGGAGGCACGTCCGTCGCGGCCCGGGAGGACCTCGTCGAACGCTTCCAGAACGGCGACGTCCCCGTCCTGATCCTGTCCCTCAAAGCCGCAGGCACCGGGCTGAACCTCACCCGGGCCGATCACGTCGTCCACTTCGACCGCTGGTGGAACCCGGCGGTCGAGGACCAGGCCACCGATCGTGCGTACCGCATCGGCCAGACCCACCCGGTTGTCGTGCACCGGCTCGTCACCGCGGGAACCATCGAGGAACGCATAGCCGCCATGCTCGCGTCCAAGCGGCAACTCGCCGACTCGGTTCTGTCGCACGGAGCCGACGCCTTCACCGAGCTGACCGACGGCGAACTCGCCCGGCTGGTGGCCCTGAGCCCCGACTACGACTTGGGGGGTGACCTGTGACCGACGCCGTCACACATCCCCGCTTCCCCGCGCAGAAGGGCCGCCGCACGCGCGGCAGGACCTGGTGGGCGCAACGCTGGGTCGACGACGTCGAACAGGCCGCGCTCGACTCGGACACGCTGAAACGCGGACGCGCCTATGCCCGTGGCGGACTGGTCGGTCCGCTCACGTTCGCGGCGGGGCTCGTCTCCGCGGACGTTCACACCGACGACGAGAGCCTGCACGTGCGGATCCGGGTGGACCCGCTCGACGAGCGCCAGTGGGGCGAGGTGCTCGCGACTCTCGCGTCGCGGAGCGGTCACGTCGCCCAGTTGTCGAGTGGGACGCTCCCCCGCGAACTCGACGAGGATCTCGCGGCCGTCGACGTGTCACTGATTCCGTCGATGTTCGACGCCGACGCGACCTGCACCTGCGAGGAGTGGGACGTGCCGTGCCGCCACGCCGCCGCGGTGCTGTATCAGGCCGCGTGGGTCCTCGACGACGACCCGCTGCTGTTCTTCCTGCTGCGCGGACGCGAGGGGCAGGAGGTTCTGCAACGCAGGCACGGCGCGCACCCGGAGACGTCCCGGTCGTCCTTCGACGATGCCTGCGTCCCGGTGCCGGCAACGGATGCCTACGCCGCTGTGCCCGGACCGCTTCCGGCACCGCCGCGCCCCGGCGGAAGCCCGGTGCGGCCATGCTGGCTGGACGGCGCTCCCCCCGAAGTTCGGGCCGACGCCGTCTGGTCTGCGGTCGTCACTGCGATTTCGCGATACGGAGACCGTGTCTGAGGTCGTCCGCCGGCCCGGGCACCAGGCTGGGTGCGACCACCCGGGCGCCGGTCGCCGGATACGGCGTGCAGATCTGGACGTCGTGCACGAAGCACCAGCGCCAGTTGTCCCCCGCATGGAGCGACTGGACGATCGGATGACCGCTGCGTTCCGCGTGATGTCGCGCGTGGCGCATCGGTGATCCGTCACTGCATCCGACATAGCCGCACGTCAGGCACAACATCAGGTGCTCCCAGCGGGTACCGAGTGCGAGACAGCCCTCGCACCCGTCCGACGTGTGCGCGACGACATCGCGAATCATGTTCAGATCGGGATCGTGCCAATTATTGGATTGGGTCATAAGTGCCACCCCTCAGTTACCAAGATTGGCGGCTGATCCGTCTCGCCACCTGGTCACCGCGGAACGAAAGAATCCCCCGAAATCCGGCACCACTGGACAGCGTCCCGGTTTCGACGGCGCAAAACGGGGTAGTTCCATGCCATGGATCTGGATGCAGCCCCAGACCCGAGGGTGGATCACACCCCGCGGGCCACGAACCTGTCGGCGGTGCTGGCCGTGACCGCACACATGCACGACTGCGGGAATCGGGACGAGATCCTGTCCCTGCTCGCCGAAGCCCTCCCCGAACTCGGCCCCTTTTCGGTCGAACCCGTGACCGTCCTGACGGGCGAAGTCCCCGACGACGACGTCTGGCGGCACCGCGTGTTGCTCGACGATTCGTGGTCCCGGCCGGTGTCGCTGACACTGCGGGCCGACTACCCGCCGACGCCGGTGCAGGCGACGCTCCTCGAGTTGTTGATTCAGCACACGGGGTCTGCCCTGCGCGCCGCGTCGCTCCGCTCCCGGGCCGCCACCCAGGAACGCCAACTGCGCGAGGCCACGGACGAGATCACCGCGGTCGGCACGAGAGCCGCGCGGCTCGAGGAGGAAGCGAAGATCCACAGCACGTTCGGGCGACTCGCCGCGACCGGCGCCGAGGAGACCGCCATCGCCGAGACCCTCCACGAGGTGACCGGACTCGCCGTCGGTATCGAGGACGCGTTCGGCAATCTTCGTGTGTGGTCCGGCCCGGACGCGTCCGGGCCGGCGCCCCGGTACCGCAAGGTCGGTGGCGGGAACCGGGTCGACGTCCTGCGCCGGGCCGCGATGGAGGGTCGGCCGCTGCGGGACGACAACCGGATCGTGCAGGTAGTCCGGCCCGGCCGGACACTTCTCGGTGTCCTGTACCTGTCCGACCCGGATCACCGCGCCACCGATCTCGACACCTTCGCACTCGAGCATGCCGGGACGATGCTCGCCGTCGAGATGGCACACCGCAGATCGCTCGCCGAGACGGAGGCACGGCTGAGCCGCGACCTGGGTGCCGACCTACTGGCCGGCACCGACGACGACAGCGCCTACTCGCGGGCCGACGCGCTCGGCTACGACCTGCACACACCGCAACGCGTCCTGGTCGTCCAGTGGGGTCCCGACACATCCGTCGAGTCCGTCGCCGAGGCGTTCCGTCGTCACCTGACGGCCACCGACTCGTCAGCCCTCCTCGTTCACGGCAACGAGCACCGAACCGGCGTCCTCGCCGCAGTGATGGACGCCAAGACGGAAGTGAACACCGTCTTCTCGGCGTTGGAGAAGTCGCTCGGCCCCGCCGTCGGTGTGGTCGGGGTCGGATCCGAATGCACCTCTCCCAGCACCCTCCGCGACTCGTACACCCACGCGATGCGCGCCCTCGAAATACGAAAGCAGTCGAACTCGCCCCGCGGTGTGGCACAGTTCGACGAACTCGGCGTCTACCGCATTCTCGACTCGCACAGCAGCACCGGAGATGTCGAGGCGTTCGTGCAGGAATGGCTGGGTCCCCTGCTCGACTACGACCGGCAGCACCGCAGCACGATGACGGCCACCCTCGCCCAATACCTCGAATGCGGCGGCAAGTACGACGAGACCGCGCAAGCCCTCAGGATCCACCGCAGCACCCTGCGGTACCGGATGTCCCGCATCCACGAACTGACCGGGCGTGATCTCCGCAGTGTCGACACACGCCTGAATCTCCATCTGGCGTCACGGGCGCTGCAGGTCCTGGCCGGCGGTGCACCGGGGTGAAAAGGTGTGCGCGGCAACGGCTGCCGTCGGCGAAAGTGTTGTGGAATGCCGAAAGCCCCCCAACAAGGTTGGGGGGCTTTCGG